>JASBSA010000137.1 GCA_030149175.1 Winogradskyella sp. | reverse complement strand
TGCAACAGAATTCATTAATACTCTAAACCAATGAAACTTAAAATCTGTGGAATGAAATATAACACGTCCGAAGTTGCAGCATTGCAACCAGACTATCTTGGCTTTATATTTTACGACAAATCACCGCGAAATTTTGAAGGTGTCATTCCAGATTTACCAAAAACAATCAAAAAAGTTGGTGTATTTGTAAATGCCGACATTAACTTTATACAAACTAAGGTTGAAGAACATAACCTAGATTATATTCAATTACACGGACAAGAATCTCCTGAATATTTAAAAAACCTTTTAAGAATAATTTCAGACTCATTCATAAAACTCCCTAAAATCATAAAAGTTTTCTCTGTTAAAGATGAATTTGATTTTTCTCAATTAAGACCTTATAAAAATTTGGTTGATTATTATTTGTTCGACACCAAAGGAAAATTACCTGGCGGAAACGGTTACACCTTCAATTGGGATGTATTAAAAGATTACCCATCAACAAAACCTTACTTTTTAAGTGGAGGCATTGGATTAGATGAAATGAACAACATTTTGTCATTCCTGCAAAGGGAGGAATCTAAATATTGCCATGCTATAGACATTAACAGCAAATTTGAAATTAATCCAGGGCTGAAAAATATTAATGAATTAGAAAAATTTATTTATGAGCTACAATATTAACACTAAAGGCTACTACGGCGAATTTGGTGGTGCCTTTATACCAGAAATGCTCTATCCCAATGTAGAAGAGTTACGTCAAAACTATCTCAAAGTAATGGCAGAACCCTCTTTTCAAGAAGAATTCCATCAACTATTAAAAGATTATGTTGGCAGACCGTCTCCACTCTATTTTGCCAAACGCCTTTCAGAAAAATACAACACTAAAGTATATCTCAAACGTGAAGATTTAAATCATACTGGTGCACACAAGGTTAATAACACCATCGGTCAAATATTAATGGCAAGACGTCTGGGCAAAACCAGAATCATTGCCGAAACCGGAGCCGGACAACATGGAGTTGCTACAGCTACCGTTTGTGCACTAATGGGACTAGACTGTATCGTGTACATGGGAGAAATTGATATTGCCAGACAAGCACCAAACGTTGCTCGTATGAAAATGTTGGGAGCTGAAGTAAGACCTGCATTATCTGGAAGTAGAACCTTAAAAGATGCTACCAACGAAGCCATTAGAGACTGGATTAACAATCCCGTAGACACCCATTATATTATTGGCTCAGCTATAGGACCTCATCCATATCCTGATATGGTGACACGATTTCAATCTATAATTTCAGAAGAAATAAAATGGCAACTCAAAGAAAAAGAAGGCCAAGAAAATCCAGATTATGTGGTTGCCTGTATTGGCGGTGGTAGTAACGCAGCTGGAACATATTATCACTTTTTAGATGATGAAAGCGTTGGTATTATTGCGATAGAAGCTGCCGGCAAAGGCATCCATTCTGGTGAAAGCGCTGCGACTTCAGCATTAGGTAAAGAAGGTATTATCCACGGTTGTAAAACTTTATTAATGCAAACTGCTGATGGTCAAATTACCGAACCCTATTCTATTTCCGCAGGATTGGATTATCCTGGTGTTGGTCCATTACATTCGCATTTGTACAAATCGGGTCGTGGTGAATTTTACTCTGCAACAGATGATGAAGCTATGCAAGCCGGTTTAGAATTAACTAAACTGGAAGGTATTATTCCTGCGATAGAAAGTTCTCATGCTTTGGCTGTTTTTAAGCATAAAACATTTCAACCAGAGGATATTGTTGTCATAAGTTTATCTGGTCGTGGTGATAAGGATTTACAGAATTATATTGATTATTTCAAGCTTTAAAAGACGCTAGATGTGAGAAAACAGACATAAGACTTTTAAAAGTACGCTTTCAATAAATGTCTAATATCTAAATTCTCATATCTCATTTCTATAATATATATGAACAGAATAAACCAAAAACTAAACCAAGACAAAAAGCTATTGTCCATATACTTTACAGCAGGCTACCCAAATATTGATGACACCATTTCTATTATTCAAAATTTAGAACAAAGTGGTGTTGATATGATTGAAATTGGTCTGCCGTTTAGCGATCCACTTGCTGATGGACCAACCATTCAAGCCAGTTCAACCGCTGCACTAAAAAATGGAATGACCACAGAAAAACTATTCGAACAACTTAAGGATATTCGAAAGTCAGTTTCAATTCCATTAATCATTATGGGTTATTTTAATCCTGTGTTGCAATATGGTGTGGAAGCCTTTTGTAAAAAATGCCAAGAGATTGGTATCGATGGATTAATACTTCCTGATTTACCTGCAGATGTTTATGACGAGGAATACAAAGCTATCTTTGAAAAATATGGGCTTATCAATGTGTTTTTAATCACACCTCAAACCTCTGAGGAACGTATTAGATATATCGATTCTATTTCAAATGGCTTTATTTATATGGTAAGTTCAGCAAGCACAACTGGTGCGCAATCTGGTTTTGGAGAGGAGCAAACCAACTATTTTGAACGTATCTCTAAAATGAACTTGAAAAATCCTCAGATTGTAGGTTTTGGGATTTCTAATAATGAAACCTTTACCCAAGCTACTAAATTTACCAAAGGAGCCATTATTGGAAGTGCTTTTATAAAGTATTTAACCGCTAATGGTATTTCAAACATAGATAAATTTACTAAAACCATTCTTAAAAAATGAGACCTAAACATTGCATTATTATAACCCTGATACTATTTGTATTCAACTGTAATTCTGAAAAAAAGACTGCAACAGACAATATTGTTGAAGAAACTACAAAGCCATTAATTGAAGCAGATAGTATACAGAATTTTCATCCTAGTAAAAGAATCTGGATGGCACTAAAAACAAAAGATCAGAAAAAAGTTGCTTCCATAATGGGTTTAGAAAAATACGAGGTTACAAATTGGGAACTAGGAATAAAAAATTCATATCAAACAAATAGAATTGATAGTCGTGTGTTTATTTCTCCTGTAATAAATGATGAGTGGATTATAGTGACAGGTTACGACCTACCGCATATTACTCACAAAAAATTTGAAGACTTTGCCATTGAATTAAGTTCTGCATTTGGCCACTTCAGTTATTACTACGTCGGAAAAGAAACATTTGGTTTAGCAAAAGCTACTGATGGCAATTTAGATCGATATGTATACTATAACAACAACAGTGTTGTTACTGAAAAAGGCACAAAAACTCTAGCCGAAAAAAACATTCCGCTGTATGGTAGTTTAATTCAATATAAATTCAGTGAAAAATTAACAAAGGACTTCAAAAAAAGCCCTTCAACATTTAAAGGACTTCATACAGATATAGAATACTCATTGGGCCCTGATAATGAGGTTTACGTTGAGTATACCATACCTTGGCCAAATGCTAAGTATATTTATGAAGTTGCAGAAAAATGGAGCATTAACCCTTCTAGGTTTATTGAAAATAATTTTACTTCGCAAGGTCTTGGACTCTTAGGAAAAACAAATTATAAATACTAATCTTGTTTATGAAACTTTTAAACGATTGGAAATTAGTTATTTTATTATGTCTTACATTAGGCTTAGCGCCATTTTTTCCAGAACCTCACATTTTTGGTAAAGTAAGGTGGTTGGCAGGTGGTGCTGTTGGGATGACTGCAAAGGATTATTTTGATCTGTTGTTTCATGGGTTTCCATTTGTATTGTTGATAAGATTAATAATCCTTAAGATTAAAAAAGTGAGATTCTGAAACAACACTTCGACTGCGCTCAGTGTGACAGTTCAGAATGACAATTATTATGGCATTGAACATCGTCCTTATAGAACCCGAAATACCAAACAATACAGGTAATATTGGTCGTTTAGCTTTGGCTACAGGATCTCAATTACACTTGGTAAAACCTTTCGGTTTTGAAATTGACGACAAACGCCTAAAACGAGCAGGACTTGATTATTGGCAACACCTAGAAATCAGTTATTACGAAAGCACAGAAGAATTCTTCTTGAAGAATACTGACAAAAAAATGGTATTTCTAAGTAGTCACGGTACAAAATCGCATTGGGATATTCAATTTGAAAACGATATGTTTCTTGTTTTTGGAAAAGAATCTGTTGGTTTACCAAAGCCTTTAATTGAAGAACGAAAAGAAGACCTTTTCAAAATACCAATGTATAGTGAAGACATTAGAAGTCTTAATCTATCAAATGCCGTTAGCATTATCGTATATGAAGGCTTAAGGCAACTTCGTTAAATAAATCACAAAACCTATAGTCTAATTAAACGAATAATAAAATGAGAAGTCCTAATAGCGTTCATTAACATATACTTATGTTTTTCAGTATCTAACACGCAAAAATTATGATTTCTAAAACTTTAAAAATCAGCTTAGTATTGTTTATACTATGTGCATTTACATCTACTAACGCTCAAGACAGAAAACGAAAGGAAAGACCTAAGCCTGAGGCATTATTTCAAAAATTAGATACCAATGAAGATGGCACACTATCCTTAGAAGAGTTTAAAAGTAAGACCCAACGCCAAGAAATTAAAGCTGAAGTTATTGAAGAACGCTTTAAAACTTTAGATGCTAATACAGATAGTGCTTTGTCGCTAGAAGAATTTGAACAAGGAAGAGAGCTCGCTAAGGAAGATCGCTTAAAAAAGCACTTTTCATCTATGGACAAAAATGGTGATGGAGTTATAGATTTTGAGGAATTCAAAGCGTTTAACGATAGCAAAAAACACAAAAGAAAACACAAACGTCCAAAAGATTAAAAACAATTTTAATAGAAAAACCTCTAATAAATTAGAGGTTTTTTTGTTTAACAAATCAACGTTGAATTTGATTTTGTGTGCTATCTTTAGAAAAAAATAGCCCACTGAAAGATACACAGCCCATAAAAATCATCTCAGAATATATTCAGATTATACTTGGTATTATATTAGCAAGTATTGGACTCAAAGCATTTTTATTGCCCAACGGATTCTTAGACGGAGGCGTTACAGGTATTGCACTCCTAGTAAAAACCCAAGTAGATATTAATATTTCTGTATTGTTAGTTCTTTTTAGCATTCCCTTTTTAATTTTGGGCTTTTTTACGGTCTCTAAGCGCATAGTTATAAAATCTATAATAAGCATTCTCGGGTTAGCACTTTTTATTCATTTTGAAAATTTTGATACCATAACCGATGATAAACTATTGATATCCATTTTTGGTGGTTTGTTTTTAGGTGCAGGTATTGGTATCTCTATCCGCAATGGTTCTGTTCTTGACGGATCTGAGATTTTAGGCATATATCTAAACGATAAATTTGGAATTAGTATTGGGCAAATTATATTGGTTTTTAATGTAATTCTTTTCTGTATTACAGCATTAATTTTATCAGTAGAAGTGGCGCTTTACTCAATTCTTACTTACATTGTTACGGCCAAGGTCACTGATTTGATTATTGAAGGTTTTGAAGATTTTATTGGAGTTACTATAGTGTCTAAAAAGTTTCAAGACGTAGAAATGGCCATAATGCAAGAACTTGGTACAGGTATGACACTTTACAAAGGTACTCGTGGTTTAGGAAGTTCCGGAAAAACCGAAGATTTTGATATTATCCACATCATAGTCAACAGAATAGATATCAAAAAGATGTATCGCATAGTTGACAAAATAGACCCAAAAGCTTTTATTGTTGAGTTTGACGTTAATACTGTTAAAGGCGGAGTATTACGTCATTATATTAATAAGAAGAAGAGCAAAGCTTTACCTAAGCCTTAAGAAAAACCTATCTTGTAAAAACCAATTCTTTTTCAGATGACAGTTCTTCACTAAGTCTGTACCCTTCGTAATTAAAACCTTTAATGTCTTCTAGTGTTTTGGCATCGGTATCTATGATATAACGTGTCATTAGGCCACGCGCTAACTTAGCAAAAATAGCTATGGTCTTATATTTACCACCTTTAAATTCTTTAAAATTGATATCAATTACAGGAACTTTTAGAACTTTTGTATCAATGGCTTTAAAATACTCGTTACTCGCTAGATTTAAAAACAGTTCCCCCTCTTCTAATTCGTCATTTAAAGCTTGGGTTACTTTTTTCTTCCAGAATTCGTAAAGGTTTTTATTTTTACCAACTGGCATTTTTGTACCCATTTCTAGTCGGTAAGGTTGAATTAAATCCAACGGTTTTAAAATTCCGTACAAGCCAGAAATGATTCTCACTGTATCCTGGACTTTGTCTAACTTTTTTGTATCAATTGTATAAGCATCCAAACCTCTGTACACATCGCCATTAAAGGCATAAATGGCTTGGCGTGCATTATCTTTTGTAAACGGTAAACTCCACTCTTGATTACGCTCATAGTTGAGCTGGCCCAAACTATCCGAAATGTGCATCAGACTTGATAAACTTTTAGCTGATTTCTTTTTCAATAAATTATTTAAGCGTTCTGCCTCCGCTAAAAAGCAACCTTCTGTTGTTTTTGTGGTTGGTAATTTGCTTTCGAAATCTAAGGATTTAGCTGGTGATAATACGAGTTTCATAGGTATCTTCCTGCGAAAGCAGGAATCTCATTTAAATATTATACTAATTTTTCAATTGTAAAAATACGATGTAAAGCATAGAGTTTCAAGCATCAATAAAAACTTATTTTAATAGTGTTATAAGTAGCTTCTATTTGATATTTAGTAGATGCTTAGATACTGAAACAAGTTCAGCACAAGTAAATTCAGCAAGACAATACGTGATTCCTATAAACTAAAAAAGATTCCTGCTTTCGCAGGAATTTAGGATTGATGCTTTGCATAGCTTCTCCACTTCTCTATACACTGCTGCATATCTTCTGGTATTTCAGTAGAAAAGCTTAGTCTTTTTCCTGTGGTAGGGTGCTCAAATCCTAAAGTTTTTGCATGTAACGCTTGTCTTGGCAAAATTTTAAAACAATTCTCAATAAACTGCTTGTATTTGGTAAAGGTCGTGCCTTTAAGAATTTTTTCACCACCATAACGTTCATCATTAAAAAGTGTATGACCTAAGTGCTTCATGTGTACACGGATCTGGTGTGTACGACCAGTTTCGAGTTTACAACTTACTAAAGTGACATAACCTAAACGCTCTAAAACTTTGTAATGTGTTACTGCTGGTTTACCCTTATAGGCTTCATCTCCTTCATATACTGTGTTTTGCAATCTGTTTTTAGGATGACGACCAATGTTACCTTCAACCGTGCCTTGTTCCTCTTCAATATTGCCCCAAACTAAAGCTACATACTCGCGTTCACTTGTTTTTTTGGCAAACTGATTAGACAAATGTGCCATGGCTTGTTCAGTTTTTGCAACTACTAATAATCCACTTGTGTCTTTGTCTATACGATGCACCAAACCTGGACGATTACTTGAATTGTTTGGCAAGTTTTCAAAATGATAAATGAGACCGTTAATTAACGTCCCTGAATAATTACCATGGCCAGGATGCACTACCATGCCTGCTGGTTTGTTCACTACAAGTAAATCATCATCTTCGTAAACAATATCTATTGGAATATCTTCGGCAACCAATAAATATTCATGTGGTGGATGCTCAAATTTTACGGTAATATGGTCATTTGGCTTAACCTTGTAATTAGATTTTACTGGCGTTCCGTTAACAAAAATACTACCATCTTTTGCCGCTTGTTGAATTTTGTTTCGGGTGGCATTTTCAACAAAGTTCATTAAATATTTGTCTATACGAAGTGGTTGCTGCCCTTTCTCTACCTTAAAAGCATAATGCTCATAAAGTTCATCTTCCTCCTCAGACATGTCTACGATATCTGCCATGCAATTAACGATTTCCGTTTCCTAAAACGACATCTATTGTAGATGTTAGTGGTAATAATGTTCCTGGTTTTAAGGTTTTACCTTTATGTTTCATTCCTAATACCACATCTTTTCCAATATTATCAATATATGTAATTTCACCTATTTTGAATTCTAAAGCTTCTAACTGTGGTTTAGCCTGTCTAAAAGTACGTTTTAAAACATTTGGAACCTCAACTTTACGGTAACCAGAAGGATTAAGTATTAAATATATTTTTCTATTTTCCTTTACCTGAGCACCAGCTGCAGGATTTTGCTCTATGACGGAATATTTAGGATAATTAGGATTGTAATTGGCTGAATCTTGAATCTCCATTCTTAAGTCGTTATCATTCAACTCTATCTCAACGGTTGCCAAAGATTTACCCTTTAAGTCAGGGACTGTTACAAATTCACCATGATTCGTTGTAATATCTAACCATTTTAGAATTAAGAAACTAATAACAACAATTGCAACAATGGCCAATGCTAATTGCTTAAAAAACACTTTACTGGTTAAAAACTTTACAATACTCATAGGCTGCTAACTTGTTGACAAATCTAAATAAATAATCTAACGTTAAAAAATTAATATACGTATGCTACGTTTCATTTAGATTATAGAAAATAAATGATACTTTTACGTTACAACTTATTCAAGTTATATCATCTAGTTTTTAGGCTCTAAGTATGAAGAAAAATATTGCCATAATTATGGGAGGCTACTCTAGCGAATATGAAATTTCGCTTAAGAGTGGCAACGTTGTTTATAATAGTTTAAACACGGATAGATACGACGCTTATCGTATTCATGTTTTTAAGGACAAATGGGTTTATGTTGATGAAGATGACAAGGAGTTTCCTGTTGATAAAAATGATTTTTCCGTTACAGTAAATGACCATAAGATTACATTTGACTGTGTCTTTAACGCCATTCATGGTTCTCCTGGTGAGGATGGCTACATGCAGGCATACTTTAAATTATGGGGTTTACCACAAACAAGTTGCAATATGTACCAAGCCGCTTTAACGTTTAATAAGCGTGATTTATTGGCAACACTTAAACCTTACGGTATTAAGACGGCAGAAAGCTACTACATCAATCTTGGTGATAAAATAGATGAAAAAGCCATAGTCGCTAAAGTCGGTTTACCATGCTTTGTAAAAGCCAACAAAGCCGGAAGTAGTTTTGGTATATCTAAGGTTTATAAAAAAGAAGATCTTAAAGCTGCTATAGAAAAATCCTTTAAAGAAGATGATGAAATTATAATTGAGCAATTTTTAGATGGTGTGGAAGTTTCTGTTGGTGTTATTTCTTATAGAGGTAAAGTTACTGTTTTACCAATTACAGAGATCGTATCGGAGAATGACTTCTTTGATTATGCTGCAAAATATGAAGGAAAATCACAAGAAATAACTCCTGCAAGAATTTCTGAAGATTATGCCAATAAAGTAAGGGCACAAGCCAAAAAGATCTACGAAGTACTTGGAATGACAGGCTTTTCTCGTAGCGAATTTATTTTTAAAAATGATGAACCATATCTATTAGAAATGAATACAGTACCAGGACTTACCAAAGAAAGCATCTTACCTCAGCAAGCTGCTGCTGCAGGTATTAGCATGGAAGATTTGTTTAGTAACGCTATTGAGGAAGCAATGAAGAATTAATAAGTATCTTTGAAGCAACAAAAGGAAGTATCATAAATGAAACGCGCACTTTTTCCTGGATCTTTTGATCCTATTACTAACGGACATTACGACATAATAAAACGCGGTGTTAAGCTTTTTGATGAAGTTGTTGTTGCAATTGGTATTAATGCCGATAAAAAATATATGTTTTCTATTGAGGAACGTAAAGCTTTTATTGAAGACGCTTTTAAAAACCAACCAAAAGTTAAGGTTACGACCTACGAGGGTTTAACTGTGGACTACTGCAAAGTCATTAATGCAAAGTTCATTTTAAGAGGCTTACGCAATCCTGCAGATTTTGAGTTTGAAAAAGCCATTGCCCATACCAACAGAAAGCTCTCAAAAATTGAAACGGTATTTCTTTTAACAGCAGCTAAAACCTCTTACATCTCATCTTCGATAGTAAGAGATGTTATTAGAAATAATGGTGATTACACAGTTTTAGTACCTAAGAGTGTTAGGGTAAAACCTTAAAAATTTAAACTTGTCTTATCATGAAATCCTGAAACACGTTCAGGATGACAACTCTTATTTGTAGTAGTCAAATAATATTGTTGCGTTTAGCCTTTTCTACAGCTTCAAGCTTATTATGTACCTGAAGTTTGCGGTAGATATTTTCAATATGTTTTCTAATAGTTCCTGTGGAGAGAATTAAATTTTCTGCAACAGCATTATAACTTAGACCTTTACTTAATTGCTCTAAAACATCTACTTCTCTACCTGTGAGTTTTATTTCTTCCTTTTCTTTTTCTTCTACAAAGGGATTTCTAAGTAGTTTTAACGTTTTTAATGCAATTGAAGGATTCATAGCCGCACCACCATTTAAAGTTTCCAAGATACCAGAATGTAAATCACCAGCATTAATTTCCTTTAGTAAATAACCATCGGCACCAGCTTTGATAGCATTAAAAATATTCTCGTCATTATCAAAAACAGTAAGCATTATAATCTTTATGTGAGGATACTTTTGCTTTACTAGATATGTTGATTCAATACCATTCATTACTGGCATTTCAATATCCATTAAAATTAAATCAACATTAGAGTTAACATCTAATTTTTCAATGAACTCCCTACCGTTAATAGCTGTAAATCTTACCTCCAAATCTTCAAAAAAAGAAAGTTTTTCTTCTACTGCTTTTATTAGAAATGTGTTATCGTCTACTATGGCTATTCTGGTTTTCATGAAATTAAACTTTAAATTATGAGGTTTACTGAAGTGCCTTTGCCCAAGCCTGTATCTATTTTCAAAACTCCGTTAATTTCCGATGCTCTCTTTTCCATATTAGTTAAGCCATTCCCTCTTTTGGTTGATGAAAGATCAAAGCCCTTACCGTTATCCAAAATTTTAAAAACTAAGTTTGAAACTACCTTTGATACTTCAACCTTAATTTGTGAGGCATCGGCATACTTTAAACTATTGTGTATAGCCTCCTGGATTACACGGTGGATGTTCATACCTTCGACAGAAGTGAACGTTTTTGTGGTATCTACACTATTGTCTACATTAAACGAAAACTGAATATTAGAATCGTACAGATGTGCTTTATCAATATAATTTGAAATTCTGGTTTGTAAATCCTCAAAAGTAATTTCATTTTTGTTCATTGCCCAGATAGTATCTCTTAACTCATAGATGGTACCAGAGGTAAAATCACTTATGGTCTCTAGTTTATGAGTAAGTTTTTGATCTTTAATATCAAAACCATACTTTAAATTATCAATTGACGAAATAATAAAAGTGAGTTGCGCACCTATATTATCATGCAAATCTCTACTGATTCTCAATCGCTGTTCTTGTAGCTTATTCTGAGTTTCAATTTTAATTAGAGCATCCTTAAGTTCATTTTCTTTTTGTAGTTGTTGGTTTTTCAGTTTTTGCTGGTTATAAAACAAAAAGCCTATCAAACCCAAAATTAGAGTTATAAATGTTAACCCATAAAGCTGATAATTTCGTTTTTGTATCACTAAATCTTGTTCTGCTAGTTCTGCTCTTTGAATAAGAATCTCTTTTTCTTTTTTTTCAGTTTCGTACTTAACTTCTAAATCTGCTATTTTTTGGGCGTTTTTTTCAGAAAAAATTGAATCTTTTAATTTGATGTATATCTGCTTTTGTTTTCTAGCTTGGTCATAGCTTCCTAACATGTAATTGCTTTCTGCCATAGTTAAGTATAAATCGGCAGAAACCAATTCTATCTCTGGGTATTTCTTAACCAAATCAAACCCTTCATTTATGTAACGTTTAGCTACTTTTGGTAAATTCTTTTCGTTATAAAGTGTTGCAATATTATTATAAGTAGAGAGCATTCCACGCTCATCTCCATTATAATTTTGTTTCTTTTTTAAAGCCTCTAAATACGTTTCTAATGCTAAGTCTTTATTGCCTTTATAATAGTATGCATTAGCCAGATTATCCAATATTTTATAGTACTCTATTCGGTTATCGAGCTTTTTTGCCAAGGCTAATCCTTTCTTGTAGGATAAGATAGCCTCATCTATTCTACCTAAATCCTTTAAATTTATACCTATATTATTGTGTGATGCAATCTGTTCATTTTCAAGATTATATTTTTCTCTAACGTTTAATGCTTTCTTATGATACTCCAAGGCTTTGTCATTTAGATTCATCTCTTGGTAAATGAGTCCAATATTATTTAGTGAATAAGATGTGGACTTTTCACTTTTCAGTGCTTCATCCATTTTTAAGGATTGAAAAAAGTAATCTAGTGCCTCATTATAATTGCCTCGATTCCAATTAAACATACCAAGGTTGTTAACACACATGGACTCAATATTCTTGAATCCAAAATCTCTACTCATCTTTAGTGCTTTTTTGAAGTAATAAGCAGCAGAATCGGACTTTCCGGTAACATCCATATATATACCATGTGTATTTACCAATTCAGTTAATCCAAAATTAAAATTGGCCTCCTTAGCAGATACTTTACCTTCCTTAATAATCTCGAGTGCTTTATCAGTATTATTAAAAATATAGCCAAAGGCTATTTTATTGTACATCCTGATTTTTACGGAATCATTTTTGGTATTATGAGCAACCGTTAAAAGACTATCCAAGTTCTGAGAGTAAGCTGTTTTACTCATAAAAATACTTAAAGAAACGATTAGTGTATTCTTCATAGTACCAGAAGAAAAAAGCATCAGAAATACCCTATTCATTATAAATAGTATACCTGATGCTTTCTTAAGAAAATTGATTAATAGCATTTTCAATTTAAGGTTTTTTATATGTAAGCTAATTTTTATTCGATTAAGGTACAATTTAAGAAGATTAAGCGTAACTACGATTGGTTACGCTTAATCATAAACAAACCTCAACAATAAGACTTATTTTTTAAGGTCATAGGCATAAATAGTCTTATCGTCTGCCTTGTAATAAAGATAACCACCGTATTCATCTACTTGGTACTCTGGCTTTTTATCTTCGAGTATGATTTCTTTTTCTATGATACCTGAATCTTTATTTACTTTTACCAATCCTACACCTTTATCTAATTTTGTTAATATAAATTGTGAGTTTTCTGTGGCAGCCGATGCCTTAAAACGTTGAGACATCATATCAAAAGAAGCACCTGCAATAGATGCAAACATATCTGAAGCTCGTTTTGCCTCCTTACCATAATCATTATAACTTCTAAGATTATTAATTCCTATACCATTATTATTCATTCCAGCCGCATAAGCTGTTGAAACAGTTGCTACTAGTGAGGCTGCTGCCATAACTCCGCCTACAACTTTCATAAAGCCACTTTTGCCTGGCGACTTGTAGTAGCCATGATAATTCTCGTTGCCACTTCCGTCTAAAGACATCATATTTTGAGAAGAGCTCAAAAAGATATCTCCGTTTCTGATTTCTAGTGCATTAGGAGATTCTTTTTCTTCAAAATTTATATTAGAGAGTTCAGATACATCACCAGAATTGGCATCTATGCCAAATAAGATATCTCCGGCCGCAATTAGGTAGCGGTTATTGGCTTCATCATAAGTTGAAGCTACAGAAGCAGAGTTTTTATATTTTAAGGGTTTGTCCCAAACTTGCTCTCCTGTTTCTAAGTTCACAATATTTGTGTCTTCACCTGTGATATAAATTAAACCTTGTGGTGTATGAGCCATCATTATAATGTTTTCTCCCGTTTTTAATGGTTTCTTAAACAGTGTCTCGCCATCAAATGAGATCTTATTGATTCCTCCTGAATAAATGCCGAAAAGAATACCATCTTCCATGATGTAAAAATGCTGCACGTATCCTTTTGTTTTTGGTGCTTTATCCCAAAGATCTTCTCCCGTAGCTGCACTAAACATGGTGATTTTAGATTCTGATTTTGCAGCAAACGCACCATCTCCACCAGCTACATTACTTACAACAGCAAGGCCTTGAGGCAGAATTTCGAATTTTGAAACGATACCTTTTACCTTTCTATCATCCTCCCAAAGTTCTTGACCACTTGTACCAATTTTATGTATTCTTGTGTTCTTTCCGTTTGTTGTAGTCTCAAAACCATAAATCTCTTTTTCAGTCTCATCCGCTACTAACCAGCTTACATTTTTGATTTTATTTTTCCAAAGCTCTTCCCCTGTGTGTGATTTTGCGATTAAACCTTGTGCAGTTGGTATGATTAAAAATTCTTTTAGCAACAAAGGTCTACCAGTAACGCTAAAGTTTTTAGCCACACCTACTCTTCCTGGTTTATCTAAAAAGAAGCTATAATCTAATTTTGAAGTATTTAAATCATAAACTGCAACTTTTGGTGTAACTTTCTCTGCTTTAGTCCCTACTTTTTGAATTCCA
This sequence comes from Winogradskyella sp., assembly GCA_030149175.1. Classification (GTDB taxonomy): domain Bacteria; phylum Bacteroidota; class Bacteroidia; order Flavobacteriales; family Flavobacteriaceae; genus Winogradskyella. The sequence goes on along the minus strand of JASBSA010000137.1, from coordinate 1,981 downwards.
CTTACTATAAGTTTATTCTGAGGCAAAACGACATCACATGTATAAATTTGGTTCCAGCCGTCATCGTCTGAATTAAAGATCACTTTGCCTTGCATATAGTCTATAACAGCGCGCTTAGTCTTTGCAATACCAGCAAACTTAGAAGTTGCACCTTGAGATACAACGATATAAGGTGACCCTGGAATAAACTCTGTTTCTTCAGGTTTTAATTTTCCAAAGTTTTTAAAAGTAAAAACAGGTTGATTTTGGTCTGGCCTTATACCTACCAATCCATCGTTTGTGGCAACAACCAAAACTCCACCAACCGTAAGTGTCATCTCATTAATTTTAGCACCAAGATCATAACTCTGATTTGGAGTTTCTTGAGCAAATAATGATGTAGCACTTACAAAAAGTGCTAGCATCATTAAAGTTTTAATTTGAGCTGATAGCGTTTTCATAATCAATTAATTATGTAGTTTGCTTATCTAAGTTAAACGAACCATCAGTAATTATTTTTTCAGACTGGTCACCGTTTACATTCTTACCTGTAAAATTGAATGTTCCTATAACTTTAGTATCTGTTTCTTCAGAAATATTAACTTCACCTACTTGTGTATCATTAAAAGGGGCTTGCCAAATCTCTGTGGTTGAATTTTGAGGGTTGTTTAAGTCCACATCTGTTTCTGTATAACTAGCAGAATTTGTAATATTCAAACCTCCGCCTAAGGGATATGTTCCAGGACCAGAGTATCCTATTATTGTAATGGCGAATGCATTACCATCACTATTAGAGGCAATAATTATTAAATTATTTCCATTGTTTGCAACGGTAGCAGAAGAAGAAATATCTAAAGATTGAAAGTTAGCTCCATCTACTTTAGCCGTTAAAGTACCTGAAGGTGCATTACCTCCGTTACCGCCATCATCATCACTCTTACATGATGTAAATGTTACTAATGACATTGTCATTACTAATAACATAACGTTTTTTAAAGTTCTCATTGTTGATTTAATTTATTGGTTAATACTGACGCAAATCTCAACAATAAGATGATGGCAAAACATACGATGAATTGCGTATATTTTTATAAATCACTGATTATCTATTCTTTAAACGATTAAAACGAGACTACACAACCCGATATCTGATGTCTTTTCTGTAACAAAACTCAAAAATCCACTACCAATAATTAACCAAATGCTTGGCTATGTTTTATCAATTTTCATATTTGTTATTCAAAATGAGACTTTCTCAACCTTCTGAGAAAGCCATTGACTATTGGGTTGATAAGAACGCTGTTAACAAACTTGAATATGCATTAACCCATGGCAACTATAAAACAAGACAGTTAGCTGCTGAAGCTTTAGAATTTGTTGGTCGATCTTCTTCCATTCCTGTATTATTAATTGCTATTGATGACAAAATTAAAAATGTATCTATTGCTGCCCTCAACACATTAGAATATTTACAAGATGGTGATGAACTGATTAAATCAATTGTAAGAAAACGTTTTGATTGGCTTAAAATACTAAGAGATAAAGAGGAAAAACAAAACAACGCAAAAACAAAAAAGTATAACATTTATCGTTGGGAACGTGCAAGCAAAAAATCATTTGAAATGGTAAAAGAAAGATTGAAACGACCAATTCGATAGAATCAATCGAACTTAATATGAGGAAATTCTTTTTTAATCGCTTCAATTTCTAACTGAAGATTGGCAAGAAATTTTTGATGTCTTTCTGAATTTGGATTAAATGGACGATGTGCTTTCTTAGCTTGTATACTGGCAACCTTCTGTGATGTTTCAATAGCATCTTCTGATAACCAAACGGTTTTAAACGTTTCCCAAATGTAGTCTATAGCCAAATCATTTGGGTGAATCATATCCTTATTGTAAAACCTGTAATCTCTCAATTCGTCCATCATAATCTCATACGATGGAAAGTAGAACAGTTGCTTTCTGGGCTCTACAACCTGATGAATTGCTGACAATAAATG
>JASBSA010000135.1 GCA_030149175.1 Winogradskyella sp. | reverse complement strand
AACAAGCTAAGACAAGCAACTGGTGCTGGTATGATGGATTGTAAAAAAGCTTTAGTTGAAGCTGGTGGTGATTTTGATAAAGCCATTGAAGTATTACGTAAAAAAGGACAAAAAGTTGCAGAAAAAAGAGCTGACAGAGATTCTTCTGAAGGTGCAGCTGTTGCTAAAATAAATGCAGATAACACCTCTGGTGTTGCTATCGTTTTAGGTTGCGAAACTGATTTCGTAGGTAAAAACGAAAACTTTGTGAAATTAGCTAATGATTTAGCTGAAGCCGCTTTAAATTTTGACTCTAAAGAAGATTTCTTAGCTTCTGATTTTGGCGGAATGACTGTTGCTGAAAAATTAGTTGAGCAAACTGGTGTTATTGGTGAAAAGCTAGACATCACTGCTTTTGAAAAACTAGATGCACCTTTTGTTGGGCAGTACGTTCACATTAATAAAATTGCTGCTTTAGTAGGTTTATCGGCAAAAGTTGATAATGCTGAAACTTTAGTTAAAGACTTAGCAATGCAAGTAGCTTCTATGGGAGCAACTACTTTATCTTATAAAGACTTTGATCCTGCTTATGTGGCTTCTGAGACCGAGGCTCGTATCGCAGTTATCGAAAAAGACAATGAAGAATTAGCACGTTTAGGTAAAACATTAAAAAATGTTCCTAAATATATCTCTATGGCACAATTAACACCAGAGGTTTTGGCACAAGCAGAGGAAGATGCTAAAGCGGAATTAAAAGCTGAAGGTAAGCCAGAACAAATCTGGGATAGAATCTTACCAGGTAAAATGGAGCGCTTTATTTCTGATAACACAACTCTAGACCAAGAGCAGTGCTTATTAGATCAGAAGTTTATTAAAGACGAAAAGAAAACCGTTGCTGAATACGTAAAGACATTTGGTGACGTTGAAGTAACTGGTTTCAAACGTGCTTCAGTTGGATAATTAATTATTCAAATTATTATAAAACTAAAAAGCCTTTCAAATAATGAAAGGCTTTTTTTTGACATTTTTTTCTCTTTTACAGATGCTAATAATTATGTAGCTTTGTTCAACTTTCAAAACAACCATGAAATACAAAAGAATTTTACTGAAATTATCTGGCGAGGCCTTAATGGGAGACCGTCAATATGGAATAGATCCTCAACGTTTAGCAGAATATGCGCAGGACATAAAAGTGATTACCGATTTGGGTGTAGAAGTAGCTATTGTTATTGGTGGTGGTAATATTTTTAGAGGTGTTGCTGGTGCTAGTAATGGTATGGATCGAGTACAAGGAGACCATATGGGTATGTTGGCAACAGTAATAAACGGATTAGCTTTGCAAAGCGCTCTAGAAGACGCTGGCATTCCAACCAGACTTCAAACAGCTATTAAAATAAATGAAGTTGCCGAGCCATTTATTAGACGTAAAGCAATGCGCCATCTAGAAAAAGGTCGCGTGGTTATTTTTGGAGGAGGCACAGGTAATCCTTATTTCACAACAGACTCAGCCGCAGTTTTAAGAGCAATTGAGATTGAAGCAGATGTTATTTTAAAAGGAACCCGTGTTGACGGTATTTATACCGCAGACCCTGAAAAAGACAGTTCTGCCGTTAAGTTTGACCATATTACTTTTGATGATGTTCTTAGAAAAGGTCTAAAAGTTATGGATACAACAGCATTTACGCTTAGCCAGGAAAATAAATTACCTATTATAGTGTTTGACATGAATAAAAAAGGAAACTTATTAAAAGTTGTTTCTGGTGAGACTATAGGAACCGAAGTTAACTTATAATATTTGGCTTAGATTTTGATAACTCACAATTAAAATTTTAACATTATGAACGAAGAGATTCAATTTATATTAGATTCTGCAAAAGAAGCAATGGATAGTGCTATAAAGCACCTAGAGAAGCAACTAGTAAATATTAGAGCTGGTAAAGCTAGTCCTGCAATGTTAGGAAGTGTTATGGTAGATTATTATGGCTCTCAAACACCTTTGAATCAAGTAGCAAATGTAAATACGCCTGATGGTAGAACAATCTCAGTTCAGCCATGGGAAAAAAGTATGCTTCAAGAAATTGAACGTGGCATTATGCTTGCTAATTTGGGCTTTAACCCAATGAACAATGGTGAAATGATTATCATCAACGTACCACCATTAACCGAAGAAAGACGTAAAGATCTAGCTAAGCAGGCCAAAGCTGAAGCCGAAGATGCAAAGGTTGGTGTTAGAAATGCTCGTAAAGACGCCATGAATGATATAAAAAAAGCAGATGTCTCTGAAGACTTACAGAAAAATGCTGAAATAGATGTACAAGAACTTACTGACTCTTACGTTAAGAAGATAGATAAAATTCTTGATATAAAAGAGAACGAAATCATGACGGTATAACGTTATCTCTTTTGAAATTAAGGTTTTAGTAAGACAAAAACCTGAAGTCGAATATATTTCAGGTTAAAAAGCATAGTAGCTTATTGAGCTTTTAATATTAATCCGTTTGCATGGTTAAGCAATTTCTTGCTGTTTTACTTATTTGTCTTGCTACTTTCAGCTTGGCTCAAAATCCCATTTCTAAAGAAAGAGATTCTACCAAAATAGCTCGAGATTCTATAAAAAAAGCTGAATTTCTTAAGAATATAGGTAATGGTTATTTGCCAGTAAATTTCTTCAATCTAGATTTAAGGTATCTCATAAAGTTCAATCAATATGAAGGTTTTAGAACAGGTTTAGGAGGTGTTACAAACAAAGACTTTTCAGAACGTTATCGACTTAATGGTTATGCTGTTTATGGCTTTAAAGACAAACGCTACAAATATAGTTTAGGCGGTGGTGTTAGGGTGAATGAAGTCTCTGATACATGGATAAATTTATCTTATAGCGACGACCTCAGAGAAACCGGAAGTTCTACTTTTTTAACAGACAAAAGGTTTTTTACTTTTTTTGAACCCAGACTTCTAAACATAGATTTATTTCATAGGCACATTACAAAGTCTATAGGAATACAACATAAAATATCTAACCATTTATTGTCTGAAGCACAATTTTCGACAAGTAGAATAAACCCAACCTACAATTACAATTTTCTATTAGATAATAAAATCTACAATACTTTCGATTTAAGTACAGCAACCTTTAGCTTGCAGTGGAGTCCTTTTAGTAAGTTTGAGTCAGAGGACAATCAAATAATATTAAAAAAAGATGCATATCCCAAATTTACATTTCAAGTTACACAGAGTTTTAAATCTGTTCTTGGTAGTGATTTTAATTTTTCAAAATTAGATTTTAGAACTATTCAACAGTTTGACCATCGTAATGACTCTAAAACAAATATTACGCTTGTAGCAGGTATTGCAGGTGGCGAAGCGCCACTAACGCATTTATACCATGCTTACCCAAACAATATTACCAAAGAAACCATTTTGCAGCGTTTTTCTGTGGCTGGTCTTAATAGTTTTGAAACTATGTATTTTAATGAATTTTTTAGTGATAAATTTTCAACCTTACAGATAAAACACTTCTTTCGACCCTTTAAGGTTTCTGAACGTTTTAAACCACAATTAGTTCTTATATCTAGATATGCCTTAGGAGATATGAAAAGTATTAATAGACACCAAGGTATAAGTTTTAATAGGCTTAATCATTTATACTCAGAATCTGGTTTTGAAATTAATAGGCTTTTACTGGGCTTTGGATTGAGTTTTGCCTACCGCTATGGTGCATATCACCTTCCAAATTTTGAAGATAACATTGCTTTTAAGTTTACTTTTAATATCTCATTATAAAGAGAATTATAACAACAAAAAAGCCCTTCCAAAATTTGGAAGGGCTTTTCTAATAGATATTAATTGATTTTGTTACCATCTTTATCAAAAAAATGATATTCAAGATATGTGTAAGCATCTCTAGGTATAATTTTTACCCATTTTTTGTGTTCAAAGAACCACTTTGTACGTACAGATGGATACCCTTTGGTTAAAAAGGCTGCTATAAAAGGATGTGCATTTAAGGTTATCTTTTTATAGTCTTTTTTAATAATCCTTTC
>JASBSA010000128.1 GCA_030149175.1 Winogradskyella sp. | reverse complement strand
ATTAAGACAGTATAAGGTTTCAAATTCGGTTTCAATATCGGGAAGCTCATAAACTGTAAGTTCAATTTCACTGATACCATAGCAAGCATTAGCGTTTTCAACCCGTGCGTAGATGGTTTGATTATATGGAATGGTATTGGTAAAGTTGGTACCAAGCGGATTAGATTCTACCAAAGCATCGTCATAGGTTTCATAGTATTGAAGATCTAAACCTGCAGGAGCACCAGCAAGTACAATGGCATTGGTGTCATTGAGGTTAAAGTTGGCAAAGCCATCCTCACTGCCATCACCATCACAGATAGCCAAACTTGCATTGTTGGACGAAGTGGTACTCACCTCTAAAGAAACTTCGCTAAAACTCACGCAACCTGTTGAGGTATTGGTGACCCTTGCATAAATTATTTGTGGATTAAAGAAATTGTCAAAAGCATCAGCGTTAATTTCATTTTGTGCATTTTCGGCATCTTCAAAGGAAAGATGATAAGTAACGTTTCTATCTGCTTCGTTATTAATAACATCATCGCTAAATAAACCAATATTAAATGTTGTGAAGCCTTCTGGTATACCATCTTCATCACATTGCATAATGGTAATATCATTTGCCACTGGAGCATCATTAATGGTAAGTTGAAAACTTCCAGTACTGTAACAATCTGTATTATTTGTATTTTCTATTCTAACAAAAATAGTTTCGTTGACAGCTGTAGTATTGGTGTAAGTTAATGGTAATGGAGATGTGTTATCATCTGCATCTTGTTGTGTTGGATGAAATGTTACATTGGTATCGGCCTCTGGTTGGGCACCTCTAATATTTGGAATTAAATCGCCTAATTCTATTGAGGCAAACCCATCTGTTGGATCACCTTCATTATCACAAAATTCAATGTTGTTAAGTTGAACAATATGAGGTGTGTTAAACACTTCAAGCTGAAAAGTGGTAACATCAAAGCAATTTGTATTATCCGTATTATCTACCCTGACGTATATGGTTTGTGGGTTGCTGATGTTTGTGTATGGGAATGTAATTTCATTCTCAAGATTATTAGCATCATCCATGGATTCAAAATAGCGTACATTATACTGTGCTGCAGATTGTGTGGCAAGGGCTTCACTATTTTTATTTGTAAAGTTGAAACCATTGAATGTACCATCGTTTGCAAAGTCATCGCAGGCAGTAACGTTTGAAACAGGATTTGCTACAGGAATATCAAAAACTCCAACAACGGCACTACCTTCAATAGGGCAATCACCATTGTTGGGTTCTATGTAAACTTCATAAAAACCCGGAGCATCAATGAAGAGTTGCGCTTGGTTGTTTCCAGTAATTGGTGTACCATCAAAAGACCAAACATAATCTGCGCCAACAATATCATCTGCCTGTAAGATATAACTATCTCCAGTACACAAGCGTAATTCTGTAGTGCTAATACCATTTCTAATAATATCAATTTCAAAACCAAGAAATGATGTAATAAATGGTGGTAGACCTAAAGCTGCACTAGTGCCTCCTGCTAATGGTTGGCCGTTAACATTGTAAGAGCAGGCTAATCCGGCTTCAGCAGGTTCTTCTATAACATCTAAGCTGTTTGTGTTTGCTCCATTGCATACATAGATTTTATTATTGGGTGCTAACTGCATCGAAGAAATAAACCCAGCATTTGGTGCTTGCTGATGTATGATGGTTTCGGCATTATTGTTGTCAAGGTCAAATTGCCTAACATTATTTCTGTTTGTTACATATACTTTTTTAGAGTCAGCTGAAAATTCTGTGCCATAAGTTGAAGTGTTGGATAGTAGATTAACAGGATTACTTACAACTCCTGTTTCGTTATTAAAATCATAAAGCCAAAAACTACCCGTATTAAAAGAATCATTATCGTCACTAGGAAGGTTGATGTTTTGAGCATGGCAAACCGCTATTTTAGTACCATCTGGTGATGATTTTATATAACCAATACCATTACGTCTGTAACCTTGTGTTGTAATGGAAGGTGCTAATGTTGAAGTAACGGGAGTTAAATTATTAAACCCACTGGCGTCTATTTTAAAGGCATAAAATGTATCAACAAATTGAGTAATTACCCACATAGTTTCGCAATCTGACCCTTGAACTGCTGTTATTTTTTCAGCACATTTATATAATGATTGATCTTGTTGAGAGGTATCGTAAGTTATGAGATGGACGTTTTTTTCAGTGGGTACAATATCTCCTAAACCACCATTTAAAGTCATATCTACTAATGAATAGTTAAAACCATTATTAAAACCATCATCATTATTTGGTACAGATTGAAAATCTCCAAAAGTCTCTTCATAAAAATTTAAAGGATTGCCATTTTGGTCTGCAGGCCCTTGGTTAGGTGAAGCCCAAGCATTATTGTGATGAGGTTCATCTACAGTAAATATATAATACAAATCGCTATTAGTAGGATGAGGAATAATTACTCCAGAAGACGTACTTGATGGATCGCCAAGTAATCCTGCACCACCAAAATAATTACCATTGGGCATTATTTGATGGTTGCTGCTCCAAACCGTTTGTCCATCAGTATAGAATAGCAGATTACCATTTTCATCAGAAATCGAAGAACACCCTTCTGAGGTGCTTATGGCGGTGGTAACAGGAGTTACATTTCCTGTTGCTAAATCAAAATTAAGACCAGCATTGTTACCAAACGCCCAATTTGTGGTTTCTTCTTGAGCAAAAGATAAGGCACTAAAAATTAAGGTGAATATTAAAACAGAGCTCTTTTTCATAATAACTTTAGTGTACACTACATAGTTCAATACAATATAACAAGGAGAAGTTAAAAACTCCTAGATTTAGTATTAAAATTACATGGCAATTACTACAAAGCTATTATAAATCTCGCTTTTTTAATAATTGATAGGACAAAAAGATAAAAAGTGCAGACCAACCTAGTACTATGGCAATTTCGTACCAGTGTACTGCATAGTCGTAAGCTATATCTGTTTTTTCGGGATATTTTGTCATTACAATGCGTTGTATAGGTTGGTCTATAAGTTTGTACATAGATTCTAAAGGCAGAAAGTTTTTAACATTAAAGGCTTTGTCTGCACTGTCAAAAACTTCATACGCTCCCCAAAAAATTAACCATTCAAAAATATAAAGTACAAACAGGAATCCTAAAGCAAAAGCAGAGCGCTGAAGTAACATACCGAAGAGCAAACACAAACTGAAGAAGCCTACAAGTTTTACAAAATATGCCAGTAAAAATTCAACTTCTCTAAAAATAATTGATGCTTCAGTATAACTAGAATAGTACAATCCTATAAAAAATGAAGCCACTCCGATTAGTACAGTTGCGCAAAGCGAAAAGAACACTATGGTGTAGAATTTTGATAGGATAAACTCTTTTTTGCTTAAGCCGTCAATAAGATTCTGCTTTAGTGTTTTGTTGCTGTATTCGTTACCAATCATACTCACCACAACAATAGCAAAGAAAAACTTAAAGTAAGAAGCGAAAAATGTTGTAATATGCCAAATTATAGGAAAGTTGAAGATGCCTAACTCACCTAATTCTAAGGTGAAAAAACCAAAAAAATTGATTTTTATTGATGATAGTACTAATACAGTAAAGGGTAATATAAATGATACAAAAATAAGAATACGGCTAACCTTATTTAGCCATAGTTTTTGTAATTCTAGTTTTAAAAGTCGTAACATTTGTTGATTGGTTATTTGTTTTTTCACATCTGTGTTTCGATTGATGTGATATTAAATGATTGATTGATTTTTAACTTTGAGCTACAGTTTCTTTTAGATCATCTGTAAGTTGTAAGAACTGCTCTTCCAGACTTTCTTTTCGTTTTACTAAGTGAGAAAGCACTATACCTCTTTCAAACATTAATGTATTGAACTCTGAAGCGGACATTGGTTCATTCAAAAATGCTGTGATAAGGTCTCCCTCAACTTTTAGTTTTCCAAAGTCTGGATTATTTTCTAGTAGTCTAAGGAGCTCATCATGCCTTTCTGTTTTAAGCTCAAAGAAACCGTGGCTATTTATCATCTCGTCTACACGACCAGAATACAATTTTTCACCCTTTCTAAGTACCACGACGTGCGAACACACTTTTTCAACTTCATCTAAAAGGTGAGAAGCTAATAAAATAGTGGTACCATTAGCAGCAATCTCTTTAATGATTTGACGTATTTGATGAATTCCTTGAGGATCTAGACCGTTAGTAGGCTCATCTAAAATTAAAATCTCAGGGTCATTAAGTAGGGCAGAAGCAATGGCTAAACGTTGTTTCATACCCAAAGAGTAGGTTTTAAACTTATGGGTTTTTCTATCCAAAAGTCCAACAACTTCCAATTTTTCATCTATTTTGCTGTAATCTACACCTTTAATTCTGCAAACTAACTTTAGGTTTTGTTCTGCTGTCATATAAGGGTAAAAGTTTGGACGCTCAATGATAGCACCAACTTGTTTTAGTGCATCATGAGTAGAGGTGTTGCCATCAAACCAATTAAAGCCTCCACTAGTTTTATTGACCACATTGAGTACGATACCCAAAGTGGTGGATTTACCACTTCCATTTGGTCCTAAAATACCGTAAACGTTTCCCTTGTTAATGGTAAAACTTAAATCTTTTACAGCTGTGAGGTAGCCAAATTTCTTTGTGAGATTATTGATTGTTAGAATGGGTTGTTCCAAAATTGATTGGTTTTTGTAATACTGAAAATTCAGTATTGATTGGTTATGTTTATACGACGATTGTTTAATTAGTTTGTTACAGGTAGATTTAGTTTTGTAAACTATTTTGTAAATTTATGAAAAACATTATCTATGAAATCTATTGCTATAAAGGTACTTTCCCTTCTTTGTTTTGTAAATTTATCTAAGGCTCAAAGCATCGATGATAATAGTTCTAAAGAATTTGATTTTTATTTTAAGAGCGTATTGGCTGAAGATATAAATTTCAATAAAGACTTATCATTACAAACAGAAAAGTCTATCATTAATTTTAAAAAACCAGAATGGGTTTCTATTAGAAAAGACTTTAATTTTGATGTATCAGGTATAGATTTTAGTCCACCGAAATTGATGCTGGAAGACAGAATAAATTTTGATAACCTAGATAGCTTTTTATTTTTTTGTGAGCCACTGCAAAATGGGCTGTATCAAAATTTTGAAAGTAAAAATATTCTTATTGGGTCTGGTGTAGATTATTTTGTTAATGATATAATCATCAAAAACGTATTGAATAGGAAGTCGCTATTGAGGAAAGAATGATTAATTCCAGTTTTCGTCAAAATCTAGATTATCGTAGTCGTCTATATCCAGGTCATCATCAAACTCATTAAAATCTAAATCATCATCAGCTTGAAAGGATTTATCTGGTGCAGCATCAGGTATCTGCCCATGTACAAACATTAGATTTGGGTAGTCCGTGCCAACAGCTTCGTCAACAATTTCTGCTAATTCTACGTAAAATGTCCACATATTTAGGAAATCATAGACATAGATGAGTTTCGGGGACGCTTCGTGTACTACATCTTTAATTACAGTAGTACTCATCATCTTCACTTCATTGCCTGCTTCGCTCATATCCATCATGGCAATTTCCTCACCTTGGTTCCAATCATCATCACTAATATAAAAAGAAGCCATTTCCATACCGTCAAAACCAAAAGATTGGGTAATGATGTTATGTAAGTCTTCCATAGTATCTGTTTCACGAATTTCTAAATCGCGAAACACATCATCTTCGGTATCATTGTCTAATATGACTCTAAATCTGTAAATCATGGTGCAAAGATAAGCTTTCTACATTCCAAATTCCAATATCCGAATTCTAAAAAATCGAGAATTTTGTTAGGTGTTAGGTGTTAGGTGTTAGGTAAATGCTTTAAAGGTTTATTTGTTTATCTGTCGAGTTGTTTATGCGTTTAGTAATTTTCTCATTTCTCATTTCTCATTTCTCATTACCCATTACTTACTAAAACGGTGCAGTGTAAAAACCATACTACTGAGCAAAATAAATGCAACTACCTGATGCAAAACACCTAGCCAAACCGGTACTGCTAATAATAAGGTGAGTACACCAAGAAAAAATTGAATCCCAACAACAAGAAGTAGGCTATTGACACCTAATATTTGCCATTTTGAAATTTCCCTACGGGTAGCTTTATACCAAATGGCTAACATAAAAATTACAACAACATATGCCAAAGTTCTATGTACAAACTGTACACCGCTCTTGCCTTCTATAAAGTTGAGGTACGTTGGATTTTGTTCAGTGTATACCGTTTCGTGCATAAACTTACCTTCACTCATAAAGGGCCAATGGTTATGAATCCATCCCGCATCTAGCCCAGCAACAAAGGCTCCATAAATTATTTGAATGATTAAAACAACTAGGCCTAGTCGCATAAAGTTTCTAAGTTTGGTATCAACAGCTTTTTTATCTGGAAAGATCAAGTCTAAAGCTACCCAAAAGGTATAGGCAAAAGTTAAAAATGCGGTTGTTAAATGTGCCGCCAATCTGTAGTGGCTAACATCTGGTCTATCTACCAAACCGCTTTTTACCATATACCATCCAAGAAAACCCTGGAAACCTCCCATAATGAGAAGTATAATCGATTTTTTGATAGTGGATTTAGATAGTTGTTTTCTAATTAAAAAATAAACAAATGGAATAATGAATACTAGGCCAATAAAACGACCAATAACACGATGAATCCATTCCCAAAAGTAAATGTCTTTAAACTCTTCTAAAGACATACCGTAGTTGAGTTTTTGATACTCAGGATATTGCTTGTACAAATCAAAAGCTTCATTCCACTCAATCTCATTCATTGGCGGAATGGTACCAGAAATCAGCTTGTAATTAGAAATGGAAAGGCCAGAATGCGTAAGTCTGGTAATACCACCTACAATCACCATAATAAAAATTAAGAAACAACCTGTGAGTAGCCAGTAAATAACGGTTTTATTATCCTTTTTCATTTTTCTTTCTTTTGCAAATTTTTGTTTTAATCCTGAATAGTTAATCCTAATTTTTTTCCTTTTTCGATCATTAAGTTGTAGGCTGCCTCATGTTCGTTTGGGATCTCTCCTTCAAGAATAGCTTCTTTTATAGCTTCTTTAATTATTCCTATTTCTTTTGAAGGTTTTAAATTAAAGACTTTCATTATTTCTTCGCCAGAAACAGGTGGTTGAAAATTACGAACACGATCTCGCTCTTCAACTTCAACAATTTTGTCTCGTACAAGTTTAAAATTGCTGTGATATTTTTTGAATTTTTTAGGATTTTTGGTAGTTATGTCAGCCTCGCAAAGGGTCATTAAATCATCAACATGTTCACCTGCATCAAATACTAAACGTCTCACTGCAGAATCGGTAACTTCACTAGCTAAAACAATTGGGCGAGAGCTCATCAATACCATTTTTTGAACAAACTTCATTTTGTCATTTAATGGCATTTTAAGTCGCTTAAACAATTTATATACCATTTTAGAGCCTACAAACTCGTGGGCATGGAAGGTCCAGCCAATTTTTTTATGGAACTTTTTTGTTGGTGCTTTTCCGATATCATGTAAAAGTGCAGCCCAACGTAACCATAAATTGTCTGTAGTCTGCGCAATGTTATCAACAACTTCTAGGGTATGATAGAAGTTGTCTTTATGACGTTGTCCTTCAATCTCATCAATGCCTTTGAGAGCTGTGAGCTCTGGTAAAATATAATCTAAGAGACCAGTTTTTTCAAGTAAGATAAAACCGGTGGAAGGCACATCGCTTTCTAGGATTTTGTGCAATTCTGTAACAATCCGCTCTTTAGTTATTATTTTGATTCGGTCTTTATTGGCTGTAATGGCTTTCAAGGATTTTTCTTCAATTTCAAAGTTGAGCTGTGTTGCAAACCTAATGGCTCGCATCATTCTTAAGGGATCGTCACTGTAGGTTACATTTGGGTCAAGCGGTGTTCGGATAATTCCTTTGTCTAAATCCTCTAATCCGTTGAAAGGATCTAAAAGCTCACCAAAATTAGCCTTGTTAAGGCTTAATGCCAATGCATTAATGGTAAAGTCACGTCGATTTTGATCGTCTTGCAGAGTTCCGTTTTCTACAATTGGATTTCGGCTATCTTCGTTGTAGCTTTCTTTTCTGGCGCCTACAAATTCTAATTCAATATCCTCATAGCGCAGCATTGCTGTTCCGTAAGTTTTAAAAACTTGAACTTTAGGTTGATGAGGAAGATTTTTAGAAACTTGGTGTGCCAACTCAATACCGCTGCCAACCGCTACAACATCGATATCTTTTGCTGTGCCACGTTGCAATAGATAATCACGTACATAGCCGCCAATAACATAAGAATCTATATTTAGTTCTTTTGCTGATTGTGAAATGGTTTTAAAAATATCGTGTTTTAGAGCCTGTTTATGATTCATTTTTATGAATTAAAAATGGTTTCGCAAAGATACGACTTACTCTAGTTGAATTAAAATAGAATTAGTCAATTTATTAATGTTAAAAACTATTGATATTTTAGCTAAATAATTTACGTAATGAATTACATAAAACGAAAATATTATCAGTTACTGTCTAAATATTTAAAAAATAAGCCTAATGCTGACCTTGCATTTGTAAAGGCACAATATTATCTTAAAAACGAGAAGTATTTGAATATAGACCAACCTATGGAGTTTATGGAGAAATTGCAATGGCTAAAGTTAAATCTATATAATGAAGACTATAAAAATTTTGTAGATAAGTATGAGGTAAGGCAATATGTAAAGGATAAAATAGGTGAGGAGTATTTGGTAGATATTATTGGGATATATCAAAATGTTGATGATGTTGATTTTGATACATTACCTGATCAGTTTGCTCTTAAAGGTACTCATGGATCTGGCTATAATGTTATAGTTGATGATAAGTCTAAAATAGATGTTTTAGAAGTAAAACAGACCCTTAAAAAATATCTCAGGAAAAATTATTACTTTAAGTATAAAGAGCCAATATATAAGGAAATACAACCAAGAATCTTAGCGGAACACTATCTAGACCAAACAGATAGCGAAAATATTGTAGATTATAAGTTCTTTTGTATTCATGGTAAACCAAAATACATTTGGGCTAAAACATTCTGTAATGGAAAATACAGAAACTGTTATTATGATATAGAATGGAATAAGGTTGAAGGTGACTCTAACACCAAAAATTATCTTGAAAAAGATTTACCAAAACCAGATAATTTAAATGAGCTGATAAGCATATCAGAAAAATTATCTAGAGATTTTATTTTTGTACGTGTTGACCTATATTCTATAAATGGAAAGCCATATTTTGGTGAACTCACTTTCTTTCCTTGGGCGGCTTTAAAGCGTCTTACTGTTGAGCGTCTAAATAAAGAATTAGGAGATTTAATACAATTGCCTATTGAAGCTGATGCTTAGATAATTCATCGTGCATCTTTTTAGAGATAACTTTCTTTGTAAAGTTGTCTAATAAGTATTGATACCCATTTTTGGTAAATTTATTTTGTAGGTTTTCGTCACGTATTAGTAAGTTTACTTTTTTGGCAAAATCTTTAGGATTGCCTACTTCGGCTAAAAGACCAGTCTCACCGTCAACAATAACCTCTGAAATACCTCCTGCATCAGCGGCTACGATAGGAACTTTGCAAGCGTAGGATTCTAATAGAACACCACCTGTTGGTTCGTTATTAGAGGTAAAAAGAAATACATCGAACTCGGGTAAAATCTCGGGAATATCGCGTCTAAATCCTGTGAAGATAATATGCTCTGTAAGTCCTTTTTCTTCAACATAGTTTTTTATATTCTCTTCTAAACTGCCCTTGCCAACAAGTATATACTTCTCTTTTATTTTATTTTCCTTTACTAATATTTCAACCGTGTCTATCCATGTATAATGGTCTTTAAAACCAGTAAATTCTGCAACGTTACCAATAAGTTTGTAATCTTTAGGTATGTTGAATTCTTTGTGTAATAGACCTGTGGGATTTTGTTTTTTGAATTTATTGATATCCGTAACACTACCGATAATTGTAAAACGACTATGGTCTTTAACAGCATATTTTAAGGACTCGACAACAGGTTGCGACACACAAATTATTTTTTTGATGCCTTTGTAGTTGTATTTCCATTTTCTAAAGAAATTGGTATCGACACGTTTTATAAGTGTTCTGCAAAGTACCAAGGGGACCTTCATTCTAAAAATAAAATGTGCTAAAACTGCCAAAGTGTGCGCTTTACTACTGTGAATAAAAATAACAGTAGCTCTTTTTTCCTCCGCAAGTTTCTTAAATGTTTTGGCGTATGATAAACTGTATTCAGATTTGTAGTCAAAGGGAATGACCTGCATGCCTTTATCGGTCGCGACACGCTCTATTTCAGAACCCGATGGGCAGACAATCCACTGATCTTCGACATAGCCTTCAGCTTTAAATGCCTCGTATAGATAAATAATTTTTTGTTCGTGTCCTCTCCAACCATTGGAGGCCGTAAACTGAATTAATCGCATGTAAGTTTCGTTATGGATTCAAAAGTATGAATTAAAAATTACTCCGTTTATCTATGTTTAAAAAGGAGCCAATTTATTTTAATTCAGATTGAAAAACTTTATTTAATCTTGTAAAGACCCAAAGCCTTTTTAAACTTTTTACTTGCTAAAACATAGTTGACATAGCATTTGTTTTTAAAGCTTAAATACCTCCATTTGTTATGTGGAATAATCTCATTGGTGACTTTGTTGTCTATGTGTTCAGACACTTTAAAATTTGCTCTAATTGTCTCCCAGGCTACATTGTCATAGCCATCAAACTCATTCACTTTGTTTTTTTCGTGGATGATTGACATCCATAGGCGCTTATCGGAAATTTCTATACGTCTAGATTCTTTTTTCCACATGTTATGGTCACTAAACCAAACGGTCTTTGGATTATCATTTTTTTCGATAAGACTGATAAAGGGATTAAAAATATGCTCCTTTTTACCCAGCATAATTTCGGGTGAAATCTGAAGCGAGTAGCCTTTTAAAATATCAATAGCCATAAAATCTTGGGATTGAAACTGAGACTGAATGGTGTTGATATAATCTCTATGAATGCAATCGTCGTTATCTATTCGGGAAGTAATAATATAGTCTGAGTCCTTACTGTCTTCAAGGATATAATCTTTGATGGAGCTGTGAAAAGCATCCATGCCATCGATGTAAAATGGCTTAAAATGTGTGTAAGGTTGAAGAAGTTCTTCGATTTCTGATTTAAAATCTTGATCAGTTGTGATATCAAAAAATAAAAGCCATTTAAATTTGGTATTGGATTGATTGGCTACAGATGGTAAACAAAAATTACTGAACAAACCAATACGATGGATCATCCATTCACGAGTTAATAGTGTTTCGTTGTTCTTGGTAAATTCCCAATTCTTATTTCTAAGATTAAAACGTGTAATAAGATAATGCTTGTACATAGCCTCTGGTTGAATGTTGGCAAAATTAAAGAATTAAATACCTACTTTTGCAGGTAATTAAAGCTATTTATGTCTGTAAGGATTAAAATTCATAAAAATTCAGAACTCACTAAGCCCTTGATTTTAGAAACACTTAATCGGTTTTCTAAAGAGGGAGAACTCATTGGTACAGGCTATAGAAATGTGATTAAGATCTTGGAAATTGATGGAGTGAAGTATAACATAAAAGGATTTAAAGTTCCGAATGTTATAAATAAAATTGTCTATCGATTTTTTAGAAAAAGTAAAGCTGAGCGCTCTTTTTTGTATGCAGATAAACTTTTGGAGGCAGGGATATTGACACCAAGTCCAGAAGCATACGTCGAGTTTACATCATTATTTGTTTTTGGTAAAAGTTATTACATCAGTAAACAATTGGAATATGATTTTACAATACGTAAACTGATTGACGAGCCACAATGTGAGGATTATGATAATATCTTGAGACAATTTACACAGTTTACGTTCCAACTGCATGAAAAAGGAATTCATTTTTTAGATCATTCTCCAGGAAACACCCTTATAAAGCAAACATCAGATGGTTATGATTTTTATCTCGTAGACCTGAATCGGATGGAATTTAAAACCTTGTCTTATGATGAGCGTTTGGCAAATTTTGCGCGATTATCTCCAAAGGATTATATGCTAGATATTATTAGTGATGAATATGCAAAACTCATTAACAAACCGCATGAAGCCGTAAGGGAACGTATGTATTATTTTTCTGAAAAATTTTCTTCAGGTTTTAAAAAGAAAGAAGCCTTTAAAAAGAAATATTATTTCTGGAGGAAGAAGAAAAATTAATTACCAGTCTTATAAATTTCTCGCAACTTTGAATATTTCAAAAAGGTAATGTTAGCGGTTTGAACACAAATAACAAATCCATTAAAACCATCTAAAATCCCAAGTCTTAATATATAAGATTTAAAAAATGCCCAAGTCGGATTCCATATTATTTTCCAAATAGGAGCTGTCTTGCCCTTATCGTAATAGGCTTTGGCCGCAATGGTTGAAAAATGCTCGGTTTTTTTATTGAATTCGGAATACGATTGATAGGTCCAATGTAAAATATCACCTTTTAAATGACCGCTCTTGGTTTTACTATCATGAAACTGTACATTATCATGTGGATTAATGCCTGTCCATTTCGCCTTGGTTTTGTCAAAAACGCGTAGTTTTTTATTGGGATACCAGTCACTATGTTTTATCCATTGACCACAAAAGTTGTTAAATCGGTTGGCATAATACCCATCATATGCCCAATTACTTTTCAGTTGAATTATGGATTTTTGAAGTGCTTCAGAAAGAGCTTCATCTCCATCCAAAGACACCACATGCTTGTAAGTGGTTTGTTCTAAAGCAAAGTTTTTTTGTTCTATATAGCCCAGAAATTCTTGCTCAATAAAGGTTACATTGAATTTTTCACAAATGGATTTGGTATTATCGGTCGAGTAAGAATCTACAACCACAATCTCGTCAACTACATTCACTAAAGACTGTAAACAACGTTCTATGTTCCGTTCTTCATTAAAGGTAATTATGACACCAGATAGTTTTAACATACTTGTCATTTCAGTGTTGTAAAAATAGTATTTTTGTGCTTATGCAATCACCAGTTCAGGCTTCAGTTATTATTAGTACCTACAATCAACCAAAATGGTTAGAATTGGTGTTGTATAGCTATGAGCTTCAGACGGTCTCTAATTTTGAATTGATTATTGCAGATGACGGTTCAGACAACAGTACAAAAACAGTAATTGATGCCTTTAAGACTGCTTCAAAATTAAGTGTCATTCACGTTTGGCAAGAGGATGAAGGGTTTCAGAAAACCAAAATCCTTAATAAAGCGATTATGGCATCCAATTCAGACTATCTCATTTTTACAGATGGCGATTGTATTGCTAGAGCGGATTTTGTAGAAACACACTTAAAATTAAAACGTCCAAATTGTGCACTATCAGGAGGGTATTTTAAATTGACTGAAAGAATATCACAAAGTATCACTAAAGAAATTATAGAAAATCAAAAATGTTTCGATAAACAGTGGCTTTTAGCAAAAGGTCAGCCCAAAACGTTTAAGCTTAACAAATTAACCAGGTCTAAAATTAAGGCGAAGCTTTTAAATGCATTCACACCAACTAAAGCAACGTTTGACGGCATGAATGTGTCTTGTTATAAGAAAGATATTATTGAAGTAAATGGTTTTGACGAGCGTATGCAGTATGGTGGGGAAGATAGAGAAGTCGGTGAACGCATGATGAATAATGGAATCAAGTTTCTACAAGTGCGGTATAGTACGATTTGTGTACATTTGCACCACGAAAGACCTTATAAAAATGTTCAATCTGAAAGGAATAACAAGAAGATTCGACAAGAAACAAAAAGGAGTAAATCAACGTATACCGAATTTGGTATCAATAAATAAATTATGGCATTACCTAAAATTACAGTTATTATTGCCACCTATAATAAAACCGATTGGTTAGAAAAAGTGTTGTACGGTTATAGTGTGCAGACTTACAAGGATTTTGACATTATTATTGCGGATGATGGTTCAACCAGCGAAACCAAAGACTTAATAGATCGATTTAAACAAGATTATCCTGTAGAAATCACACATGCATGGCATGAAGATATAGGATACCGACGTCAAAAAATTTTGAATGAAGCCATTGTTATGGCTAAGCATGACTACATATTATTTACGGATGGCGACTGTATTCCTCGTGAAGATTTTGTTGAAACCCATGCCAAACAAGCCGAAAAAGGCTATTTTCTATCTGGTGGTTATTGTAAACTACCTATGGATATTAGTGAGGCCATAGTGGAAGATGATATAAAATCCAAGCGTTGTTTTGAGGTAAAATGGTTAAAGCAACAAGGAGAACTAGGTGGTAAAAATAAGTTGAAGCTTTCTGCTAAAAACGGTTTAGCCAATTTTCTAGATGTAGTCACACCAACAGGCGCCACATTTAACAATTGTAATTCTTCGGCATGGAAATCTGATTTATTGGCTATAAATGGCTACGATGAACGTATGCAATATGGTGGGCCAGATAGAGAGTTAGGTGAGCGTTTAATCAACAATGGTATTAAAACTAAACAAATACGTTATAAAGCGATTTGTTTGCATCTCGATCATGCTCGTGGCTATAAAACCAAAGAATCTTTAGACCGAAATTTGGCAATACGGGCAACTACAAAAAAGGAAAATAAAAAGTGGACCGAATTTGGTATCAAAAAAGGCTAGTTTTAGAGGTCATTTAAAAATTTTACCAAGCTGTCTTCAAAATAAGAAGGTTTAAATTTTGAATATAAATCAGAAGCTTTAGGTTTTAACTCCTTTGGATGCTTAACTCCTGAGTATAGTTGATTGTCAAAATCCTTAAGGTGAACAGACACGTGTTTTTTGCTATCATCAAACATATTCCAAGCTTCTTTTTTAATCCACGGTGAAAAAATTGTAAATGTTGGAATATGTAAGGCTTTAGCCATATTTATAGCACCTCCTTCGTTGCCAATTAGTGCAGTGCAATGATGGGTAATGGTAAGAAATTCTCTCAAACTTTTACCAAAAACCTCAAAGTAGATGTGTTTTTGAGTTTCAGATTCACACAAATCTAAGATTGCTTTGGCATCAGTCTCTTGTTTGGGAATGTAGTTAAATAAAATCTGACATTCTGGTTGCGTTTTAACAACTTTATCTATCACTGAAGCCATAAAATCAAAAGGGTAAGTTTTGTTGGCTCCACTACCCAAAACTCCAATCATATACAGTGGTTTGTTGGTGTTAATATGATGTGACTCTAAAAATGTTTTGGCTGCAGATTTTTCTTCTTCGGTTAGATATATTTTTGGTCTAACAATTTTACTTGTATCTATTCCTAAAGGTTGCAGCAATTGCAGTCGGTTTTCTATGGCTAAACCTGCGTTGGTATCTGCTTTTGCCTTGTGTTTAAATAAGTGTGTGTAAAATAACCTATTTCTGCTTTTATCTATAGAGATTTTGATTTTTGCCTTAGAGAAAAGTGTAATCAAATTACTCGATAATTTAGAGTAAACATCAATGATAACATCGTAATTTTCTTTTCTGAGCTGTTTGGCAAATTTTATAAGCTTCAACTTGTTTTTTTCATGCTCTGGAGTAAAGAACTGAATTTTATCAATAAAAGGATTGTGATCTACAACAGGAAAGGTATGCGTATTAATTAAATAGTGTAACTCGGCATCATGATTATGATGTTTAATAGCTTCAAATAAAATGCTTGAAGCTAAAACATCACCAATCATTTTTTGTTGTATGATTAAAACTTTCATTTTTATAAAAAGCTAAATAACAACGTAGCCATTATACTGCTACATCATATTCACGTAAAGCATCATTAAGTGATGTCTTTTTATCAGTACTTTCTTTACGTTTTCCTATGATTAACGCACAAGGTACTTGGTATTCGCCAGCTGCAAATTTCTTGGTGTAACTTCCTGGGATTACAACCGAACGCGCAGGTACTTTACCTTTCATTTCAACAGGTTCGTCACCTGTTACATCTATAATTTTTGTGCTCATCGTTAGCACTACATTAGCACCGAGAACGGCTTCTTTTTCTACATGGACACCTTCAACAACAATACAGCGACTTCCGATAAATGCTCCATCTTCAATAATTACAGGTGAGGCCTGTAAAGGTTCTAAAACACCACCAATACCAACACCACCGGAAAGATGTACATTTTTGCCAATTTGGGCACAGCTACCGACAGTCGCCCAGGTATCTACCATCGTGCCTTCATCTACATAAGCACCAATATTTACATAGCTCGGCATCATAATTACCCCTTTAGAAATGTAAGCACCATGTCTTGCCACAGCATGCGGAACTACTCTAATACCTTTTTCCATATAGTTACGTTTTAATGGAATTTTGTCGTGATACTCAAAAATACCCACTTCGAAGGTTTCCATTTTCTGAATTGGGAAGTAGAGTACAACGGCTTTTTTTACCCATTCGTTAACCTGCCAGCCATTATCGGTGGGTTCTGCAACACGAAGTGTGCCGGCATCTATAAGATCTATGACACTTCTTATAGCATCAATGGTTACATGATTGGTTAAAAGGGAGCGATCTTCCCAAGCATTTTCTATAACGGTTTGTAATTGTTTCATGTGTCTAAAATTTCAGTAAAGATAAGTTGATAAATATCCTTGGTAAAATATTTTTAATACGAATTGTGACCTACTCTAAAAAGTTGTGTCTCAATACTATTAAATGCGATGTAAATTTATTTCATATAAGTTTATCTGAGAGTTTAATTAATAGCTAATTATGAAAACTCCTCTCCCCTTATATTGAGGAGTTTTCTTTTTTTGTAAGAAAATGTGACCATTTAAAAGATATGGTGTCTTAAAGATATAATTAACGAGATTTATTTATAGAGGGAATAAAATCTACGACTTAATTAATTGCTAATTTAAAAACGTTTCTTTTTTGTAAAGAAGCGTTTTTTATTACACTATCTTTGCAACAATGGGAAGAATTTTAGCCATAGATTATGGTACAAAGAGAA
The DNA here is from genome assembly GCA_030149175.1 of Winogradskyella sp. Lineage (GTDB taxonomy): Bacteria > Bacteroidota > Bacteroidia > Flavobacteriales > Flavobacteriaceae > Winogradskyella. The sequence continues at coordinate 16,623 of JASBSA010000128.1, read as the reverse complement.
CAGGATTAGCGGTCACTGACCCAATGCAAATTATTGCTTCGGGTTTAACTACAGTTGAAACAAAAGAACTTATACAGTATTTAAAAACTTATGTTGCCACCGAAGATGTTGAAAAATTTGTAGTTGGTGAGCCAAAACAAATGGATAATACTGCATCAGAAAGTGAAGTGCATATTCAAAAGTTTTTAGAAAAACTGCAAAAAGAAATTCCACAAATTCCTGTGGTGCGTGTAGATGAACGTTTTACTTCTAAGATGGCGTTTCAAACCATGATAGATAGTGGTTTAAAGAAAAAACAAAGACAAAATAAGGCACTTGTAGATGAAATTAGTGCAACCTTGATATTGCAAAGTTATTTAGCTTCAAATTCTTAAATAAGAATTGTACTTTTGCACCCGAAAACAACAAAATTATGATATTACCAATAGTTGCATATGGAGATGCTGTATTAAAGAAAAAAGCTAAGGAAATCGAAAAAGATTATCCAAAGCTTGATGAGCTTATAGAGAATATGTATGAGACTATGTATGGTGCTTATGGTGTTGGCCTAGCAGCACCACAAATTGGTTTACCTATTCGTTTGTTTTTGGTGGATACGGAACCTTTCTCAGAAGATGAAGATTTATCTGAAGCAGATAGAGAGCAAATGAAGAATTTTAAGAAAACATTCATTAATGCTCAGATTTTGGAAGAAGAAGGGGATGAATGGGCTTTTAATGAAGGTTGTTTGAGTATTCCAGATGTAAGAGAGGATGTTTTCAGAAAACCGAAGATTAAAATTCAATATCAAGATGAAAATTTTGAAACGCATGTTGAAGAATATGATGGTTTAATCGCCAGAGTCATTCAGCACGAGTACGATCATATCGAAGGTATTTTATTTACCGATAAACTATCATCGTTTAAAAAACGTTTGATAAAAGGAAAGTTAACAAACATTTCAAAAGGAAAAATTAAAATAGATTATAAAATGCGTTTTCCTGCAATGAGTAGAAAGCGTTAATATAATAAAAAAGGCTTCGACTGCGCTCAGCCTGACAAATCAAAAAATAATATGAGCTTAGATAAAATTTTAGCCATTTCTGGTAAGCCAGGATTATATGAAATTGTGACACAGACAAGAACTGGTGCTGTTGTACAATCTTTATTAGATAAAAAGAGAATCACTGTAGGTGCACATAGTAACATTAGTATCTTAAGTGAAATCGCTATTTATACTTTAACAGAAGAAGTACCTTTAAAGGATGTACTTAAGAAGATTAAAGATAAAGAGAATGGCGAACAAACATCGATTAGCCATAAAGATGGAAAAGATACTTTAGAAGAATATTTCTTCGAAGTTTTACCAGATTATGATGAAGATCGTGTATATGCATCAGACATTAAAAAAGTGGTCCAGTGGTACAATTTACTTCATAAAAACAATCTTTTAGAATCTCTTGAAACTGAAGAAGAAGTAACAGCTTCGGACGAAGAAGAATAATTACAGACGTCAGTTCGAGTGATTCCGAAGAATGAGGAATTATATCGAGAACATTTTCAAAGTTAGAAATTCTTATTCTCGATAAAAATTTCATTCATTTCAATCATGAAATTCACTCGAATTGACGAATTTTATATAGCTATAAATTAACAATGTCGGATAAAACTGCCCAACTAAAAGCCTTTGAGCGTTTGCTTGTTATTATGGACGAGTTGCGCGAGCAATGTCCATGGGATAAAAAGCAAACTATGGAGTCGTTGCGTCATCTCACCATAGAAGAGGTTTATGAGCTTGGTGATGCTATTTTAGAAAATGACTTAGATGAGGTAAAAAAAGAGTTGGGTGATGTGCTGTTGCACATAGTTTTCTATTCTAAAATAGGAAGTGAAACAAACAATTTTGATATCGCAGATGTATGTAATAGCATCTGTGATAAACTTATAGATCGTCATCCTCACATTTATAGTGATGTAAAGGTTGAGAATGAGGAAGACGTAAAGCGTAATTGGGAGCAACTTAAACTTAAAGAAGGTAAGAAAAGTGTTCTTGAAGGTGTGCCCAAAAGTTTACCAGCCATGGTAAAAGCAAACCGTATACAAGACAAAGTAGCAGGTGTAGGTTTTGATTGGGAACAACCAGAGCAAGTTTTTGAAAAAGTAGAGGAGGAGCTAGCAGAATTAAAATCAGAAATAGCTAAAGGTAATCAAGATAGGATAGAAAGTGAATTTGGTGATGTGCTATTCTCAATGATAAACTATGCTCGTTTTCTTAAAGTGAATCCTGAAAATGCTTTAGAGCGCACCAATAAAAAATTTATAAAACGCTTTCAGTATCTAGAGCGTAAATCCAAAGAATTAAATAAGCAACTAAAAGATATGACCTTATCTGAAATGGATGTTTTTTGGGAAGAGGCTAAGTCACTTTAATTTGTTGTTGTTATTCTGAACTTGTTTCAGAATCTCATAATGTTAAAATTCTCCAAAAATCAAATACTAGACATCCAAACAGAAATTTCCCACGTAAATAAAGTATATAAAAGCAAAACGTTTTTATAATCTTAGTAGGAAATCTTAATTATTATTAAGCGGTTGTAATTAAGGTTAATTTAGTTTAGTTAGGACAAAACCCATCTGATAATAACAGATGGGTTTTGGTTTTATATTTTTTAAGAAATTCTTATTCTGCTTCTCCTTTATTTTTTATTTTCTTTCCAATTGCATAACTAACCATTGTAATTAAAACTGACAAAACTACGGAAGTCCAATCTATACCAGAATTTGGCTCTTTCATGACAATGGTATAGGTAATATAAGCAGCAGGTGGAAAAGCAATGATGAAGTTTCCTAATAGCTTGTTGTCCATAATTTAACTATACATTCCTCGTAACTTAGATAACTTAGTCTTCCAAGTTTCTAATTCCTTTTTGTGCTTAGCAATATTTTTATGCACATCTTTTACTAAAGGGTTATCAGATTCTACGTTGGTAAAGAATTGTAAGTTGTTTTCTAGTTGAGTTATTTCAGATTTTACCTCGCCAATTTTCTTACGGATAAAATTCTGTTCGTTATCTAAAAGCCTAGTATCATTTTCATTACTGGCTAAATTTTCAAGCTTGCTTTCAAATTTTACCATTTCTAATTTAGACTTTTCCATTTTCAGCCTGTCGAAGGCATCATCAATAGCTTTATAAAATTTACCATCAATGTAGCGTTTGTTTTGCGGTACGTGACCAATAGCTTTCCAGTCGGCAATTCTGGTTTTTAAATCTTCAACATCAGCTTTGTTGTCACCACTTAATTCCATTACCTTTAAGTCTTCAAGCAGCTTTACTTTTTTATCAAAAGCGTCATATAAATGCTGGTTTTCAGCTTTTCGTTGTGCATGCATTCTATCAAAGTAGTGATTACATGCATTTTTAAACTGTTTCCAAATTTTATCACTATCGCGTCTTGGTACATGACCGATTTTTTTCCAATCGCTCTGAATTTTCTTCATTAAAGGTGTAACGACTGCAAAGTCTTCACTGTCTTTGTTTTCTTCGGCAATTTTTATGAGTTCTTTTTTCTTTTGAAGATTCTCGTATTGATCTTTCTTTAAATCTTTGTAGAATTTGTTTTTTCCACGGTTAAAAGTTCTTACTGTGTCTTTAAACTTTGCCCAAGTGGCTTCGTTTACTTTTAAAGGTACTTTACCGGCATTAAAAAAAGCTTCGCGCAACGCTTCCACTTCTTTTATTTTCTTTTGCCAACCACTGTGAGATTTGGCTTTGTCATCTGCAATGGCTTGTATTTTTGCTATTATTTCTTCTTTCTTTTCAAGATTTTTCTCATAGGCTTTGTCCAAATCTGCATAGTAAGCCTGACGTTTGTCATGAATAGTTTTTGTGGCATTGCTAAAACGTTCCCATATCTCTTCTCTATGCTCTTTAGCTACAGGTCCAAGTTCTTCTTTCCAAAGTTTGTGTAATACTTGAAGCTCTCTAAAAGCGCGGTTTACATTGTCATCTTTTGCAAGTTCTTCGGCACGCTCTATAATCTTTAATTTTTGATCATAGTTGTGCTTAAAGTCCATGTCTCGCAAATCATTATTAAGATGCAAGAAATCGTAAAAACGCTCTACGTGATGATGGTATGTATTCCAAGCGTTATTGTACTTATCTCTCGGAATTGGTCCTGCATTGCGCCATTTTTCTTGAAGTTCCTTAAAAGTTTTATAGGTTGTGCCCATATTTTCTTCTACCGAAAGTAGACCTTTAATGTCTTCTATAATAGCTAATCTGTTTTCTAGATTTTGTTTTAAATTATGTTCTCGCTCTTTATAGTAAGAACTTATGGATTGCTTATAATCTTTGTAGAGTTGATTGAATAATTTTTTGGTATCGTTGGTATAGTAAAAATCTATTTCGTTGCCACCATCGTTTATAAATTCTTCTTTTTTCTCTTCTAAAAGTTCGCTGAATTTCGCATTGAATTCTGCCTTAATTTCATTGACTTGCTTAGATATAGTCTGAATTTTATGATGCTTTAAAAGCCTGTTTAATTCTTCTGCCAAATCTTGCATTGACATGGCATGGTAGTCTTTTTCTTCTACATCATGTCTCTCGGCATTAGACTCATCTTCTGCATCTTCTGCATTAGAAGCTTCAATTTCTGAGTGTGCATCAGAGTCTGCTTTTGTTTCATTTTCAGAATCTTGAACAGTTTCAGTGTCATTTGTCTCTTCTGTATTCTCCGCAACTTTTTGAGTTGATTCTTCTTGTGGTGTAGACTCTTTTAATTCTACTTCTTTTTTTCCGTCTGCATCTTGCAGGTTATCATTCTCAGACATAAGTCATAATATTTATTAAGAGGTTAAAGATACTAACAACTCGTTGAATTACAAAGGAAATAAAGGGATGAAGTTTATTTGTGTAATTGTTTAATCGTTGGATAATAAGAATGTTGAAGACTTTGAATAAAAGTTTATTAGAATTTAGTTTTACTAATCACTAATTATTGCTTATTCCAAATCTCCCAAGCTTTTTCTGCCTGTATTTTTAGCATTTCTAAGCCATTTATTGTTGTAGCTCCTTTTATCTTTCCGCAATAAAGGAATTTAGTTTCCTCAGGATTATAGATAAGGTCGTACAAAATATGTCTGTCTGTTATACCATCGTAAGGAATATTTGGGCATTCATTTACATTAGGAAACGTACCAATTGGTGTACAATTAATAATGATTTGATATCTAGCAATGATGCCCTCAGTTAATTCAGAATAGGTATAGGTAACACCTTTCCTTTTGGTACGCGACACATAATGATATTTAATACCAAGCTTTTTTAAAGCATAAGCAATGGCTTTTGAAGCTCCACCAGTACCCAAAATTAAAGCGCGTTTATGGTATTTTTTTATATGAGGTTTTAATGAGTGCTTGAAGCCATAAAAATCAGTGTTGTAACCAATTAGTTTTCCTTTTTTAAATCTTATGGTATTGACTGCTCCAATGTTTTTGGCACGTTTATTTAGTTTATCTAATAACGGAATTACTTCTTCTTTGTAAGGAATGGTAACGTTAAGACCTTTTAAGTTTGAAGTATTTTCAATAATATCCTTTAGTTCGTCAATTGATTCTAAATCAAAATTCACATAAGAATGGGGTAAGTCTTCGTTTTTAAATTTATCCGAAAAATATCCTCTAGAAAATGAGTAGGAAATGTTTTTTCCTACCAACCCGAATTTAAACTTTGATTTGTCTTGTGCGTTGTCCATACCATTCTAATCCCAAAACAATGAGAATTCCTAAGCCAATATAAGCAATTGCTATGTAAGTTTCTGTAGTGGCTTCAGGGAAAAAGCGCTTATAATTTGCAATGACTTGTTTGCCAGTAGAGTCTAAAATAAAGCTACCGTCCATATTGGTTTTGTAAATAGTTTCTTTCCATGGCCAAACCACACCAAGTGATCCAATAATAAAGCCAACAATAGTTGCTAGTGTAATATTTTTATAATGATGTAAAATATAGTTTAATACATGTGAAAATGTTACCAGACCTGTTACAGAACCCAATGTAAAGACACCAAGAACTTTAAGCATCCTTATTCTAGCTTCATTTTTTATGAATTCAAAATTACCAGTAAAAATATCTGAAATTGTATCGTATAATGCATTAACAGAGTCTACAAGAAGTAATACATAATTGCCTAATAGAATTAAAATAAACGACCCAGAAAACCCAGGAAGCGTCATGCCAGAAACACTAATAATACCACAAAAAAACACAAACCAAAGATTATCATTTTCTTTTGCAGGATCTAAAAAACTAATGCTCAGACCAACGACAGCACCAAGTATTAGAGCTGTAACAGTTTTACTATTCCAGGCTTTAAAATCTTTACTTATATAATAGATAGAGCCTAGTATCATACCAAAAAATGCACTCCATACATAGAGTTCGTAGTTAACGATAAGGTAATCTAAAATTTTAGAAACACTAAAATAACTCACTATCATTCCTAAGAATAAAAGTCCTAAGAACTTACCATTTACGTATTGGTAAAAACTTTTAAAACGACCATTAAAGAGTAATTTGAATGCTGTTTTATTAACACGTTGAAGTGAGTAAATAAACTCTTCGTAAAAACCTGCAACAAAGGCAACAACTCCACCAGAAACTCCCGGAACTTTATTTGCAGCTCCCATTGCCAGCCCTTTTATGACCAAAAAAATACGATCTTTAAAAGTTCTGGTACTTTGCATTAGATTTTATTCTTTTTATTCCCTAAGCCTTCTAAAATTAAGATTGTAGCAAACCCAACAACAATAAAGATGATGGCTAAAATTATTTGATTATCTCCTTGATAAGATGAGGGTAAAATACTTTGGTCTAACAAGGTTACTTCTTCGCCTTCAGAATTAATTCTGGTTTTAAGAATTTTTTTCCATGGCCATATTTTATTCAGAGAGCCTATCATAAAACCCGTTAAGATAGCAAGCGTTAGATTTTTTTGATGTTTAAACATCCAGTTCAGTGCTTTAGAGAATACTTTTAATCCAACTACAGCGCCAATTGCTAATAATACGAATTTTAAAAGTGCATCTTTAAATAGTTCCATATTACCAGTAAGCAAACCATCTCTTAAGTTGTTAACAGTATCAATTGCCGTTTGGTATGCCCCCAAAATAAGAAGTATAAATGCTCCAGAAACACCGGGTAAAATCATGGCGATTATGGCAATAAATCCACAGAATAATAAATAAAATGGGCTATCTGGCGAAGCAAACGGCTCAGCTAAAGTTATATAATAAGATAATACTGAGGTCGCTATAATGGCCGAAATAATTTTTGGTGACCAACCTTTTATCTGTTTTGCAGTGTAAAGGATACTAGCTAAAACAAGTCCGAAAAAGAAGGACCATAATAAAACGGGTTCGTTATGTAAAAGCCATTTTATAAGTTTGGCTAAGGACAAAATACTAATAGCAATTCCTGAAAATAATGCCAAAAGGAATGAGCCATTGATAGATTTCCAAGCGGTTTTAAAGCCTTGTTGTTTCCATACTTTAAAAACACCAAAATTTACTTTGTCTATACTTTCAATAAGTTCTTCGTATATACCAGAAATAAAGGCTATTGTACCACCAGAAACACCAGGTACTACATCTGCAGCTCCCATTGCTACACCTTTAAAAGTTATAATAAGATAGTCTAAAAAACGTCTTTGCATTTCTTTTTTATAAGAAGTGCTAAGGTATGGATTTTTTTAGTCTGAAGTCTTCTTTGCTTCCGAAATTATAGCCTTTATCATTGGCCTATCGTTAAGCATAGGAAAGAGTTCGGAAATGATAAAACTGTAATCTACATTAAGCCTTAATGCATTTTTTAGATGAAAGCGTCCTTCTTGGGTTTGATGTATTGTAAAATACAAACCGCCAAGTCTGTATTCTATTTCAGGATTTTCAGGATAAAATTCTGTAGCCTGAATAAGGTTATAAATTGAAGCATCATATTCTCCCAAGGCAATTAAAATATCCGAACGATCTAACCACGTATCGAGTTCATAGTTGCCGAGTTCTAAAGTGCGTTTATACCCAATTTCAGCTTCCTCAAGAAAATTTAAACGTTTGTTAATGGTAGCATAGAGTTTCCAGTACAGCACATTTTCTCCATCAATATTTACTGCCTTTTTTATAAACTTCAACGCTTTGTTATAGTCCAAGCGTTTCATATAAAACTTGGTAATTGCAATCCAGCCTTTATCTAATAAGGCATCATCTTCAATAGTTTTATTGAAAAATTGTACAGCCAAATCATCTTTACCAAGCTTTTCATAACAATATCCTATTCTCAACAAAGCAAAGGATGTGGGTTCATCTAAGGCTAACGTTACTTTATAGTTTTCAATAGCTTCTTCGTATTGCTTTAGTTTTTCTAAAACTTTTCCTTTTTCAATATAGGCACCTACAAAAGTATCGTCAGAAATGATTGCAAAATCAAAAGCTGCATTAGCTTTAGCGTAATCTTTTATGGTAAAATACTGGCGTCCTAACTGATGCCAAGCTACTTCACAATAAGGGTTTGAATCTAAAAAGGTATTAAGATAGCTTATGGCTTCTTGATTTTGATCAAGGAAATCATAACAGTAAACTATATTGTGCAACGCAGAATAATCGGAAGTGTCACTTTCTAGGCATTTTTTAAAGTAAATCACGGCATTCTCAAACTGATCGAGGAATAAATACTCCATACCGATTAAGGCATACAAATCAGAGTCATCTTCTGGAGTAGAAGAGATGTCAATGGCAATTAAAAGTGTGCTTATCGCTTTTTCGTGTTGATCTTGTTTAGAAAGTACATTAGCTTTTTGAATGTAAATTTCTTCGTTATTAGGTTCTATGTCATGAAGCATATCTAAAATCTCGTCTGCTTCGGAAAACTTATTCTCAATAACTAAAATCTCTACTTGAAATAGTCTAAGATTTATAGATGTAGGGTGTTGTTCTAAACCAAGTTTAATCGCGCGTTTTGCTAAAGCAATTTTTCCGTTCTCGAGATAATGATGAATGATGTTTTCAAATTCATTTGAATCGAAAAACAAAATATCATTTGTTTTTAACATAGATTCAAATCTTGTAAGCGGATAGTTTTCGTCTTCGTGACTATAATTCATAAGCGGTTTTAAGATTCAATCGATAATCGAGATTAGAGAACACCTGTTTATGTTTTACTGATAAGGTTTTTGTTTAACCTAATGAGTGTACTGCTCTCGAAAATTGTTTGCTAAACTAATTTACAGTTATCATTCAACGGTCGAGGCTAAATGTGTTTTTGTTTTTAACAAATTAATTAACATTGATTTAAAGGTTGCTTAAAGTTTTTTAATTATTGAAAATCAGAAGATTAAAACAAAATAAAGAAATTAGATATTGTCTAAAATTGAAGTGATTATTTTACAGCCTTTAATAATTTCCTCTTTAGAAATGGTAAGTGGAGGTGTAATTCTTATGGCTTTGGGTTCAAAAAGTAGCCAAAACAAGATTAAACCTTCCTCTTTAGCTTTAAAGATGGCTTTATTGGTTATTTCAGAATTTTCTACAATAGCAGCGAGCATTAACCCTCTTCCTCTAATCTCTTTAATGTGTTTGTGCTGAAGGTGTTGCCTTATCAATTTTTCTTTTTCAAGAGTGTCATCCATCAGGCTAGATTCTGTGATTTCTTTTAATGTTGCAAGTGCAGCGGCAGCAATTACAGGATTGCCTCCAAATGTGGTGATGTGTCCTAGTTTTGGGTTATCGCTTAAGGTTAACATCATGTCTTTTGATGCCGTAAAAGCGCCTATAGGCAAACCACCACCAAGGCCTTTCCCTGTTACTACAATATCTGGCTGACAATTATAGTTTTCAAATCCGAAAAGTTTTCCGGTTCTGCCAATTCCTGGCTGAATTTCATCTAAAATGAAAACAGTTCCAACCTCATTACAACGTTGCTGTACTTTTTGAAGATAATTATTCTGTGGCTCAATAAACCCAGCACCACCTTGAATAGTTTCTAAAATTACAGCTGCTGTTTTATTTGTAATCTGTTTTAGGTCAGCATCAGAATTGAATCTTATGTGTTTTATATCTGGAATTAGCGGTAAAAAAGGTAACTTACGTTCTTCATAATCCATAAGGCTCAACGAACCCATAGTATTACCATGGTAGGCATTTTTTGCAGCTATGATTTCTGTTCTGCCAGTAAAACGTCTGGCAAGTTTTAGACTGCCTTCTATAGCTTCCGTACCTGAGTTAACTAGATAGGTTGTTTCTAAAGGTCCAGGTAAATGCTGTGCCAAAAGTTTAGAAAGTTCTATTGCTGGCTTTTGAATATATTCGCCATAAACCATTACGTGTAAGTATTGGTCTAATTGTTTTTTAACAGCATTCACTACTTTAGGGTGTGAATGACCTAGGGAGCAAGCCGAAACACCAGCTACAAAGTCTAAATAGGATTTTCCGTTTTTATCAAAAATATACGAACCTTTGGCGTGGCTAACTTCCATAGCCAAAGGATGAGGTGTGGTTTGCGCTTGGTATTTAAAAAAATCGTCTTGCAATTATTGACCTCCTTTAGCTTTTAGTTTTTTCTTCTCTTCAGAAATTTCAGCAGGTTTGGTTTTTGGTTTCCAATCTACTTTTGGTTGAACGGTTTGCTCCTTTTTAGGCTTGTTATCTTCAGAATCTTTATTGTCTTCTTCTTTTGGAAGATTTTGAGCTGCTTTGTTTGGTTTGTTTGGTGTGGCTTTTCCTGCTTCTTCAACCCGTTCTGCAACACTGTCATCAATGAAATCTTCAGGTGGAACATAATCCTCTAAGCCAGAAATTTTAGGCAACACTAAAGGAGGATCGTCTTTAAACAAATCCTCAACAGATCTTGGGCGTTCTTCACCACGCCAATCAAAACCTCTTAGACGCCTTGCGTTTCTTGGGAAATCGGGTTCGGGAAAAATATTGCCATCAATCTGATTGATAAACCTAACTTCTTCTATAGCTTGTTCTACAATTTGAATATTAATACTACCGGATTTAGATTTTTGAATACCAATGAGTTCATTTGTTTCATTTCGCATATACCGAATCGTTTCAGCATTTTTAATAATATCTACATTGTAAAGCTCATTGTCTTTAAACAAACCAATAAGTCGCTGACCTTTTATCTGATTATACCCATCCTCGCTAATAGTGTCCTTGCTCACCAAAAAGGCATTGTTAAATACTTTTAAGGAGTCTAGTTTCTCAGTTTCTGTATTAGAAATTAGGTGAATGGTATCGCCAGTCATTTGGTTGCCAATGTTCCATAATACAGGCTTACGAGCTGTAGAAAAAGCGTCTGTAGAGCTAAACCTACTAAGATTTATTAGCTCTGTTAAACCTGTTTTGTGGTCTACATGAATTGAATCTGCTTTACCTGCTAAATCACTTTTGTAAAGTTTGGCGTTGTAATAAGCTCTGGTAATACGATGATCTTCTTTGCCGGTAACCATTAACGTATCGGCATGTAAATACACCGAATCTTTTTCTTGTACAGTAATAGCCAGAGCACGCTTGGTAATAAAAACAGAATCTTTATCACGCCAAACTTCAGCATAATGTCCTCTTACGATACTACTATTTATGGTGTCGGTGACTTTAATGTTATTAGTAGCAGAGGCAAAACTTTTGTTGCGATTAAAATAAATACTGTCTCCTTCAATCGTTCGGTTATCGTAATCTATTTTAGCATTACGTTGAAAATAACCTGTATTGGCATTTGTGTCATAAAAACCACGTTCAGTGTAAATGTTACTTTCCTCACCAACTATGGTTGAAGGCCCGAATAAATAGGCGTGGCCATTATCTGGAAAAAAATCTAGGCGTTCAGTGTTTAAAGTATAATCCGGACTTACAAGAACAACATCTTTTGTAAACTGATATTTTTTTGCATTCATGTAGTAGCGACCTATTTGACTGGTAATGGTACCAGACGAATCTCTTACTACCTTTCCGCTAGTGTCATAATAAGCGAGTTGTCGAGTTCTGTCAAAGTAAAGTTTGTCGGTAGTTAACACCGAATTGGGTTCGGTTAACACCACATCTCCCTTTGCGACGGCAATTTCAGTTTTACCACTATAATCTATATATTTAGCAACCATAGATATAGAGTCCCCTTGCTTCATATTTACATTGCTAAACGCTTCAATATAATCCTGGTCTTGATAATAAACCGCCTTGTCGCACCACAGATTTACACCTTTATGAATGAAATGCACTTGCTGAGAATCATCTCTTAGAAAAATTAAAGCTCCATCTTCAATCTCCGGATCTGAAGTCGTAATACCAGCATACTCTATGGTAATCTTTTGTTTTTCTTGAGCAAAACTACATGCCGAAAGAAAGACTGTTATGATGAAAACTAGATTCTTTAAACTATTCAAAGCCATATGGTTTTTAGAAAATAACACTAATAGATTAGCTTTAGTATGGTTTAACAGTTTTTTTAACAGAACCAAAAAAATTAAAAATTATACCGTTTTTCTGACGATAGTCTGCTTACGGTCAGGACCTACAGATACTATTGTAATAGGAATGTTAAGCTCCTTTTCTAAAAATGTAACATAATCATTGAAGGTCTCAGGTAACTGCGACGCTTCCGTCATGCCTGTTAAATCTTCTGACCAACCTTTTACTTCTGTATAAATAGGAGTGACGTTTTCTTCTTCAATATTATATGGAAGGTGTGTGATTGTTTCGCCTTTGTACTTGTAAGCTGTACACACTTTTAAGGTCTTAAAACCAGAAAGTACATCACCTTTCATCATAATTAATTGGGTAACTCCATTAACTTGGCATGCATATCGTAAAGCTACTAAATCTAGCCAACCACAACGTCTTGGGCGACCTGTTGTGGCGCCAAACTCATGGCCAACACGTCCCATAGTTTCACCATCCTCATCAAACAATTCCGTTGGAAAAGGACCAGAGCCAACACGAGTCGTATAGGCTTTAAAAATACCAAAGACATCTCCAATTTGATTTGGTGCCACACCTAAACCTGTACATGCACCAGCGGCTGTTGTATTAGATGATGTTACAAAAGGATACGTTCCAAAATCGATATCTAAAAGCGATCCTTGAGCACCTTCTGCTAAAATCGTTTTACCAGATTGTTGTGCTTGGTGGACGTATTCTTCGGAGTCTATAAACTTTAAGGTTTTAAGTGTCTCGATAGCATTGAAAAAGTCTGCTTCTAGCTCCTTTAAATCGTATTGAATATCAACATTGTAGAAATCTATCATAGCTTCGTGCTTATCGGCTAAAGCTCTATATTTTTCCTTCCAATCCGCTAATTCAATATCACCAACTCTAATACCATTTCTACCAGTTTTGTCCATATAAGTTGGACCAATACCTTTAAGCGTAGAACCTATTTTTGCTTTCCCTTTTGAAGCTTCGCTCGCAGCATCCAATAAGCGATGCGTAGGTAAAATAATATGTGCCTTACGCGAGATGTAGAGGGATGTTTTATAATCAACATTTTGCTCTTCTAATTTGTCTAATTCCTTTTTAAAAATCACAGGATCTATAACTACACCGTTACCAACTAAATTTACAGTATTGTCGTGAAAAATCCCAGAAGGTATAGTATGTAACACGTGCTTTCTCCCATTAAAAACTAAAGTGTGACCAGCATTTGGGCCACCTTGAAAGCGCGCAATAATATCGTATTTAGAGGTGAATACATCGACAATTTTCCCTTTGCCTTCATCTCCCCATTGTAATCCAAGTAGTAAGTCTACTGCCATTTTAAAAAATTAGTTAGTCGTCTTTTTTACGATTACCGTAAAAGTATAGTGAATGATTAGTTATCTCAATATCAAAAACCTCTTCGATGGTTTTTTTAATGGATTGAATGCGCGGATCACAGAATTCTATAACTTCACCTGTATCAGTAAGAATCACATGGTCGTGCTGCTTATCGAAGTATGACTTTTCGTAATGAGCCTGGTTTTGACCAAATTGATGTTTTCTTACGAGATTACATTCTAAAAGTAATTCTATGGTATTGTAAAGGGTAGCTCTACTTACGCGATAGTTTTTATTTTTCATTTTGATGTATAGCGATTCTATATCAAAATGCTCTTGGCTATCGTAAATTTCTTGAAGTATGGCATAGCGTTCAGGTGTTTTTCTATGGCCTTTATCTTCAAGGAATTGCGTAAAAACTCGTTTTACGATTTCCTGATTACTTTCTTCTGTTGTTGCATTCATAATTAAGGTGCAAATTTACGTAAAAATATAGGATAAGAATGATTTAATTTATGATTAAAGTTGAAAGAAATGAACAAGTTTTCAATACTTTTTAATCCATAAAAATCAAACTCTTGTCACTTTATCAATACCATTGATTTTTTTAAGCTTATCAATAAGGTTTTTAAGCATGGTTTGGTTTTTTACCTCTACTGTAATATCTCCGTTAAAAATACCGTCATCACTAGAAAAACTTATACTTTTCATATTTACATGAAGGTTTTCTGAAATGAGTTTTGTAATATCGTTTACCAAACCAAGATTATCAATTCCAGATAACTTAATATGCGATGTATACGTGCGTTGTGACGAATCTATCCACTTAGCTTGCATAATTCTGTAAGCATAGTTAGACTGTAAACTTACAGCATTAGGGCAGTTCTTTTTGTGTACCTTAATGCCATCGTTTATAGTAACAAAACCAAATACTTGATCACCAGGAATTGGGTTGCAACAGTTAGCCAATGTATAATTAAGACGCTCTTCTTCCTTACCAAAAACCAGCATATCGTATTTGGATGTAATTTCATCCTTATCAATATCCTTATTAGGTACGTCTGGCTTACGGATTTTGCTCTTAATGTAGCTCATAAAAGCATTGCTCCTTGATGAAGCAAAAGCTTTGAGTTTAGCATTGTCTATAGTGCCAATACCAACGCGATAAAATAAATCTAATGATGTTTTTAGCTTAAAGTAGTTGACCAACTCGTTCACTGCTTTTTCGTTGAGTGTAATTTTGAGTTGTTTTAACTTACGTCTTAAAATTTCTTTACCTTCTTCGGCTATTTCTTTGGTGTGTGCATTTAATGCCGATTTTATTTTACTGCGTGCTCTGGCTGTTGTTGCATAATCTAACCAGTTGGCGTTTGGTTTGGCATTATCTGAGGTTAATATTTCTACACGATCACCACTTTGTAGCTCGTGACTAAGCGGTACCAACTTACCGTTGACTTTTGCACCACGAGTTTTCATGCCCACTTCAGTATGAATGCTAAATGCAAAATCTAGTGGAGTAGCACCTTTTGGTAAGGATTTTAAATCACCTTTTGGCGAAAACACAAAGATTTCCTTAGAGTAGAGGTTCAGTTTAAATTGCTCTACAAAATCAACAGCATTGGCTTCATTGTTTTCTAAAGCTTCTTGAAGTCTGTTAATCCAAAGATCTAAGTTATCTTCTTTATCGCTAGCATTTTTGTATTTGTAGTGTGCTGCATACCCTTTTTCGGCAATCTCATTCATGCGTTCACTTCGAATTTGTACTTCTACCCAACGGCTTTTAGGTCCAACTACTGTTATATGCAGTGCTTCGTAGCCTGTAGACTTAGGTGACGAAATCCAGTCGCGTAAACGGATTGGGTTAGGTGTAAAGTGGTCTGTAACTATGGAATAAATTTTCCAGGCTAAAAACTTTTCGTTTTCAAAGTCTGATTTATAAATGATTCTAACCGCGAATTTATCATAGACTTCATCAAAGGAAACCCCTTGTTTTACCATTTTTCGTCTAATGCTGAAAATGGATTTTGGTCGTCCTTTAATCTCGTAATTAAGACCTTCTTTATTCAATGATTTTTCAATGACTTGCGAAAACGCTTTTATGTAAGCATCTTGCTCTTCTTTGCTTTCTTGCATTTTCTCTGCAATGTCATTGTAAACTTCGGGTTCGGTATATTTTAGACCTAAATCCTCAAGTTCGGTTTTTATGTTGTAAAGCCCTATTCTGTGTGCTAATGGAGCATAGATGTATAGGGTTTCTGAAGCGATTTTTACCTGTTTATCGTCTCGCATAGACTCCATGGTCTGCATATTGTGCAAACGGTCGGCGATTTTAATAATGATAACACGGACATCTTCATTGAGTGTGAGCAACATTTTACGGAAATTCTCTGCTTGCAACGATACATCCATTTCCTTGTTGAGTACGGATATTTTGGTTAGCCCATCAACAATACGTGCCACGGTTTCTCCAAAAAGGCGTTCCATATCTGCAATGGTGTAATCTGGATTGTCCTCAACAACATCGTGAAGTAAGGCTGCAGCAATAGAAGTGGCATCTAAACCAATCTCTTGGGCCACAATTTTTGCCACAGCTATTGGGTGAAAAATATAAGCTTCACCAGATTTGCGTCGCTGATCTTTGTGCGCATCTAGAGCTACCTCAAAGGCATGACGAATCAATTTTTTATCGTCTTTGCTTAAGGTCTGATAGCTTACTCTGAGTAACTCTTTGTAGGCTTGTGCAATGGCTGCATTTTCTTTTTCAATGTCTACTTCCGTCATAACAACTAAAGTAAACAAAGTCTATGAGATAGGCAATGGGATTTTGTGAGGAAATTTTT
>JASBSA010000120.1 GCA_030149175.1 Winogradskyella sp. | reverse complement strand
TCCAAAATCATGATACTCTAAAACACCTGTTTCTTTATGAATTAAAACCATGGCTGCATGACCAGCTCTCACATGATTTTTATTTCCGATTGAAAGGTATTTCAAATACTTAGAATACCATTCGTCTGCATGAGACACAATCGTTTCAGGATAAGCGAGCGTTAAAATAAAGGCATCATTTTTCAACATGCTTCTTTGTAGATAATTTTGAGAGCAACTTACAAAAAATTATGCTTGTAAGTTTCACAGAACTATAACGTTTGAAACCAACTTTCTACTTTAAAAATTGTACCTTTGCACTTTCAAAAATTCAAACAAAAACAATCATATTATGTCAAAAGGATTCTTTAATGTACCTGTAGCAGTTAACGAGCCTGTAAAGTCTTACGCACCAGGTTCACCAGAGCGTAAAGCTGTAGCCGAAACTTACAAAGCTATGTTTAACAGCAAAGTAGAGGTCCCTTTATATATCAACGGAGAAGATGTGAAAACTGGAAACACCAGAACTATGTCTCCTCCACACGACCATCAACATATCGTTGGCGAATATCACTTAGCTGAACAAACTCACGTTGAAGAAGCCATTGCAACAGCTCTAGAAGCACGCAAAAAATGGTCACAATTACCATGGGAACAACGTGCTGGTATTTTTCTTAAAGCTGCAGAATTAATCGCTGGTCCTTACAGAGCAAAAATTAATGCTGCGACCATGATTGCACAATCTAAAACAATCCACCAAGCTGAAATTGATTCCGCATGTGAACTTATAGACTTTTTACGTTTTAACGTTCAGTTTATGACTGACATTTACATGGAGCAACCAGAAAGCACAAGTGATGCTTGGAACCGTGTAGAATATCGTCCGCTTGAAGGTTTTACTTATGCTGTAACACCTTTTAACTTTACTGCAATTGCTGGTAACTTGCCTGCATGTATGGCATTAATGGGCAATGTGGTTGTTTGGAAACCAAGTGATAGCCAAGTGTATTCTGCTAAAGTCATTATGGATGTCTTTAAAGAAGCAGGTGTACCAGATGGTGTAATTAATGTTGTATTTGGTGATCCTGTAATGATTACAAACACTGTATTATCAAGCCCAGATTTTTCTGGATTACATTTTACCGGTTCTACATTTATATTTAAAGAATTATGGAAACAAATTGGGGAAAACATCCACAATTACAAAACATATCCAAGAATTGTTGGAGAAACAGGTGGAAAAGATTTCATTGTAGCACATAAATCTGCTAATGCCAAGCAAGTAGCAACAGCTATTTCTCGTGGTGCTTTTGAATTCCAAGGTCAAAAATGTAGTGCTGCATCTAGAGCATATATACCAAAAGGGATTTGGGCAGATGTTAAAAACTATGTTTTAGAAGATCTTGCTTCATTCAAAATGGGTTCTCCTGAAGATATGAGCAACTTTATCACTGCAGTAATCCACGAAGGTTCATTTGATAAATTAACTAAATATATTGACCAAGCAAAAGCTGATAGTGATGCTGAAATCATTGCTGGTGGTAATTATGATAAATCTAAAGGTTACTTTATTGAACCAACAGTAATTGTAACGACCAATCCAAAATACACAACCATGTGTACAGAGTTATTTGGTCCCGTAATTACTATTTATGTTTACGAAGACGATGCCTATTCAGAGACTTTAAAACTTGTTGACGAAACAAGTGAATATGCACTAACAGGTGCTATTCTATCTACTGACAGATACGCTGTTGAAGAAGCTACTAAAGCGCTTCAAAACGCAGCCGGTAATTTCTACATCAATGACAAGCCAACTGGCGCTGTAGTTGGTCAACAACCATTTGGTGGTGCCAGAGCATCAGGAACAAACGACAAAGCTGGTAGTGCTCAAAATCTATTACGTTGGGTATCTCCAAGGTTAATTAAAGAAACATTTGTAACACCAACGGATTACAGATATCCTTTCTTGGGATAAGACTTATAATAATCTGAAACACAAATCCTTAAAAGTACAATGCTTTTAAGGATTTTTTTTGCTTTTAATAGAAAATACCATAGAATTTAACTGTTGCCTTTTGAAACTTTGTATCTTTCAGTCTAAAACCAAAAACTCCCTCAATATGAAAAAACTTTACATTTTCATTGTTTTAATTATTCCATCTTTAGTTATTGCCCAAACTCCTTTTACCTCAAGTATTACTCCCGATTTATCAGCGTATGGTGAAGCAACTAATTACTCTGGTGAAGGTGAATATGAATTATTCTTAAGTTCTGACAATATTTTGGATAAACCAATAATTGTGGTTGACGGTTTTGATCCTGGAGACTCCAGAGATATTGCTGGACTGTACAGTTTGTTAGACTTTACTGGTAGCTCTGGTGCACAAAACTTAGCAGATCTTGTTAGAGCAGAAGGTTTTGATGTTATTATTTTAAACTTCCCTGTTTATGTGAGAGCTGCCGATGGTACAACAGTAGATGGTGGTACCGATTTCATAGAGCGAAATGCCATGTTACTTGTAGAACTTTTAGATATTGTTAATACTGCTAAGGCTGGTAATAATCCTGAGCAAAATGTCATTATTGGCCCAAGTATGGGTGGATTAATATCTCGATATGCTTTAAACTACATGGAAGCCAACTCATTAGATGCAGACACAAGATTATATATGTCTTTTGATTCTCCTCATCATGGAGCCAATGTTCCCATTGGCTTACAGCATCAATTGAATTTTCTTGCCAATAATGGTACACAACCAATAGCAGAAGTACAACCACTTATAGATTCATTTTTAAAATCTCCTGCGGCAAGACAATTATTAGTAGATCACTTTGAAGCACATCTTCAGTCTGGCAGTATGGTAGATTTTGATCCAACACTTACCCTACCTCAAGCACACCCTTTTAGAACTCAATTTGAAACTAATATCAATAGCTTTAATACTTCAGGCTTTCCTGAAAACACAAGAAACGTTGCAATAATAAATGGTAGTGGTATTGGTAGTTCGTATTTTGCAATGGGCAACAGTGGACCTACAGTTACAAATGGATACTCTGTAATTAACACTAGCTTAAGCGTCCCTGCAGGTATTTTCACAGCAATTGTTGATATCGAAATAAACTTCACACCAGCAGCTGGCATAACATCTACAGTAAGCGATATTGCCATATCTCTTTTTGGAGTTGAAGTAGAAGGATCTGAAGCAAGCAGTCAATCATTCTCTTATTCTGACGGCTTAGATTCGGCACCTGGAGGTCTTTTTGATTTAGCAGCTTTAACAGGAGATATAGCCTCAGGTGGTGGCACGGCAGGCGATTTTGTGAATGCGTTACAAATAGACAAGTTTAGCTTTATCCCTTCCGTAAGTGCTCTTGCATTAGAAATCACTGATGATGAAATAGATTGGCACCATGATATCGACTTAGCAGGTCGCGGCACAACAAATATTACACCTTTTGATAATACGTTTTTGCCAGATGACAACGAACCTCATGTGCAATTAACTGAAGACAACGTTAATTTCGCACTAATAGAAATCTTAACACCTCCATTGGGAATTTCAGATAATGAAGTGATTACTTTTAAACTGGAAAGAAACCCTATTAATGATAAATTAGTGCTACTAACAAATACAGAATCAAATGCCTCAATACAAATTGTGGATGTTTCAGGAAAGGTAGTTTACAACTCTTCTACTTTTTTAAATAGAAGAACTGAAATTCCGGTAAATCTTGCTTCAGGGTTTTATATATTGAATGTGGCTTCTGATCAAACGACCAGTTTCACTACAAAGTTTATTGTTAATTAATCGTTTTTACAACACATAAAAAAAGCGCTTCTTGAAGAAGCGCTTTTTTTAATTATGTTTAAGTGGTAAGTGAATCACTTTCTTTGTTTCAAAAAATTCTTCTTCAAAATAGTCAGATAACAGATAGGCTTTAACCGTAGTATATTGTTTTAGTTCTTCGGTTAAATCACCACCTTTAAGATATAAAATCCCATTTTTTAGTGTATTCCGTTGTTTTTTAGCAGTTTTACCTTTTACCCATTTGGTGAACTCAGGCATAGCTGTTACTGCTCTACTCACAATAAAATCATAAGTTTCATCAACGGCCTCTACCCTACTATGTGTTGTTCTTACATTGGTTAATTCAACAGCTTCACAAACCGCATTAATAACTTTTAATTTTTTATTGATACTATCTACCAGATGAAATTGACAATTAGGAAACATGATTGCCAAGGGCACACCAGGAAAACCGCCACCTGTACCAACATCTAAAATTGATGAGTTGTCAGAAAACTGAATAACCTTAGCAATACCAAGAGAGTGCAAAACATGCCTTAGATACAATTCATCAATATCCTTTCGAGATACTACATTAATCTTTGAATTCCAGTCCTTGTAAAGTGCTTCTAAGGCTGCAAACTGTTCAATTTGTTGTTCTGATAAATCAGGAAAATACTTTAGAATTAAATCCATCAATTTTCAATTTGTGCAAAAATAACTATTTTAGTGTGCATAAATTAACGCCTATACATAAGGCTGCATTTTATTTATTAATTATCTTTGGGAACTTATAATGAAAGTAATCCCTTTTCGTTATAGATAAAAACAATTTTATGGCTCAACAAACCTTATCATTCTCCCGTGTGGACTCAGCAAAGTTCTTCAGAACTTTAAACAAACGTGTTAACAATTATTTTAAAGAAAACAATATTAAAAGAACTGGCAATTGGCAACTTTGGGTAAAAACTGTTGTGATGTTCGCAATCTTTTTAACACCATATTTTTTATTGCTTACCCTAGATATCCCTACTTGGGCACAACTCTTATTAACCATTGTTATGGGTATTGGCATGGCAGGTGTTGGCATGAATGTTATGCACGATGGTAATCACGGTTCGTTCTCTAACAAGGAATGGGTAAATCGCTTAATGGGAAGCAGTATATACATCTTAGCAGGAAATGTTTATAATTGGCAAGTGCAGCACAATGTACTTCATCATACCTACACCAATATTCATGGGCATGATGAAGATTTAGAAGCAGGAAGAATTCTAAGATTTTCTGAGCATGCCGAATGGCGTAAACATCATAGATTTCAGCATTACTATTCCATTTTTTTATATGGTTTATTAACTATCAATTGGGCAATAACTACAGATTTTCAGCAAATGAAACGCTACATGAAGCGTAAGTTGTCTTATGGAAAACTGCCAAACCCGATTGTTAATTGGAGTAAACTGGTTATTTCTAAATTGGTTTATATAGCTATGTGGATTGTATTGCCAATTCTGTTAACGGACTTAGCTTGGTATCAAGTAATTATTGGCTTTTTTATAATGCATTATGTAGCTGGACTTATACTTAGTGTTGTTTTTCAGTTAGCCCATGTTATGGACGAAGCTGAAATGCCAATGCCAGAAAAAGATGGTACCATGAAAAATACTTGGGCAATCCACCAGCTAAAAACTACTGTTAACTTTGGTGCTAAAAACTGGTTGGTAAACTGGTATACAGGTGGCTTAAACCACCAAGTAGAACATCATATATTCCCAAATATTAGTCATATACATTACGGGAAAATTGCAAAAATAGTAAAGGATACTACTAAAGAATTTAATTTGCCTTATAAAGAATACGAAACCACAAGAAAAGCAATTGTTGCGCATTTTAGATTTTTAAAAGAAATGGGAATGCGACCAGCTATGCAAGCATAATTCTATTATAACTAACATGAACCAACTTTCTGATAGAATTAATAATCTATCGACTTCAGCAACCCTAGCTATGGCAGCAAAAGCCAGAGAACTTAGAGCAGAGGGTAAGGACATTATTGGGCTAAGTCTTGGTGAACCAGATTTTAACACACCTGATTTTGTCAAAGAAGCAGCCATAAAGGCTGTAAATGACAACTACAATAGCTACACACCTGTTGATGGCTATGTAGAATTAAAAGACGCGATTATTACAAAATTTAGACGCGATAATGGGTTGGATTATTCAAGATCTCAAATAGTAGTCTCTACAGGTGCTAAGCAATCATTATTTAACATTGCTTCTGTAATGCTAAATGATGGTGACGAGGTTATTTTACCATGTCCTTATTGGGTAAGTTATGCTGATATTGTAAAGCTTAATGGCGGTGTTCCTGTTGAAGTAAAAACTGATATTTCTAACGACTTTAAAATGACCGCTGAGCAACTTGAAGCGGCTATTACTCCAAAAACAAAAATGCTTTGGTATAGTTCTCCTTGTAATCCAAGTGGTTCTGTATATAGTAAAGAAGAACTAAGAGCTATTGCAGATGTTTTACAAAAGCACCCAAACATATATGTGGCTTCAGACGAGATATACGAACACATCAATTTTATTGGTGGACACCATAGCATGGCACAATTTGAAGACATGTATGACCGAACTATTACTGTAAATGGTGTCTCAAAAGCCTTTGCAATGACAGGTTGGAGAATCGGTTACATTGGCGCACCAGAGTGGATTGCAAAAGCTTGCAACAAAATGCAAGGCCAAGTTACTAGCGGAGCCAACTGTATTGCACAGCGCGCAGTGATTTCTGCTTTAGAAGCAGACCCTTCTTGTATAAAATATATGATAGACGAGTTTAAAGAACGTAGAAAATTAATTTTAGACTTACTAGATGGTATCGAAGGCTTTAAAACTAACGAACCAGAAGGTGCTTTTTATGTATTTCCTAACGTATCTGCTTATTTTGGAAAAACTATAAAAGGGAAAACTATTAATAATGCCACAGATATGTCTTTATTCTTGTTGGAAGAAGCTTTAGTCGCTACAGTAACCGGTGAAGCTTTTGGAAATCCAGATTGTATACGTATTTCTTATGCTGCATCAAAAGAAGAAATCACTGAAGCAGTTAAAAGGATTAAGGAAGCCTTAAGTTAGAAAACCTAATAACACTTTTATAAAAAAGCTATAACACAGTGTTTGTGTTATAGCTTTTCTTTTAGGATGCCATTAGCATCCAAACTAAAATTGTTATTATTATTGCTGAGGCAACACTAATCTTAAACCATAAGATATTTTGCTCTCTTTTTAACTTCTTTCTTATTTCAAGCAACATTTCAGGTGTCGCTTCAGGGAAGTCATAATTTCTCTTTCTGTTTTTATCATAACCACCTAGTGTCTTTCTAAATCGTTTAGATTTATCAAGCATAATACGTTTATTGCTCTTCAGAGAGCTTATCATTGATTCTGCTAGTGGCATGATGTCGTTACTTTATTTCCTTATAATTTTTATAAACTAACCCAAATAACAGAATGACAGGTAAAGTTCAGAAAATAAGGTGTATGTTTTAGAAAATAGCGATTAAAGCTATCACAAATACAGACAATTTTAAGATTGCTGCCACGTGATCTACCTTTCTAAATTGTGAAGACTTAATACGTTGTCTAATTCCGAAAACAGATTTTGTGTTAGACTTGCTAAAGTTGTGCTTCACAATAGATTTGTAATTAGAGTTTAACAAACCGTTTGTTGTGTAATGAGACACCACAATGGGTTCTGGTACAGATTCTAATTCTTGATTTAATACTAATTCCATGATTGATAATTTTTAATTGGTTACGTAAATATGACGCTATACAAATAAAAATGTTACACTCACCACCACTACAATCGCTTGGTTTTGAGTATATAAAACTTAAAAAATAGTAGTAAAATTATAGGCTAGCTAAATTTTAAAAAACTTAAAAAAAAATTAAAATTTTATCTGTTTCTCCAGAAAAAAGGTGTGAGTATTATCAGTACAGTGAATAATTCTAGTCTACCAATCAGCATTAAAAAAGAAGCCCACCATTTACCCAAAGGAGGTAAGGCCGCATAATTGTTTACAGGTCCAAAATCTCCAAGTGCCGGCCCTACGTTACCCAAACTTGAAGCAGATAGACCTATAGCAGATTCAAAATCCATTTGAAACATAGAAAACACCAAGGCTCCAATAATAAAAGATAGCATGTATAGGATAAAAAATCCTAATACGTTAAATACAATATCCTTAGAAATCGATTTTGTGTTATAACGAACAGGTAAAATAGCGTTTGGGTGCAATGAACGTTTAAACTCTAAAAAACCATTCTTTATTAAAATTAAATGTCTTACCACCTTAACACCACCAGAAGTACTACCTGCTGAACCACCCAAAAACATTAACCCAAAGAAAAATACCGTTAAAAATGGCGTCCACATAGTATAGTCTGCAGAAACAAAACCCGTTGTTGTTATTACTGTTAACACCTGAAACAAAGCATGTCTTACAGCACTTTCACCTTCACCTAAAACCATTGGATGTGCAATAGTAGATTGAGAGACATCTGCTCTAAAATAAATTAAAACTGCCGCTATAATAGTAAAAACAGCAATAAACTTAAAGTACAGTTTAAACTCTTCGTCTTTTATAATTTTTGAAACTTTTCCTTTAAACAGGTAATAACTTAGTACAAAATTAGTACCAGCTAAAAACATAAAAAATATAATAATATACTGAATAGCCGGATTATCATTCCAGTAAGCGATACTAGCATTTTTTGTAGAAAAACCACCAGTAGATAAGGTACTCAAAGCATGGTTAATTGCATCAAAAAAAGACATTCCTGCTACTTGCAATAAAATTGTTTCAGCTACTGTATACCCAAAATATATAAGCCATAATCGTTTTGCTGTATCCGTAATTCTTGGGTGCAATTTATCACCTCCTGGACCAGGTGCTTCAGCAGCAAAAAGCTGCATACCTCCCACTCCCAACAACGGAAGAATTGCAATAGCTAATACAATAATTCCCATGCCACCAATCCAATGTGTCATGCTTCTCCAAAACAACACACCTTCAGGCAACACTTCAATATCATTAAGAATGCTCGCACCAGTAGTTGTATAACCCGATATGGTTTCAAAGAACGCTTCGGTAAAAGTTGGTATAGATTCCGTTGCCATATATGGTAAGGTACCTGTAAGTGACATTACTATCCAACCGAAGGCTACGACGATATAACCTTCACGTTTGTTCATTTCTTTACTGTGATTTTTAGTGCCATACATGGCTACTGCACCAATGAGCAACGTTGCTAAACTCGCTAAGAATAAATTTAAGGTTACACCATCTTTATAAATAAGACTAATGAGAGCTGCCAACAGCATAAAACCTCCATTGAAAAGCAATAGCAGTCCAAAAAAATGGAAAATGATTTTATAATTTAGTCGAATTCTAGACATAATGTTTATTAAGAGAAAAAGGCCTCTACCTCAGATATTGAACGTGGCAAACAACAGACAACAACTCTATCACCAGCTTCAATCTTAAAGCTTCCTAAGGGAATCATACCTTCACCATCCCTAATGACACCTCCAAATATAGCTGAACGTGGAAAATCTAGATCCTTTATGATCTTATCCGTAATCTTAGAATTAGGTTTTACAACAAACTCTAAAAGTTCGGCATTCATATTAGTAAGCTTTGTCATAGCTACAACTTCACCCTTTCTTATATATCTAAATATGTTATTTGCTGCTAGAAGTTTTTTATTAATGAGCGTATCGATACCTATAGATTGAGAGAGTTGGTAATAATCCATATTTTCTACTAAGGCAATCGTTTTTTTAACCCCTTTTGACTTAGCCAATAGACATGACATGATATTAGTTTCAGAATTACCGGTTACGGATATAAAAGCATCCATATCAGATATATTTTCTTCCTCTAAAATCTCTACATTTCTGCCATCACCACAAATAATAAGTGCATTTGGAAGTCTATCTGCCAAATCTTCTGCCATAGACTGTCTGCTTTCTACAAGCTTCACATTAAATTTACTTTTGCAAAGATCTCTTGCTGTCTTAAAGCCTATTTTACTTCCACCAAGAATCATTACATTCTTTAT
>JASBSA010000108.1 GCA_030149175.1 Winogradskyella sp. | reverse complement strand
TGATAAATTGACTTCCGAAATCGTTTGATATTTCGTAAATTAGCAATCCTTAAAAATTCACAAAAACAAGTAAAAAAATATGTCAGATAAAGCTACCTTAGAAATCAATGGCGAAAAATATGAGCTACCACTCAGAGTAGGTACAGAGAATGAAGTTGCCATTGACATTAAAACCTTAAGATCCGCAACAGGAGGAGTAATAACCATAGACCCAGGATATAAAAATACTGGTAGTTGCGAGAGTGCCATTACGTTTTTAGATGGTGAAAAAGGAATACTGAGGTACAGAGGTTATTCAATTGAAGAGTTAGCTGAAAAAGCAGACTTTTTGGAAGTTGCATATTTATTGATTTTTGGTGAGTTGCCAACTCAAGTTCAACTAGATAAGTTTGAAGCAGATATTAAGGATAAGTCTATGGTAGATGACGATGTTAAGAAGATTTTAGATGCTTTTCCTAAGTCGGCTCACCCAATGGGAGTATTATCATCATTAACCAGTGCATTAACAGCATTTTACCCTTCTTCGGTAGATGTCAACTCAGAGGAAGCAATGTATAATGCTATAGTCAGAATTTTGGCTAAGTTTCCGATTCTTGTGGCATGGACAATGCGAAAAAAACACGGTTTACCACTAGAGTATGGTGATGATAATTTAGGCTACGTTGAGAATGTTCTAAAGATGATGTTCAAAAAGCCAAATAGTGAGTATATACAAAATTCTATTTTGGTAAATGCGTTGGATAAATTGTTAATACTTCATGCAGACCACGAACAAAACTGTTCTGCTTCAACAGTAAGAATTGCAGGATCATCTCACGCAGGTTTGTTTGTATCTTTAGCATCTGGTATTTCTGCACTTTGGGGACCATTACATGGTGGAGCTAACCAAGCAGTGTTAGAAATGTTAGAGGCCATAAAAGAAGATGGAGGCGACACAAAGAAATACATGGCTAAAGCAAAAGATAAGGATGATCCTTTCCGTTTAATGGGCTTTGGTCATCGCGTATATAAAAACTTTGACCCTAGAGCAAGAATTATTAAGAAAGCTGCCGACGAAGTGTTAGGTGATTTGGGTGTAGAAGACCCTATTTTAGATATTGCAAAAGGACTTGAAAAAGAGGCTCTAGAGGACCAGTATTTTGTAGATAGAAAATTATATCCTAATGTTGATTTCTACTCAGGTATTATTTACAGAGCAATGGGCATTCCTGTAGAAATGTTTACGGTTATGTTTGCACTTGGTCGTTTGCCGGGTTGGATAGCTCAATGGCGCGAAATGCGTATGCGCAAAGAGCCAATTGGACGTCCGAGACAATTGTATATTGGAGAAACTTACAGAGAATTTAAGCCTATCAATAAACGATAATTTAATAAAATTGATAAACAAAAAGCTTCATAGAACTTATGAAGCTTTTTTGTGTTTTTAGCTATGAAACTGAATATTAAAAACGAAACCTCACGATTAAGAGCTGTAATTCTTGGTACTGCAGAAAGTAATGGACCAATACCTTCTATCGAAGATGCTTATGACCCTAAATCACTCGAGCACATAAAAGCAGGAACGTATCCAACCGAAAAAGACATGATTGCTGAGATGGAAGCTGTCGCAAAGGTTTTTAAAAAGTATGACGTTGAAGTTTTTAGACCAAAGATTATCAAGGACTGTAACCAGATTTTTTCAAGGGATATTGGTTTTGTAATTGAAGATGTTTTTATCAAAGCCAATATATTGCCTGACAGGGAGGAAGAGTTAAATGCCATACAGTACGTCATCAATAAAATCGATACAGAAAATATAATGCGTCCACCAGAAGAGGTACATATAGAAGGTGGCGACGTTATTGTTTGGAATGACTATATTTTTATAGGTACGTACAGAGGTACAGACTATGCAGATTATATTGTGGCTCGTACTAATAAAGCAGGTGTAGATTATATTGCTGAGAAGTTTCCTCATAAGACGGTTAAGAGTTTCAACCTAAGAAAGTCTCAAACAAATGCTATGGAGAATGCACTGCATTTAGACTGTTGTTTTCAGCCTATAGGAAAGGATAAAGCCATATTACATAAAAATGGATTCTTAGAAGAAGAGGAATATCAATGGCTAGTAGATTTCTTTGGAATGGATAATGTTTTTGAAATTACCAAACAAGAAATGTATGATATGAACAGTAATGTATTCTCAATTTCTGAAGACGTTATCATTTCAGAACAAAATTTTACAAGACTGAATACCTGGTTGAGAGAAAACGGCTTTACTGTTGAAGAAGTGCCATATGCAGAGATAGCAAAACAAGAAGGCTTATTGCGTTGCTCCACTTTGCCCCTAATAAGGGATTAAAGTATTTACTTTCTATACAAAAAATAATTGTTAACTAAATTGATGTACTCCCTCTTTGCCTTGTCTTGGCTAATATCTTGTACTTGAAAAAGCGCATTGGTTTTAAATGCATTAATTATTGGTTTTCGGCTACTAGGCCTTCCATAATCATTGGTGGCTTTTTTGTAATAGGCATACAAACGAAGTAAAAAGTCAGCAGGAAAAGGTTCAGTATGCGCATTTATGCGCTCTACTGCATCTTCAAACTCAATATTTAATTCTTCTGAACTCATTTAATTTCGGCAATAATACTTTCACCGCCTTTTACTTTCTGGTTAAGTTTTACCTTAATCTCTGCATCTAAAGGTAAAAATAAATCTACTCTAGAGCCAAATTTTATGAATCCAGAATCTTTTCCTTGTATTGCTTTTGAGTTTACCGTTGCATAGTTTACAATTCGTTTTGCAAGCGCTCCTGCAATTTGCCGGTATAGTACTTTGCCAAAGTTTTCATTTTCAACTACAACAGTAGTACGTTCATTTTCTTCACTAGCCTTAGGATGCCAGGCTACTAAATATTTGCCTGGATGATATTTGCTATAGCTGATATTTCCGCTGATTGGGTATCTAGTGACATGGACGTTAATAGGCGACATAAATACAGAAACCTGAATGCGTTTATCTTTAAAAACTTCATTTTCCATCACTTCTTCTATAACAACTACTTTACCATCAACAGGCGATAAAGCTTGTTTTTCGTTAGCATGAGTATGACGTTTTGGATTTCTAAAAAATTGAAGAATAAGAATAAAGAAGATAAGTATGGCAATCATAAGGCCTTTTCTAATCCACTCATTGGTAACAAACTCATCTATTAAAAAAAATGAGCCTACGACCAGCACTAATGTGATAAAAATAATTTTATGACCCTCTTTATGAAACATAGCTAAGTATTCTTAAAAATAAATATATAAATGGTGATACAAAGATAATACTATCTAATCGGTCTAAAAGCCCTCCGTGCCCTGGCATTATAACTCCACTATCTTTTACGCCCGCTTGTCGTTTAAATTTAGACTCTATCAAATCTCCCAATGTGCCAAAAACGCTTACAATAATAGCCATAATTAACCAACTGGTAAAACCTAGAGTTTCGGTATATGTTGCTATAAAATAACTAGAAATACAAGCAAAAAACAATCCTCCAAGAAACCCTTCTACAGTTTTTTTTGGCGATATGCTTGGAAACAATTTTTGCTTACCAAAATTTTTGCCAACCAAGTAAGCTGCACTATCATTAACCCAAATGAGTATAAAGCTGCCTAAAAGTAGTAAAGGTGTAAAAACATTTCTATAATTAGCGATAAGAAGCATAAAAATGAATCCACTAGTTAGATAAAATGTGGTTACAATAAAACTCTTGGAACTAAAAAGAGGAATACGCTTGGTTGTAAATAAATCCTTTATAAGAATGAGGTTAACAAATATTGTGGTAACCAATAAAATTTGAATGGCTTCATCAGTACCAGTCGTATTTTTATTCAAAAGGCATAAGTACCAAAACCCACCAAAAAGAAGAATGAAAATAATATACTGCGCAAGAGACTTTAATTGAATAAGTTTACTAAATTCAGCGAGACTTAAAATTCCAAACAATAGAAGTAAGGTTGTTAATGCATTTTGCATATACAAAGAACCTATAAGCAATAATACGTAGATAACACCAGATATGGCTCTAATGGATAATTCTTTCATTACAGGTCTTCTAAGAGAAGTAGGTATAGATTTTTTGCACTACTTCCATAGGTAAGAAAATCTTTGTCATCCGCAGTTTTAAAATGCTTTATAGTAGTAATATTTGTTGGGATTTTAGATTTGCTCTTTGCCTTAATACCTTTTAAACCTTCACCAATATTTTCTGCAAACTGGCTTGTAGTAGCATAGATTATAAAATGATCAGGTAATTCTTTTAGCTTTTTCTCAGCAATTTGGTTAGATGAAATTAGTAAAGAACCATCATCTGAAATTAAATATTCGCAGGTTGATAGAAAGTATTTACTCTCAGAAATTTTACTGGTACTGTTAAGCTTAAAATCTTTAAACAAGTCTAGCAAGCGTTCATCAATAACAAATACTTTATCATTATGCCATTGATTTTCGTCTAAAATAGCGTTGAAACTTTCCTTTACCTCACTCATGTTTTCGCAATACAAAAATTTACCACCGTTAGCCTTAAAGTTTATGGTAAAACGTTCATCGGCTGGCAACTTAATTTCTGGCATATATTTGCCACGCTCTTGATTTGGTATTTGTTCTTCGGACTGATTTGATTTTTTTCCGAAGAGTTTACGAAATAAGCTCATTCAACTGCTACTATTAATCCTAGGTTAGTGCATTTCTCAAATATAAAAAAACTTAAACTAACATTAAGTCAATTTAAGTTTTTTATATGATAGCAGTATAGGTTATTCTTCTTCCTCTACAATTGTTTCTTCTTTTTCAAAAGCACGCTTTCCGAATATTTTTTCTAGGTTATCCTTGAAAATCACTTCTTTATCTAATAGAACTTCGGCAAGTTCGGTAAGTTTATCCTTGTTTTCCTCAAGAAGTTTTACTGCTCTTTCATACTGCTTTTCTATGATATCTGAAATCTCTTTATCGATAAGTTCTGCAGTTTGCTCACTGTATGGCTTAGTAAAGCCATATTCAGATTGCCCTGAAGAGTCATAATAAGTTAGGTTACCAACTTTATCACTTAGACCATAAATGGTAACCATGGCTCTGGCTTGCTTTGTTACTTTTTCTAAATCACTTAAAGCACCAGTGGAAATTTTCCCAAAAATTACTTGCTCGGCAGCTCTACCACCTAATGCAGCACACATTTCGTCTAGCATTTGCTCTGGTCTTACAATAAGTCGTTCTTCGGGCAAATACCAAGCTGCACCTAAGGATCGGCCTCTAGGAACAATAGTAACTTTTACCAAAGGAGCGGCATGTTCTAGCATCCAACTTACCGTGGCATGACCTGCTTCGTGAAAAGCAACTGCTCGTTTCTCTTCAGGAGTTATAATCTTGTTTTTCTTCTCCAATCCGCCAATAATTCTGTCTACAGCATCCAAGAAATCTTGTTTGTTAACAGCTTTTTTACCTTTTCTTGCAGCTATTAAAGCAGCTTCGTTACAAACATTAGCAATATCAGCACCAGAGAAACCAGGTGTTTGCTTTGCGAGGAAATCTATATCTAAAGTTTCTTCCTTTTTAAGTGGACGTAAGTGTACTTCAAAAATTTCTTTACGCTCTCTTACATCTGGAAGATCAACATAAATTTGTCTATCAAAACGGCCAGCACGCATCAATGCGCCATCTAAAACATCTGCTCGGTTAGTTGCAGCAAGCACAATTACATTTGTATTGGTGCCAAAACCATCCATTTCAGT
>JASBSA010000084.1 GCA_030149175.1 Winogradskyella sp. | reverse complement strand
TAAACCTCTTGCGAAATTTTTGTATTAGGACTTTTCTCAATTTCGATGCCCTTAGACTCTAAAAAGTCTACTGCACGATCTAGTGAGATATTTAGTTCTCTTAATACTTTATTAATTCTAATTTGAGCCATAAATTGCTGTAATATACTTAAATCTGTTTTATATCAATCTAACTTCTTCTGTTTTTAAAGTTAAACTGCTATTAGTCTTCAAATTCTTCCTTAAGAATTCTAATGACTTCTAATATTGTTTCTTCTTCTAAATCTGTACGTTTTACTAAATCGTCTACGTCTTGTTCTAGAATGCTTTTTGCTGTATCTAAACCAGCTTTGCTGAATTCATCAATAATCCATCCATCGATTTCATCTGAGAATTCTTTTAATTCTACATCTTCTTCTGCACCTTCTCTAAATACGTCTATTTCGTAACCTGTTAATTGACCAGCTAAACGAATGTTGTGTCCACCTCTACCAATAGCTTTTGAAACTTCTTCTGGCTTCAACAACACTTCAGCGCGCATGTTTTCTTCGTCTAGTTTTAAAGACGTTACTCTTGCTGGACTTAATGCTCTGGTTACAAAAAGTTGAATATTGTTTGTATAATTGATAACATCAATATTCTCGTTACCAAGCTCACGCACAATACCATGAATACGAGACCCTTTCATACCAACACATGCTCCTACCGGATCAATTCTGTCATCATAAGAATCTACTGCTACTTTAGCTTTTTCTCCAGGAATACGTACTACTTTTTTAACAGTAATTAATCCATCAAATACTTCTGGGATTTCTTGCTCAAACAACTTTTCTAAGAACAAAGGTGATGTTCTAGACATTATGATTGCTGGCTTGCTTCCTTTCAATTCGACACTTTCAATTATTCCTCTTACATTCTCACCTTTTCTGAAGAAATCTGAAGGTATCTGTCTGTCTTTTGGCAAAATGATTTCATTACCATCATCATCTAATAAAATTATTGCTCTGTGACGAATGTGGTGTACCTCAGCAGTATAAATTTCACCTTCTAACTCTTTAAATTGCTTATAGATGTTAGTATTATCGTGCTCATGAATTTTAGAAATAAGATTTTGTCTTAATGCTAAAATTGAACGTCTTCCTAAATCAACCAATTTTACTTCTTCTGCAACGTCTTCACCAACCTCAAAATCTGGTTCTATTTTCTGAGCTTCTGACAATGCAATCTCTTGATTTGGATCCTCTACTTCACCATCTGCAACAACGATACGATTTCTCCATATTTCTAAATCTCCTTTGTCTGGGTTGATAATGATATCAAAGTTGTCATCGTCTCCGTACTTCTTTTTTAAAGCATTACGTAACACATCTTCTAGAATCGCCATCAGCGTCACTCTATCAATTAACTTGTCGTCCTTAAATTCTGAAAATGACTCTATTAACGCTACATTTTCCATAATTGAAATGAATTAAAATTTTATTTTAACTTTTGCTTCTTTAATGTTTTCAAAAGCAATATTAACTTCTTTTGTTACTGTTACTTTGCCCTTACCAACTGGCTTTGGCTCTCTTGTTTTCCACTTTAACGTGATATCTTCATCATTAACATCTACTAACTGCCCTTCTAGCTTATCTCCCTCAACAGTTTTCACCTCTAGATGTCTACCAATATGTTTATTGTATTGTCTTGGCAATTGCAAAGGCGATGTTGCTCCGCTAGATGTAACTTCTAAAGAAAAA
Organism: Winogradskyella sp.; assembly: GCA_030149175.1. Lineage (GTDB taxonomy): Bacteria > Bacteroidota > Bacteroidia > Flavobacteriales > Flavobacteriaceae > Winogradskyella. The sequence goes on along the minus strand of JASBSA010000084.1, from coordinate 37,664 downwards.
TCTTGTTCTTCTCTATCGAGATTGTGCTCTATGGCTCTACTAACAAAGATGCAGTCTTCTACTAACACGCCATTATCACCATCTAAAACAACTCTAATTGTGTTGTCTGATAAAATTTCAAAATCTATAAGAAACAAATCCATACGCTGATTTAGCGCCTGATCTAATAAATCTTTTACCGTATCCTTAAACATTTCTTGATATAAAAAGAGAGGACTTTTCGTCCTCTCTCGTTTTCTTCCGTAAACAATGGTGCAAATATACAACATTATATGAACTTTTCAAAGCCATACAAAGTGGATTTATTTTCGTAGATTTATAAGACTAATATAAAATCATTCAAAATAATGAACAGAATCCTAGTCCCTACCGATTTTTCCGAGCAAGCAACCAACGCTTTGAAAGTCGCCGCTATGTTAGCTAAAAAATATGATGCCGATATTTATCTTTTGCATATGATGGAAATTCCGATGCAACATATAGATCCTGGTGCTGTGAAAAGCGACATCCCTGAGACATTATTTTTTATGAAACTAGCGCATAAAAAGTTTGAAGATCTTTTGGATAGTGATTTTTTGGAGGGCATTACGGTACACGAAACCGTTAAGGCAGATATTACATTCAACGAAATAAAAGATGCCTGCAAGGAGTTTAACATTGATTTGATTGTAATGGGTTCTCACGGAGCATCTGGATTAAAAGAAATGTTTATTGGCTCTAATGCCGAAAAGGTTGTACGATCATCTGACGTTCCTGTATTAGTCATAAAAAACCATCATGAAAGTTTTGATATCAAAAACTTTGTCTTTGCTTCTGACTTTAAAAACGACAATAGAGAGACCTACAAGCAAGCAGTGAAATTTGCACAATTATTTGATGCAAAAATTCATTTGCTATTAGTAAATACTGCAAACAATTTTATAACCACTTATGAATCTAGAACCCTAATTGATGATTTTATTTCTGGACAAACATTTGAAAACTATACAGTAAATGTTCTCAACGATACAAGTGTGGAAGAAGGCATCTTAAATTTCTCTGCTGAAATCGACGCAGACCTTATTGGTATTAGTACTCATGGCAGGCAAGGTATTGCGCATTTCTTCAATAGTAGTATAAGTGAAGATTTGGTAAATCATGCTAAGCGACCAGTGATTACTTTTAAGATATAATTGAGAATAAATATTCTGAAAATAAAAAAATCCTAATCATTATGATTAGGATTTCTTGTTGGCCTACTAGGGCTCGAACCTAGACTCTTCTGGACCAAAACCAGACGTGTTGCCAGTTACACCATAGGCCAATCTCTTAAATTGAGGGTGCAAATTTAATACAAAAGTTGTCTTGGGCAAAAAAAAAGTAAAAAAATAATTCAAATTACTTAACGTTAACTTAAAAATGTAGGCATTACTATAATAATTAGTAAATTCGCCAGCATCATTAACCAAGGTTTTCAATGACAAATTTTAACTTTAAAAAGTGGAACAATATATTAGCATGGCTAGTATTCGCAATATCTTGTACAGTCTATGCTTTAACCGTAGAGCCTACAGTAAGTTTTTGGGATGCAGGTGAGTATATTTTAACATCATCAAAACTCCAAGTAGGTCATCCTCCAGGTGCACCTTTATTCCAAATGATGGGTGCATTCTTCTCTGTTTTTGCATTAGAACCCTCTCAAATAGGTATGATTATGAATTTAATGAGTGCTGTATCCAGTGCTTTCACCATTTTATTCATGTTCTTAACCATCAGCCTATTATTAGTTAAACTTGTTAAATACAATAAAGATTCCAGCCATGGAAAAGGCATGGCTATTTTAGGCAGTGCTTTTGTAGGTAGTTTAGCATTTACGTTTACAGATTCATTTTGGTTTAATGCTGTTGAAACTGAAGTTTACGCTATGGCGACTTTGATTATGTCGATACTATTCTATTTAGCACTAAGGTGGGAGGAAGACATGCACAAACCTAGAGGTAACCGCTGGTTAATTCTTATTGCATTTGTAATTGGGTTGTCATTTGGAGTTCACTTTATGGGATTGCTAACTATACCTGCTATTGGTCTTATTTACTACTTTAAGAATTATAAAACCATTACCATAAAAAACTTCATCATAGCCAATGTTGCTTCTGCAGCAATACTATTATTTATTTTTAAATTATTACTGCCTTCAACCTTAAAACTTTTTGGTTATCTCGAAGTATTTTTTGTTAATTCCATAGGATTACCGTTTAATTCAGGCACAATAATAACAGGGTTATTAGTTATAGCAACATTCTATTTTGGGTTGGACTATACGCGCAAAAAAGGTATGGTTCACGTTAACACCTTAGTGCTTTGCTTAATGTTCATTTTTATCGGGTTTTCGTCATGGATGATGTTGCCAATTCGTGCTAATGCAGACGTTATCATTAACGAAAATGACCCGTCAGATGCCAGAGAATTACTAGCGTATTACAACTTAGAGCAATACCCAGAAACACATTTATTCTACGGACCTCAGTTTACTGAAATTTATTCTGGAGCTGATAAAGATGAGCCTTTTGTAAATGATAAAAAGAACTATGAGCGCGATGGAAAAACCGGTAAATATGTAATTATTAATGATTGGGAAGGCACAAAACAAAACTACAACCATGAGCATGCATCTATCTTACCAAGGATGTGGAGCAGTGAACATGCCGACAACTACATGATGTTTACAGGTCTGATTGACTTTAAAGTCAGTCCAAACCTCCAGAAAAATGCTTTTGACGAAGCCTATAGTGTTTTTATGAATGATGCTTTAAGACAAGGCTTGGGTGAAGCTGAGGCAGACCAGATTGCTACTGAGCAAGCGAGCTCCTATGCGTTACAAGAAAAGCGCCGTTTTGACAAAGTGGTAAATGATTTTAGATTACGTATTAGAGAAGGAGAAGTTGACTACGAAGACTACGATAAATTTTTGAGACGCTATGGCCAACAATATTTAGTTGTAGAAAAACCATCATTTGCAGATAATATTGCTTACATGTTTCAATACCAATTTGGTTATATGTATTGGCGTTATTTTATGTGGAATTTCACAGGAAGACAAAACGACATTCAAGGCAAATATGATGACTTTAACGGCAATTGGATTTCTGGTATTAAACCTATAGATGAGTTACATTTAGGCATATCACAAGATAATTTACCTACTGAAGTTTTAGAAAATAAAGCTCGTAACACCTATTATTTTTTACCACTGCTGCTTGGTTTAGTCGGATTTTTCTTTTTGTTATACACAGACGCAAAACGCTTTTGGGTGTTATTAGTGTTTTTTTTAATGACTGGTTTAGCTATTCAGTTCTATACCAACATTAGACCTTTTGAACCTCGTGAGCGTGACTATTCTGTTGTTGGTTCTTTCTATGTATTTGCTATTTGGATAGGCTTTGGAGTTTATGCCATATATGATCTTTTAAAATCAAGTATAAAAACAAAACTACTAGCGCCTGCCATAACTTTAGTTTGCTTAATTATTGTTCCTGGTATTTTAGCAGCAAACAACTGGGACGACCATGACCGTTCAGGAAAATATACTGCCAATGCCATGGCACGTAAATATTTAGAATCGTGTGCACCAAATGCCATATTGTTTACTATTGGCGATAATGACTCTTTTCCATTATGGTACTTACAGGAAATAGAAGGTGTAAGAACAGACGTTCGTGTGGTTAATACCAGTTTATTTCAAACAGACTGGTACATAGACCAAATGAAACGCAAGGCATACGAGAGCGAACCTATACCTTCACAATTAACACACAACCAATATAGAGGTAGTAATAGAGATGTAATTATTTACAGAGAAATAACTCGACAAATTGCAAACGACACTTTAGACATAAAGGAGTTTATGGATTTTGTATCTAACGATGATCCAAAAACCAAGTTTGAGTATGTGGTAAAAGCTCAAGGTGAAGATCCTAGGCAATATCCTAAGCATATACTAAATACGAATTATTTCCCTACAAGACACATAAGCATTCCTGTCAATAAAGAAGAAGTTCTTAAAAACGGTACTGTTAAAGCTAAAGATGCTGATAAAATAGAAGATAATTTATATGCAGAAATAGAAGGAAGTTATATCTACAAAAACAGGCTATTAATGCTAGATATTATAGCCAATAATAATTGGGAACGACCAATCTATTTTACTGGAGGTGCATTTGGTGCCGATGATTATGTCTGGTTAAAAGACTATTTACAATTAGATGGCATGTGCTATAAACTAGTGCCTATAAAAACTCCTGTAGACCGAGCCAACCCTTACGATATGGGTCGTGTCGATCCCGACCTTATGTACAATATGGTAAAGGAATGGAATTGGGGCGGAAGCGGAGAAGACATCTATCATGATATTGAAACCAGAAGAAATGGTATTACATATAGAGGTAATCTTGCACGACTAATAGAAGCGCTTATTAATGAAGATAAATTAAAAGAAGCTGAAGAGATTGCCGATATAGCAATGGAAAAAATGCCAGTTGAAAAATTTGGTTATCACTCGCTTTTAGAACCATACATTAGTGCTTATTATGAAGTTGGCAACATAGAAAAAGGAAGAGCACTATATAAAGACGTTGCTAAAATCTATCAAGAGAATTTAGTATATTATGGTGGCTTAGAGGAATATGACCAAATAAGACTAATCGATGAGATTTATTTAGATATACAACGTTATAGAGCCCTAGTAGATCTTCTGGTGATATACAATGACAAAGATTTTGCTTTAGAAGAAACCAAGAAGTTTAACAGCTATCTAAGCTTACTAAAGCTAATGGACTCTGACGAAGAAGAACCAATAAATGATGTTGATATCAATACGATTTTAAACAACACTATAAAGGATTCTATAGTACCAGAAGAATAGAACAAATGAAAATCATTCCTGCTAAGACACCTGGATTTGTAAAATCGTTATTTCCAAAATTTGTCTGGAATGTCAACACTCAAAAAAAGGAGCTTTATTTGACTTTTGATGATGGTCCTACACCTGAAATCACGGATTGGGTGCTTCAGACTTTAAAAGAATATGATGCTAAAGCCACGTTCTTTTGTATTGGGAAGAATGTTGAATCTCATCCAGACATTTTTAAGTCTATTTTAAAACAAGGTCATAGTGTTGGTAACCATACGTTCAATCACCTCAAAGGTTGGAAAACAAAAACTAAGGATTATATAAATGATGTAGAACGCAATCAGGATTTAATCAATTCAAAAATCGAAAACCATCATTCGTCATTCAAAAACCTTTTCCGACCACCTTACGGCAAATTTAAAAGTAAGCAAAGTTATAAATTACAAAAGTTAGGGTATAAAATTATTCTTTGGGATGTGCTTTCGTACGATTGGGATAAATCTGTAAGCAAAGAAGCGTGTTTAAAGAATATTATACCTGCTGCTACGGAGGGAAGCATCATTGTATTTCACGATAGTATTAAAGCTTCTCAAAATTTAAAATACTCCTTACCAAGAGTTTTAGAATTTTATACAAAAAAAGGGTATACGTTTAAAGCATTAACTAAAAATACTCTTGAATAATGCTTATTAAGGAATCAACATCTTGTTCACCGCTATGACGCCATTTCATTTCTCCATTTTTATAAATAATTAATGTAGGTAATCCTTTTACTCGCAATGCTTCAGCGAGCTCCTTGTTTTTATCTACATCAATCTTAATGACTTTAGCTTTATCGCCTAACGCTGCTGCAACATCTCTGAGGACAGGATGCATGGCAACAGACTGATCATTTCCTTCTGTATAGAAGTCTAATAGTACCGGAATATCGACATCTATTAATTCCCCAAATTTTGACATATGCTGTTGTTTTAGTCAAACGAGTTTTACAAACCTACGTAAAATTTTAATTCAAAAAGTATAGTAAGTTCATTATGAACTATATAAAAATAAGCAATTGTTATCAATTATGCTTCTTTTATTCCTTTTTTGAGTTCTATTACGGTAATCTCTGGCCATATCCCAACTCTACCAGGATAAGCTAAAAAGCCAAAACCTCTGTTAACGTTGATGTATTGCCCCAAAGCCTCATAAACACCAGCCCATTGATTGTATCGCCATTTTGCTGGACTCCATTTTATCCAACCAGGTATTTCAATACCAAATTGCATACCGTGTGTATGACCACTTAAGGTTAGATGGTAGTGATAATCGTCATTAACAACCTCAGCATCCCAATGACTAGGATCATGTGTCATTAATATTTTAAAATCATCTGAATTTATTTGAGAGGACGCCTTTTTTAAATCACCTTTCTGTTTAAAACCTTTTCCCCAATTCTCTACTCCAACAATAGCTATTTTTTCCCCATTCTTTTCTAGATAGCGATGTTCATTAAGCAAAAGATCAAAACCTATTTCTTTTTGAATCGCCTTTAAATCCTTAAGGTTTTGTACTTTTTCTTCTTTAGAGCTCCAATCTACATAATCACCATAATCATGATTCCCAAGCACAGAAAACTTTCCGTCCTTAGCTTTTAATCGGCTGAAGGTTTCTTTCCAGGGCAGCATTTCAGAAGCTTTATTGTTTACCATATCACCAGTAAATAATATTACATCCGATTCCTGCTCATTTACCAAATCAACAGCATATTCAATCTTTTCTTTATTATCAAAGCTACCAGAGTGTATGTCACTAATCTGGGTAACTCTGTAGCCATCAAAGGCATCAGGTAAGTCTTCAAAATGTAAAGTGTAATTGAGTACTCTAAAATTGTACTTCCCTTTAAACATTCCGTATAAAAGCGACGCAAAAGGTATGGCTGCCAACCCTAAGCCTATTTGGCTAATAAACTTACGACGACTAGGTATATATAAAACTTCATTTTTAGCTATAAACCTATCGTAAAGCCCATAAAAGCCCCTAATAATATCCTCACCCAAAAGAATAGGGACTAAAACCAAATTCACAGACATAAATGTTAGTAGAAACCCAAAGGCATAGCTTTTTGCAGGATTTAAAACACGCCCTTCACTTGTTACTGTAAACTGAAAAATAAAATTCCCCACAACGATAACCGCTATACCTAAAAAAAGATAGTGAATCCAACTCTGCTTGGTCAGTGTTTTTATGGCCTGAAATCCATAAGCCGTAAGCAAAACATATATAATGATAAAAATAATCCAACGCGTCATAAAGCAAATTTAAACATAAGCCTTATGACTTATCTTATGAAAGTGTTAAAGGTTTTTATTTGTAGTTCATCAAGGTTTTTAGCATCAGTCTCAATCTGAATCGTTTTTGGTTCATTTGGCAATAAATCGAAGAAATTATCAGAAAAATGACCTTTGGTATCCGAGAACAAGAACACATCTTTTTGAAGTGTTGATGAAGACAGCTCTATGGAAAAACCATCATTAGTTTTAGTGACTGTTTTTTGAATTTCGGCTTGTTGTAACTTCAACGCTTTAGGTTTTGCGAAATAGAAATATGAAGTTTTGCCATTGAAGTTTGAAACTAAAACCGTCTCCTTTTTATTAAACTTTAAGGTATTTAAATCTAATTGAAATTTTATTTCACTTGAAAGTGGGTCTACCCTTATTTCCTCTTTATAAGTCAAAATCACTTCGCCTGAAAAATTCATTAATTTTAAAGTCAACTGACCTGTTATCTCATCTAATTTATCATTAACAATCCATGTTTTTAAAATATCATTTTCAACTTTTGAAGACACCAAAACATTCTCAAAACTGCGTTTAGCTTTATAATGCAAGGCTTTCCAATTGCCAAAATAATCAATACTACTCCACGAAATAGCAGGCCAACAATCATTAAGTTGCCAATATAATGTACCCATATTGTCTGGTTTTGCTCGCCGGTGTCCTTCGATACCTTTAGTTATGCCGTAGGCTTGCAATAGTTGACTCATATAGACGTAATCTTCTGCACTTCGACTGTGCTCAGTGTAAACCTCAGGAACCGGAAAATCGCGTTGCATATAATCATCAATGATTTGAAATCCTCTGGAATGTTTTTGATGATTTTTAAAACCTTCGGAAGTAATATCTAAACTATCCTTTTGATTTATAAAACGAATGGCTTCGTAACTCGGAAAGGATTGAAACCCAAACTCACTCATAAAGCGTGGTACATTGGTTTCGAGATGTTCAAAAGGATATCCATCGTGCCAAATCCACCAATCGTGCGCATCACCTTCTGACTTGTACAATGGATTACCTCTTCCGTATTTTGGCGATGTTTGCCAATATGGTGTATCTGTAAATTTGTTTACGGTTTTTGGCAAAATGGAATCAAAAACTTTTAAATAATTATTCCAAATTTCTTCTTTTTCTTCCTCATTTCTATCACCTTGCCAACCCCAACGATTCCAACCTTCAGAGCTTTCGTTATTACCACACCAAAGTGCAATGGATGGATGATTTCTCAATCTTTTCACATTGTTTTCAGCTTCTTTAGCAACATTATTTAAAAATGCTTTGTCACCAGGATACATCGCACAGGCAAACATAAAATCTTGCCAAACCAAAATCCCTTTTTCATCACACAGCTCATAAAATATGTCGTTCTCGTAAATACCGCCACCCCAAACCCTGAGCATATTCATATTGGCGTCTACAACATCATTTAAGAGTCTTTCGTAATGTTTGTGTTTTACTTCATTATGAAAACTGTGCTGTGGAATATAATTAGCGCCTTTGGCATAAACAGGAATATTGTTAACCTTAAAATAATATGATTCACCAATACTGTCTTTCTCGGTTACCAATTCAATTTCGCGAATGCCATATTTGGTTGAAATGCTATCCATTATTTTTTCGCCTTCTTTTACCACAACTTTAATATCATACAAGTATGGTTCTCCTATATTATGCGGCCACCAGAGTTTTGGGTTTTTGATTTGAAAAGGAACAACTCCTGTCTTATCAGAAGGCAAATTTTCGTACAGTTGATTGAGCTCGTCATTCACATAAACTTCATAAGAATACTCTGTTGAAGGGTAATCTTCGAGCAAAATATTAAAATCAGCTATAGAATCTGTGAGCTGTCTCTGCACAATATAAGTGTTCTCTTTTTTAAGATAAACTTCATTCCAAACCACTAACTTTATCGGTCTCCAAATGCCACTTGTATTCAATTTTGGTCCCCAATCCCAACCATATTGAAATTGCGCTTTTCTGGTAAAAATCCGTTCGCCTTCTGGTAGTTCGTAAGGTAATTTTTCTTGTGCTTTTGCTTCGTATTTAGAGGTACTTTCAAAAACCAAACGTAATTCATTATCAACTTTTAAATATGGTTTTACATCTACCTCCCATTTTCTGAATGCATTGTTGGCTTTTAAAATGAGACTGTCATTCAAATAAACCGAAGCGTAGGTATCTAATCCTTCAAAATTAAGTTCAAAATGCTTGTTTTTGAGGAAGTCTTCACTTAATGAAAAATTGGTTTTGTATTCCCAATCGTTTTCTGAAACCCATTGTAAGTTTTCTTCATTATTTCCAATAAATGGATCTTCTATAAGTTGATGATGCAATAAGTCTGAAAACACATTTCCAGGCACTGAAGCCGAATGCCACACTGAATCTGACACTTTTTTGAACTGCCAATTCTCATCGAGATTGATCGTTGTTGGCAAATCGTGTTTGGGCTGACAACTAAAACAAAAAACTATTAACAACAGTAGGCTATATCGCATCTAGAATGGCTTTAATTTTTATTGGGTCTGAAAAAGTCATTGGTAAAGAAAACATAGAATTACCATCTTCTTTTGTTGTTGATGCTGACGCGTGAACTTCAGTTAAACCTGCCTCTTTAAATAGCATTACATTTTCTGCAGAAACTCCTCCTCCGGCTACAATCGTGATTCTATTTTCGGCTAAAACATTCAATTCTATTAAGAGCTCTAAGCCTTCTTCTGCCGTTGTTTTTTGACCTGATGTTAGCACGCGATCTGTACCAAGTTCTATAAGTTGCAATAAGGCTTCTTTCGGATTTCTAACCTCATCAAACGCGCGATGAAATGTGAATTCCAAAGGTTTTGACAATTCAATTAATTCTTTTGTTCTTTTAATATCAATTGTTTTGTCTAAATTTAACACTCCTGACACAATACCTTTACAGCCCAAATCTTTGCAGAGTTGAATATCGGTTTTCATCACTTGAAACTCATTATCGGAATATACAAAATCACCACCTCGAGGACGTATCAATACAAAGACTGGAATATCCAATTCTGCAATGACCTTTTTTAATAAACCGTAAGATGGTGTAATGCCACCAACCGACAATTCCTGACACAATTCTATGCGATGTGCTCCTGCCTCTTGGGCATTTTTTGCTGATTGGTATGAGTTGGCGCAGATTTCTAGTTTCATATTTACTTCCTGCGAAAGCAGGAATCTCATTAATTATACTTATTTCTTTAAAATGGATTCCGCATCAAGTGCGGAATGACAAAAACAACTGTCATTACGAGGACGTAGGACGCGGCAATCTCTTAATTGTCTCTGACCTGAAAGGTTTCTAAAACCTTGCAGGATTTTTTCTGTCAATTTCAAAGAGATTCTTCGCTACGCTCTGAATGACAAACAAAGCCGTCACTTCGAATGATTTGCGGAGCACTAGCAAATCGTATCGAGAAGTACTTTTATTGGTTCTCGATACAAAATTGCAAAAAAGCAATTTCACTCGAACTGACGTATTAGTTAATTATAATCTCATCAATAAACGTCCAAGCTTTATTACCTGCACCTTGTTTGCCTTCTGGGATTGTGCCGTAATTTTGCACTTTGATATAAACTTTCTTCGCTCTTTGATTTGCAACATTGAACTCAAAATTTATCAATAATTCATCATTAGCTAAATTAAATTCTTGGTATTGGTTATTGTCAAAAGCCACTAAAATTTTCTCTGGTGCATAAATCCATTGTCCATTACTATTATAAAAACGTGTTTTGATAGAATTGATTTCTAATTCCTCCCTAAAATCTATTTCAATCAAAATATCTTCTCCCCAAAATCCTAACCATTCTTTATCTCCATATCGCGAATCACTTCCTGAAATACCGTTAATTAAACCTTGTGCTCCACTACCCGAATAGGCTTTGTATGGTTGTTTATTAATCGTGATTTTTGCTCCAACTGCTTTGTGGTAATTAATGTTTTGAGTAAAAGTTCTTCCGAGTTTTTCTTTTGAATTAAACTTATAAACTGCTGCCTTAACTTCCATTGATTTATCAATAAGAATTGGCTCTGTATAAACTCTAGACTCGTAATCAGGTTCTGAACCATTCAACTCTAATCTTATTATTTTATCCTCTGATAAATTAGAATCGAGTTTAAAATAAACTTCATCATTAATCCTTTCAGTTTCATATTCAATATCATAAAGATGATTCGCATAATTCATTTTCAAAGCATCTAAACGCTGATGAAAATTTTCTAACCTCGAAACAAAATCTTTGTAATTTTTGCGTTCTGGTTGAGACCAAACCACTTCGCTCAGCGCCAACATTCTCGGAAACGCCATATATTCCAGATGCTTTTCTGTTGGAATATACTCTGTCCAAATATTACCTTGCGCTCCCAAAACATATTGACGCTCATTTTCTGTAAGCTCTTCTGGAATCGGATTAAAACCATAGACTTTTTCCAAGGGTAAAAAACCACCAATAGCCAAGGGTTCATCATCATTTTCAGATTGATAATAATCAAAATAACAATGTGATGTTGGTGTCATAATCACGTTATGGCCAGATTTAGCCGCCTCAACTGCTCCACTCGTGCCTCGCCAAGACATAACGGTTGCATTAGGTGCCAATCCGCCTTCTAAAATCTCGTCCCAACCAATAATTTGTCGCCCTTTTGAGTTAAGGTACTTTTCCATTTTGGTTATAAAATAGCTTTGTAAATGGTGTTCGTCTTTTAAGCCTTCTTCTTTGATTAAGGCTTGGCAGTGTTCACAATTTTTCCAACGTGTTTTTGGCGCTTCGTCGCCACCAATGTGAATGTATTTGCTGGGAAACAGCTCTAAAACCTCATCTAAAACATCTTCTAAAAACGCAAAGGTTTTTTGATTTGGGCAATAAATCTCTTCAAAAACACCCCATTTTTTAGCCACCTCAACGGGTTGATCTGAACATCCCAATTCTGGATAAGCCGCAATAGCCGCTTGCGCGTGTCCTGGCATTTCAATTTCGGGAATTACAGTCACAAAACGTTCTTTGGCATATTGAACAATGTCCTTGACCTCCTCTTGTGTGTAATAACCACCATAACGTTTACCATCAAATTGGTGTAGCCGGTCACTGTAATGCCCAACCAAAGTTTCATCTCTGTATGCTGCAACTTCCTGCAATTTTGTATATTTCTTAATCTCAATGCGCCAACCTTGGTCGTCCGTTAAATGCCAGTGAAAGGTGTTTAACTTCAACATTGCTAAGGCATCGATATATTTTTTAATGAATTCCACTGAAAACATATGTCTTGCCACATCGAGATGCATACCACGATATGAAAATTGTGGTTTGTCATTTATAACTACAGCCTGTATTAAAATTTCATTTTCTGAAAACGCACCGTTTTCAAGACCAACAGGCATTAATTGTCGTAAGGTTTGAACCGCATAAAACGCACCTTGATCTGTTGAGGCTTCAATTTTAATCTCTTTTTTTGATACCGTTAATTTATACGCTTCAGGCTCAAGAGTTTCATCAATTAAAAACTGAATAGCATTCCCTTGTTTTAAGGTTATTTGACTTCCTGTTTCAATAAAATTCTTCAGAAATTGAGCACTGACTTTAAGGTTGTCGTCGTAAGTTACGCCTGTGTTTTCATCGATTGTAAAAAAAGAGTCTGATAACTCTATAGAATTTGGGATTGGAATAATCTGCGTCTGTGTAATTTGAATTGATTCTTCCTTACAATTCACAAGTGCCAACGACAAAATAAAAAGACCGATTAATTTCTTGATGTGCATTTTAGTATATTAGATGCATTAAAATTACTAATCTTTTTTGATGCCTATTAAATCCGCCTTCGTTTTAATCGTTCTGCTTTCTTTTTTTAGCTGTAAAGAATCCTCTTCAGTTACAAAAGCCGAAAAAGACCAACCACTAACCAACTATGTCAACACCTTTATTGGCACTGGTGGTCACGGTCACACCTATCCAGGTGCGACGATGCCTTTTGGTATGATGCAATTGAGTCCGGACACACGTTTAGAGGGTTGGGATGGCTGCTCTGGTTATCATTACACAGACGAATACATCTACGGATTCTCACACACCCACCTTAGCGGCACAGGTATTAGTGATTATGGCGATGTCCTTTTAATGCCAACCAACAAAGTGAATTTTAATAATGGTTCAGATGGGAAAGCTGGTTATCGTGCCCATTTTTCGCACGAGAACGAAAGTGCTGAACCTGGTTATTATAAAGTCCATTTAGATTCAACTAATATTGATGTTGAGTTAACGGTTTCCAAACGAAGTGGTATTCATAAATATCAATTTCCTTCGGCTGAAAATCAATATGTAGTGTTAGACTTAGACCATAGAGATAAACTTCTGGATTATAAAATTAATAAACTGAATGATTTTGAAATTAATGGTTTAAGACATTCTTTGGCTTGGGCAAAAGACCAACGTTTATTTTATCATATTACCTTTTCGCATCCAATAAAAGCTATCCTTTACGATGATGGTGATGGGGTTGCAATAAGTAAAAATTACAAGTTTGAAAGCAAGAAAGCCGTCATTCAATTTGAAAACCCAAACAACGAACCAATCCTCATTAAAACAGGAATTTCTGCCGTTGATGAAGCTGGTGCATACAAAAACCTCGAAGCTGAAGTTTTAACCAAAGATTTTGAGACCGTAAAGAAAGAAGCACAACAAGAATGGGAATCTCAACTTGAAAAAATTGTTATTGAAAGTGATAATCTAGACAAAAAAACCAATTTTTATTCGGCACTTTACCATACGATGATTGCACCAAACATTTACCAAGATGTGGATGGACGTTATAGAGGTATGGATTTGGAAATTCACGAAACCAAGGATTTTGACTATTACACGGTGTTTTCGCTTTGGGATACATACAGAGCGGCTCACCCACTTTATACCATCATAGAACAAGAGAAAACCAATGATTTTATCAATACATTTTTAGCAAAATATGAGGAAGGCGGCATAATGCCAATGTGGGATTTATCAGGAAATTATACCGATTGTATGATTGGTTACCACGCTGTGCCAGTTATCGCCGATGCGTATTTAAAAGGGATAAGAAGTTACGACACCGAAAAAGCGTTTGAAGCAATGAAACATTCGGCAACTCGTGACAAATTCGGTTTAGAAGCTTACAAAAACTATGGTTTTATTCCCGTGGATGAAGAAAGCGAATCGGTTTCAAAAACCTTAGAATATGCTTATGATGATTGGACGATTGCCCAAATGGCAAAAGCGATGAATAAGGAAGACGATTATAAAACGTATATTCAACGTGCACAGTACTACAAAAATGTGTTTGACCCAAGTAGCAAATTTATGCGTGGGCGTTTTAGAAATACGTGGTTTTCGCCTTTCGACCCTTATGAAGTCAACTTCAATTATACCGAAGCCAACGCTTGGCAATACAGTTTTTATGTGCCGCAGGACATTTCTGGCTTCATAGATTTATTGGGTGGAAAAGACGCTTTGGAAGCTCAACTCGATGAGTTGTTTTCTACCAAAGTAAAAACTTCTGGAAGAGACCAAGCAGACATCACAGGGTTAATTGGCCAATATGCGCACGGCAACGAACCTAGCCATCATATGGCATACCTCTACAATTTTGTTAACAGACCTCACAAAACGCAAGAAAAAGTACATCAAATCTTAACCGAACTCTATAAAAATGATCCTGATGGTGTTTCGGGTAACGAAGACTGCGGACAAATGAGCGCTTGGTACGTATTAAGCTCAATGGGCTTTTATCCCGTAACGCCAGGCTCTAATCAATATATCATTGGTGCACCATTTTTCGACAAAGTGTCTATTAATCTTGAAAACGGAAAAACCTTCACCATAAAAAGTTATGATTTAAGCGATATAAATAAGTATGTTGAATACGTGTATCTAAATGGCGAAAAACTGAATAGAACTTATCTTACCCATCAAGAAATCATGGACGGTGGTGTTTTGGAATTTTATATGAATGACAATCCAGCAATTTGGGGAAGTCGAGAGGGTCAAGAGCCAAAAATCGAAATAACAAATCATATTATTTTACCGTCACCATTTATTGAAAAAGGTGACATCACTTTTAGAGGTTCTACAGAAGTTGTTTTAAATACTTCTGAAAAAGATACAAAGATTTTTTATGCGATTAATGATGAAGATTTTCAACTATACGAAACGCCTTTTACCATAACAGAAGATACAAAAGTGAGATTATATTCAGAAAAAGGTAACTTAAAAAGTCCTGTGTTAACAACACCTTTTTACAAGATTGATCCAAACTTAAGTATCATTTTAGAAAGTGAATTTGCTAATCAATATTCCGCAGGTGGAAATGATGCATTAATTGACGGCATAAGAAGTACTAAAAATTACCGGACAGGGAGTTGGCAAGGTTACCACAATACTGATTTGGTGGCCACTGTAGATTTAGGAAGACTAAAACCTATTAACCTCATTTCAGTAAACTTTTTGCAAGATCAAGGGGCTTGGATTTTTTACCCAACCGAAGTGCAGTGTTTGGTTTCTAAAGATGGAAAGGATTTTAAAGCCTTACCTTCCCAAAAGATAAATGCAGAAAACAAAAACAATGAAATTGAAATTAAAACCGTAGAGTTTAAAATTCCAATGACCGAATACAAATACGTAAAAATCATAGCCAAGAAACTGGGCAAACTACCGGAATGGCATTTAGGCTATCCAATGGACGGTAGAAGCTGGATTTTTGCTGATGAAATTTCAATTAAATAAATCTAACTAACAAGACCATATGAGCAATCAAAACAACAAATCTGCTTTAGCCACTTTAGTGACCGTATTCTTTTTCTGGGGCTTTATAGCCGCTTCAAACAGTGTATTTATTCCGTTTTGTAAAACCTATTTTAACATTGACCAATTTCAATCACAATTGGTAGATTTTGCATTTTATGGTGCCTATTACATCGGAGCGTTACTTCTATTTATTCTTTCAGGTTCTATGAAGAAAGACATTATGAATAATTGGGGATACAAAAATGGGATAATATATGGGTTATTACTTTCTGCTGTTGGTGCTTTTGTAATGTATCCTGTCACAGCAGGTGCAGAACAAGGGCAAACTGGTGTATTCTATTTGGTGCTCATCGCTTATTTTATTGTGGCCTTGGGATTTTCGCTTCAGCAGACAGCCGCCAATCCTTTTGCAATCGCCCTTGGTGACCCTAAAACAGGATCGCATCGTTTGAATTTAGCAGGTGGTATTAATTCCTTCGGAACTACCATCGGTCCTGTTGTGGTCAGTTTGGTCATCTTTGGTTCTGCCAGTTGGAGCACAGATGAATTGGCATTGATGATTGCTAATAATGAAATCACCTTGATGACTATACAACAACTCTATCTTGGAGTTGGTGGATTATTTTTAGCTGCTGCTGCTTTATTCTACTTTTCTAAAAAATTACCAGCATTAAAATCTGAAACTGCTTTTGAGCCCGCTAATAAAGCCCGAAACTTACTCATTATTTTAACGCTTGTCATTGTTGGTTGCTTCGGCTATATTTTTAGCACCTATTCTGGTGATGTTACTGCTTCCGACGACTTAGAACACACACGTTTAATTGTTTTATTTATAGCATTATTAGCTGTAATTGCTGCTGTTTTTATTGCAAACTCTAGCGCAACAAAAAAACCCCAAGGTTGGGGAGCAATGAAATACCCGCAATTGGTTTTAGGAATGCTTGCCATATTTACCTATGTTGGTGTAGAAGTAACAGTAGGAAGTAATCTGGGTGAACTCTTAAAGCAAGAGTTTGAAAACTCTGGTCTTAATGCCTTAGGCTTACCTGTTTTGAATGATTCCCAATTAGGTTCTTACATCTCATTGTATTGGGGCGGATTAATGATTGGTCGTTGGGTAGGAGCTATTACGGTCTTTAATCCAAGTAAAGGCTTGAAAAAGGCGTTGCTTATCATTGTACCTTACGTTGCCTTTGGTGTCATTATATTAGTCAATTCCATAAAATACAGTTTCAGTTCTGATGAAATTTTATTTTTCGCTATTTGCATTGCAGTCCAAATTGGAGGCTTTTTCTTGGCTAAGGACAATCCAGTCCAGACCTTGAAAATTTTTAGTTTATTGGGGATTATCGCAATGCTTATTGGCTTATTTGCCTCAGGAAATGTCGCCCTATTTGCATTTTTATCAGGTGGTTTATTCTGTTCAATAATGTGGCCTTGTATATTCACCCTGAGTATCGCTGGCTTAGGAAAATACACCTCACAAGGTTCTGCATTTTTAATTATGATGATTTTGGGTGGAGCAATTATTCCGCCTGTACAAGGAAAATTAGCAGATGTATTTAACATACAATCGTCTTATTGGATAGCTGTTATTTGTTTTGTTTACTTACTCTTTTATGCGTTTAGAACTAAGACCGTTTTAGACAAACAAGGGGTTGACTATTAAATTCAAAAGAAAATGAACCGTAGAAAATTTATAAAAAATACTGCGCTAACGGGAGCCGGTTTAACCTTGGGCAATTCCATTATTGGATGTAACCAAAACCCATCGAAAAACACAAATGCGACTACGGCAGGTACAGTAGACAATTCAAAACTTAGTCTACCTTTAGTGATTGCTACTTGGGACGTTAAAAATGCTACTGCGAAAGCAATGGAAGTATTGCAATCTGGTGGAAATGCGCTCGATGCTGTAGAGCAAGGTTGTATGGTTGAAGAAGCAGACATTAAAAATAGTTCTGTTGGTAAAGGTGGTTTACCAGATAGAGATGGCAATGTGACGCTAGATGCCTGTATTATGGACAAACACGGTAATTGCGGCTCGGTAGTTTATCTTCAAGATATAACGCACGCTGTTTCTGTTGCCCGAAAAGTAATGGAAGATACACCACATGTTATGTTGGCTGGTGAAGGCGCCAAACAATTCGCGCTATCAAATGGTTTTGAAGCTGAAGACCTACTTACCGAAAGTTCTAAAAAAGCCTGGGAAGACTGGAAAGTAAAAAGCGAGTACAAACCGATAATTAATATCGAAAATCATGACACCATTGGTATGCTAGCCATTGACAAAAATGGAGATATTGCTGGTGCTTGTACCACAAGTGGATTGGCTTACAAAATGCAAGGTCGTGTTGGCGACTCACCAATCATTGGTTCAGGTTTATTTATTGACAATGAAATTGGTGGCTGTGTTGCTACAGGTTTAGGCGAAGAAGTGGTTAAAACCGTTGGCAGCTTTTTGGTGGTGGAATTAATGCGACAAGGCAAATCACCTCAACAAGCTTGTGAAGAAGCTATTAGCAGAATTGTAAATAAACCCAACAGTAACTACAAAGATTTTCAGGTTGGTTATATCGCAGTTAACAAAAAAGGTGAAACAGGAAGTTACTCAATACATCAATGGTTTAGTATGACCAAATTTCAAGATGGTAAAAACGAGCAATTTCAATCTGATTTTTATAATAAAGGTTAAGTGTTTTAGTAGATTCACTAGAAAAAAAGATATGTTCACTAAATCTAAAAAGATAAATTACATGCGAATATGTAATATTGGAATATGTTGATTAAAAAATCCTTGTCTTTATATATCTGTTTTTCTTTAGTTGTTTTATCTAACATTTCGCAATTACAAGCTCAAAAAATTACTAAAGATTCTATCAATTCCATTTTCGGAAAAATTAAATCTGTTGGCAATTCATTTGATAATGATATCTTAAAAATCTGTTCAAAGATTGACGCCCAAAAAAATGCTTTGGATTTGTATGAATATATGGATAGTATCGCTCCAACTCAAAAATCTAAACTTTTATTTTATAATAAATATATTGGCTATTTGATTCGAATAAATAGTACTTCAAAAGCTCTCAAACTCTCGGATATAGCAATACAACTATCAGAGAAATTCCAATTTGACCGATTTAACTTTGAATATTCACAAATAAAATCTTACGGTTATCTTGTAACCTCTAAATTAGATTCTGCCTTAGAATATGCAAACAAAGCCGAGAAGCTTGTAACAAATAATTCGACCTTACTCGGAAGATACCACTATAAAGTATTCTTACTTAGAGCTGAAATTGAGATTTTGTTAGGTAATGAGGAACAAGGTTCATTAGAATACGAAAATGCCGTAAAGAGCCTAGAACCTTA
Organism: Winogradskyella sp.; assembly: GCA_030149175.1. GTDB lineage: Bacteria > Bacteroidota > Bacteroidia > Flavobacteriales > Flavobacteriaceae > Winogradskyella. The sequence continues at coordinate 18,296 of JASBSA010000084.1, read as the reverse complement.
TCCAGATGACAAAAACAATGCTTACGTCTTAGCAACTGTTGCACTACACTTTAAAACAACCAAGAATTATTTAAAACATGCTTATTACAGTCAAAAACTCAAAGCTTATTATCTTAGAAATGGTGGTTACAACAATCCAAAAACTCATTTAAACATATCCAGCTTTCTGGAGTTCGAAGATTCCGAAGATCAACTAGAAGCCTTAAAAAAGGCTATTGGTAATAGTGCTAAATCTAGCCTTACACTAGAACAACGTTTGCATTTAAACGATTTAGCAGAAGGGCTAATTAAGGCCAATAAACCCAAAGAGGCTATACAATATTTAGAGTATTATGTAAAGGACAACGATACTATTCCGATTATCCACAAATTGTTGAGCTATCAATTGTTGGAAGAAGCATATTCTCAAATTAATGATTGTAACAATACTTTGGAAGCGGCAAGAATTAAGGCATCATTAATAGATTCATTGCGAACACAGAAAATGATTGTAGAGATTGCAGACTCTAAAGTAAAATATGAAACAGAGAAAAAGGAAGCCCAGCTAAAATTTTTAAAGTTAGAAAAGGAAAAGGAAAACCAGAAAAAAAACCTTTTCACTATTATTGGAATTTTAGTGTTTATTGTTTTTACGGTAATTATTTATTTTCTGAGGAAAAATGCAATGAAGTCTAAATTGTTGAGCGAACAAAACAAGCTTTTGGAACGAACTGTAGACGAGAAAAATATTTTGCTAAAAGAAATTCATCACCGTGTTAAAAACAGTTTTCAGATAGTTTCCAGTTTACTCTATTTACAATCAGAAAATATTGAAGATAAGGAAGCTAAGCTTGCCATTAAGGAAGCAGAGAATCGAGTTCGGTCCATGGTTCTCGTCCATCAAAAATTATATAGTAAAGATGAGTTGGTAGGTATAAATACCGAAGAATATTTTGGAGACTTAGTAAGGGACATCTTTGAAAGCCATCAATTTAAGACAGTTCCGATAGCCTACGAACTAGATGTAGAACCTTTGGTACTTGATATTGAAACCATTACCCCTTTGGGCCTAATACTTAATGAACTTATTGTTAATACACTTAAGCATGCTTTTAAGGTAGTAGATGAAAAAAGTAAGCTCGCCATCAACTTACATCATGAAAATGAAGCACTTGTGCTAAAAGTTAAAGATAATGGATCTGGATTTGAAGGTGAGATTAAACCAAATTCGTTTGGTATTAAATTAATAAAAGCACTTTCTAAGAAATTAAAAGCTACTATCGATTACCATTCCAAGCCCGATGAGGGGACTGAAGCCATCTTGGAAATAAAAAAGTTTAATTTAATTTCTTAGTCTATGTCAACTAGTTTTTGGCATTAATAACATGTTTTTGAGAATAAAAATTAGTATTGAACTTCCATGCAAAAAAAGTGAAACAACTTACAATATATATAGTAGAAGATGAACCTTTAATAGCTGCCACAATTGAAACAGCACTTTTAAAGCAGGGCTTTAAGGTTGTTGGTGAATCAGATGAGGCTATCTCTGCTTTGAATGAAATTATGGTTTTAAGGCCTAACTTGGTATTATTGGATATTCAATTAGAGGGAAGTAAGGATGGTGTTGACCTCGCTTTAGACCTTGATGAACTTAGACAACCTTATATCTACCTTACCTCTCAAACCGATTCCCAAACGATAGAACGGATAAAAGGCACAAAGCCTATTGGGTATATTGCTAAACCTTTCACAGAAACAGGACTTAGAAGCAATATTGATATTTCATGGCATAATTACAAGACATCAGAACAGCATTATTTGACCATAAAAGACAAAGGTCGTCTTCACCAAATAAATCAAGAAACTATTTATTATCTTAAAGCATACGATAATTATTGTTACGTAGTAACAAAAACCAAAACCTACTTAGTACCTCATACCTTAAAACATACGCTTCAACAATTAGGGAGTACTAATTTTTTAAGAACCCATAGATCTTATGTTGTTAATCTAAAACATATTCTAAGTGTTGGTAAAAATAACATTGTACTAAAAAACAATGACAATATTCCTTTGAGTGCTTCTCAAAAGAACTTAGTAGTAAGTAAGCTAAAAGGCATTTAATTGCTGGTTATCTGCATTTACTAAATAAAAATGCCGTTTTACTAAAAACAAAGTTTTAAAATACTGGTTTTAAAATAGTTTTACATAGCTATTAATCTCTACGTTATGAATACAAGCAACTCAAACGACTCAAATAAAACATTGAGTAAACATCCTGTTAAAAATTTTGCCATAGGTGTTTTTGTCATTCTTATCTTTTTAATAGGACACAGCCTATTTGCACAAGTTGGCATTGGTACTACTAATCCAAATGCATCAAGTGCTTTGGATATAGAGTCTAGCGATAAGGGTATTCTAATACCTAGAATGACTGTGAGCGAACGTTTAGCAATTGCCACTCCAGCAGATGGCCTTATGGTTTATCAAACCAATGATGTAATAGGGTTTTATTTTTATGATGGTTCTTCATGGGACAGATTACTTAAAGAAAGTAAAGACCCTGTACCCACAGGCGCTATTTTTAGTTTTCCATTAGAAACCCCTCCAGTAGGATATTTAGTTTGTGATGGAAGTGCTGTAAGTAGGACTACCTACGCTGAACTTTTTGCCGTTTTAGGAACCACATATGGGTCAGGTGATGGTTCTACAACATTTAACTTACCCGATTACAGGGGCAAGTTTTTAAGAGGATATGACGATGGTGCTGGTAACGACCCTGATGCTGCTACACGCCAAGATAGAGGAGACGGAACAACTGGAGATGCGGTTGGAACCACACAAGATGCTGAAATGGCGAGCCACCTACATGAAATAAACACACCTTCTTCCACTTCAGGTTTTAGCGGAAATCACAGCCATAGTGTAAACAGCTTTGGTGTTGCAACTTCTAATGCAGGTGGACACCAACACATTATAAACCCAACAACAACGACCACAAGTACTTCAGGGAATCATTCGCACCAAGTTAGAGGTGTCGAAGGAAACATCGATTACAGTACTTTTTCCAGTCCCGATTTTGTTGTCGATGATTTTGGCACTAGTGGCCCAGACGTAATTAACACCACAACCACAGGCAATCACTTCCACACAGTTAACATACCTGCTCTAAATACAAATTCAACAGGAATACACAGCCATACTATTACTATTCCTTCATTTAATACTAACGCTTCAGTTAATCATAGCCATACTATTAATATACCAGCTTTTAATTCATCCCTTACAGGATCCTCCGAAACCAGACCTGTTAATATATCTGTCGTTTATTGCATTAAATATTGAAAGATGAGTTAACAAGGCAAAAACAAACAATCTTTGATTATTAAAACACAACAACTATGTTTTGAGACCGACATTATAAAATTAAGTCGGATAACAGAAAAAGCCGCAGTAGGGAGCGGCTTTTTCATTTTATTTAAAATCTAATCTACTATTTATCAATAAAATCAGATTTATATCGTCTTTTTTTGAAACTCACGTTCTGCTTAGTAACTTGCTGTAAACTTTTTTAAATCACCCTACAACATGTCTACTATAAGAGTGCTTATTGTTGAAGATGACCCAATCATTGGAGAGGATATTCATGATATGCTTACAAATGTAGATTATAGCGTTGTAGCTGTGGCATATTCTAAAGCAGAAGCCATAGATTATATTAATGATGAGCAACCAGACCTAGTACTTTTAGATATTAATCTAGATGGTAATTACGAAGGGTTTGAAGTTGCTGCACACATTAATAAAACACGTAGAGTCCCTTTTTTATATCTTACATCGTATTCTGGTAAAGAAATTCTTGAACGTGCTAAACCAACAATGCCAATGGGTTATATCGTAAAACCCTTTAATGAAAAAGAGCTTTATTCTAATATTGAAGTGGCACTTTATAACTTTTCAAAGTTCGTATTACCTGTTTCACTTAAAATTGAAATGATAAATTCTAAAATCAATACTCCGCTAACACAAAGAGAGTTTGAAATTTTAGAAGGCTTATATGAAGGTAAAACCAACAGACAATTAGCAGAATCTCAATTTGTAAGTGTTAATACTGTAAAAACACACATTAAGAATATTTACGAAAAAATGAATACGCATACACGCTCTGAAACAATTGCCTTAGTACACACCTTATTACATTAGCTTTTATTTTGGAAGCTCAAAAGAGACTGAAGTTCCGTTATCGTTAGTAATACTAATAGATGCTTTTAGTTTTTTGGAAAGCGATTTTATAAGACGTTGACCAAAAGACTCCTTATTACCATTTTCTATAATATCGTTTTGTATACCAACACCATTATCTGCAACCTTTAAGGTATAAAAATCCTCCCGTTCAGACATTTTTAAAGTTATCTCAGGCTTAGTTTTAATATCCTTCGGAAAAGCATGCTTTAATGAATTAGTAACCAACTCATTAACAATTAAACCAAGAGGAATTACAGACTCTACATCCATGGTAACTTTTTCTGCATCAATCCTTAAGTCTATATCATTCTCTGTCTTGTTATAAGAATTTAAAATGCTGTCTACCAATCCTTCAAAATAATGTTGAATATTCACCATATTTAGATCCTCTCCTACATATAAATTTTTATGTAGAATAGCCATAGATTGTACACGGTTTCTCCCATTTTGAAGCACTTCTAAAACATTATCATCCTTCACATATTTAGATTGCAGATTAAGCAAACTTGAAATCATCTGAAGATTATTCTTTACACGATGATGGGTTTCGTGCAACAGTAACTCTCTATCCTTTAAAGCTTTGGAAATCGTTTCGTTTTTACTTTTTATTTTTCGATTCATCTTTAACAAGGCTAGAGCTGCAATGGCTAGTAAACCAAGACCAATCAAAGAAATAATCATTATAGATCTAGAACGCGATAATTTGGTCTGTGAGATTTCCTTTTCCTTATTTAGCAATGCAATTTTAGCGTCTTTCTTTTGCTGATTGTATCGTGCATCTTTCTCAGCGATGATTTCAATCGATTCTTTTGTATAGATTGAATCAGTCATCGTTTTGTAAGCTTTGAAGTTATTGAGTGCCGATTTGTAATCTCCTTTTTTTTCATAAGCCTCAGCTAGCAGATCATAAGCACGTTGCTCTTGGTTTAAAGATTCATGTTCTTCAAAAGAAAATACATCATTAAGTTGATCTATGGCTTCATCATATCTTTTTAGCTTTATTAAGATTTCACCCATATGAATTTTAGATTCACATAGGTTGTAAGTACTACTTAAATTTTCACGGATTTTTAAAGCCCTTAAATGTTCTTCATAAGCTTCATCTAGTCGGTTTTGTTCTTGCCTTAACAACCCAAGAAAATCATGATGAAAGCCCATTTCTCTCAATGTTGGAAACACCACATTGTATTCCTTTTGCTTCATTAGATGATATTCTGCCTTATCGTATTCTCCCAAGTCAGTATACAACATTCCAAGATTAGCATTAACACTTGCCAAACCAGAGCTGTCTTGCAAGACTTCAAACTGCTTTAAAGCTTTTAAATATTGTTGTTTTCCCTTTTCAAGCTGATCTACGTTAAGGTAAAAACCTGCAAGTGTATTATTAATTCTGGCTTTTTGTTTTGCACTTCCTATTTTATCATAAATAGATGCCGCTTCTAAAAGCATATTTTGAGACTCTACATTATTCCCTAAAAACATTGAGATTGTTCCTATAAAATGTGCACTCTTGGCAATATCTATAGAATCATTACGCTTTTTGGAAAAAGAGTTTATATCTCTATAAAAGTCTAATGCGGTTTTATAATCTCCATGCCATCTGTGACTGGCTGCAAAAATATAGTTGTTACGACGTATCTCATTACTATCATTTTCAATGTAATTAGCCTCTAAATCTTTAGCAATTAGTTCGGCTTTATCTGGGTCTCGCTGAACCAAATACTCTCCCAATAAGAACAACGATTCTTTTTTAACACTTTTAGATATATCGCTATCAATAACCTTCTGTAAACTATTCTGATAGGAATCCACAGGTGCATCTTGGCAATACGCTAGATAACTGAATGCCAAGCATATACCAAGGAATATGTGATTGATTTTCATGTAAAATTATTAGTAACACAAAGTTAACAAACCTATTGACTTCTAAAATCACCCAAAAGGATGAAATGAAACCTAATACAATTTAAGAATTTTACACCATGCTATTAATCAATTCTCTACATTATGAATACTACTAACCCAAATGATTCAAAAGATACATTAAGTAAAACTCCGTTTAAGAACTTTGCCATAGGTGTTATAGTAATCCTTATCTTTTTAATTGGCCACAGTCTATTGGCCCAAGTAGGTGTTGGCAATACCAACCCACAAGCACAATTGGATATTAGTGCTTCTAACACAACTTCACCAACCAATCAAGATGGTATATTGATACCTCGTGTTACCAATTTACCAGCAGATGTCTCTATGACTGCAAACCAAGATGGTATGATGGTGTTTTATGACAATACTGGTGAAGATGGTAAAGGTTTTTACTATTGGGACGACACTGCTAATGATTGGATTAAAATAAACGCAGGTATTGATCAAGATAATCAAACCATTGATAATTTTAGCCTTGTTGGCACCACACTTAGGTTATCTCTTATAAATGATGGTCAACCGTTACAAACGGTAAACTTAGCCTCATTACAAGATGGAACAGGTACTGATGATCAAAACATACAAAACTTATCATTTAATAATTCTACAAATATTCTAACTGTTGGTATTGAAAACGGAACACCCCAAAACGTTAATCTTTCCTCACTCGACAATTCTGATCACGATTGGTATACACAGAGTACAACTAATGAACCCAATAGTATTAATGATAATATCTATACTCAAGGTAAAGTAGCAATAGGCCAAACAATTGGTAATGGGTTTTTAGATATTCTGGCTAATAATACTGGCGCTCAACCACATATTAACTTAGTAGATGTTGGATCTAGCGGTGCTCGTGTAAATTTCACCAATACAGGTACAACTAATGGTAATGTATGGACTTTTTTTGGGGACACTGATAATATAGCTGCTAACAGTCGTTTCAATCTGTTCCATACTGGTACTGGTAACATTATGGTAGTAACAGGTGATGGCAATATTGGTATTGGTGATCCGACTCCAGATGCAACCTTAGACATCAACGGCAATCTTCAATATACAGATGGAAACCAGTCAAACGGTTATGTATTAACAACAGACGCTAATGGAACCGCTAGTTGGACAAACCCGAGTACTCTTGGAGTAGTAACTGCTCTCAATGGATTGTCAGCTACAGGAAACCAAGTTAGGCTAGGAGGAACTCTAAATCAGAACACTACTATTACCAATAATACGTTTGACATGATCTTCAATGTCAACAGTTCAGGCACATTTAAAGTACAAGATGCTGGCGTAGACAAATTCGAGATGAATGCCTTTGGTGATGCTGTTTTTGGTGGTGATTTATATTTAAGGGATGAAAACTCTGATGCATCATCTACAATTTTAGCAAGGTTTATAGATATGGATGATGATGGTAGACTTCAAATCTATGAAAACGGAATAGTATCTATAGACTTAAATGCTAACACTGCAGCTGTCTTTAACCAACAAGGTTTAGACAGAGACTTTAGAGTAGAATCCAATACTAATGAAAATATGTTTTTGGTTGATGCTGGAATAAATAGAGTCTCAATAGGAGCCACAAATACTGCAGGAACGTTTAATGTAACAGGCAATTCATTTTATTCAGATGATTTATGGCTTCGAGATGGCGCCGTAAATTCAGGTGATATTTTGGCTCGACTTTATGATAGTGGTGATGACGGCGTTTTAGATATTTACCAAAATAATACTGTGAATCACAGGATACATGGCAATGGCATAACTGTTTTTAATGATCAAGGAAACAATAATGCCGATTTTAGAATAGAATCTGATACCAGAAGCCATATGTTTTGGGTAGATGCCAGTGAAAATGTAGTTAGAATTGGACAAAGTACGGCACTTGGATTGGCAGAGAATGGTAACACCAGAGTAGTAAATGGTGTGACAGCAACAGTGAATTACGTAGCTGATTTTGAAATTGATGGAATAAATAGAAATACAACAACAGGAATAGGTAGTACGGAATTTTTATTTGATGTTGGCAACCTTTACATGATGCTTCATGGTAGACTATTACCTTTTGATGATAACGTTAGATCTTTAGGTACTTCTAATTGGAGGTGGCAAGCACTTTGGGCAGGAGATGGTACTATAAATACCAGTGACTTACGTCAAAAGAAAAATATTAAACCTTTAGAATATGGTTTAGAAGAATTAATGCAGGTTGAAACATTAACATTTAGTTGGAAAAAATCATCTAATCCAGCTACTAAAATAGGCTTCTCTGCACAAAATTTATTAGAAGTACTACCAGAAGTTGTTGTTACCGAAGAATCCGTAACTATAGATGAAGAAACAGGTGTAGAAGAAATGCGACCAGTTACTAATCTTGGTGTTTACTATTCTGATATAATTCCTGTTACCGTAAAAGCGATTCAAGAATTAAACACAAAAATTGAAACACTAAAAACAGAAAATACCATTTTAAAAGAAAAATTAAGCAGATTAGAGCAACTAGAGGCAAGAATTTTAGCATTAGAAAATAATAACTCTTATAGTACATCAGTCAGCAATAATACTACTGAAGATTAATCTGTTGTTAATCAAAATTTAATACTAATTGTTTAAAAGGAGCAATTATGTTTTTGGGCGGAAAAGCCGCAGTAGGGAGTGGCTTTTTTTTATTTCAATATTTAATAAATCACCCAAAAGGATGAGACCTTAATAACTTATTTAAAATACATTTGTATTGCTATTAATTTAGTACAGAAAAATCATTAAAAGGGAATTTGCAGTAGGGAGCAATTCCCTTTTTTGCTTAAAACCACTTTATAGTGAGTTTGGCAAGTTTCTCCTTAAAATTAGTGTATGGTGGAAACAGCAATTCATTAATACCAAAGGTATGTTGCTTTACCACAGCGCGTTGGTTGCTAAAAGCTTTGAAACCATAAAAACCATGGCTTTTACCTATACCACTATTATTTACACCACCAAAAGGTAAGTTATGATTAGCATAATGAATCACGTTGTTATTAATGCATGTACCACCTGCTCTAGTATTTTTGATAATGTGTTTTGTATTTCTTTTACTGCTACTATAAATATAAAGTGCTAAAGGACGCTCTTTTTCGTTAATATAAGCAATCGCTTCGTCTAATGTTTTATAAGTAACTATTGGCAAAATAGGCCCAAAAATTTCTTCATCTAATAATGTTGCCTCATCAATTAAATTAGAAACTAAGGTTGGCGCTATATATTTTGAATCGGCTTCTAACTCACCACCAATATCTACTTTAGCTTTTAAGCTTTTTGCATCTTGCAGATGAGATTGTAACCGTTCAAAATGCTTTTGGGTTACAATCCTTGCGTAAGAATCTGATGCTTTAGGTTGATTGGTAAAATAGCGCTCTATCCATTTTTTACATGCTTCAATAAACTTCGCTTTAATACTTTCATCTATCAACACATAATCTGGCGATACGCATATTTGTCCTGCATTCATAAACTTTCCCCAAACGATACGTTTTGCTGCTTTATCAACATTAGCAGTATTATCTATTATTGTTGGAGACTTCCCTCCTAGTTCAAGTGTTACTGAGGCTAAATGTTTAGCAGCTGCAGACATCACAATTTTTCCAACATTAGGCGACCCTGTAAAAAAGATGTGATTAAACGGTAATTGTAATAATTGAGTGGATGTTTTGACTTCTCCTTCTACTAGTGCAACATCCTCCTCTTCAAAAACAGTTTTTACAATTTCTTCCATTAATGCTGAAGAATTTGGTGTCATCTCCGATGGTTTTATAATTACAGAATTACCTGCTGCAATTGCAGACACCAAAGGCCCAAACGTTAAATTAAACGGAAAATTCCATGGCGAAATAATTAAGCAAACTCCTTTAGGCTCGTAAATATAGTAAGAACTTGAACCAAGCATTGACATAGGTGTATCTACCTTTTGCTTACGCATCCATTTACGCAAATTAGATTTAGCAAATTTAATCTCACTAATAATCGGATAAATCTCGGTGAGCTCTACTTCTACTTTAGGCTTGTTTAAATCTTTGTGTAACGCTTCAATAATTTGATCTCTAAAGGTTACTTCAATTGCAGTCCTCAGTTTTTTTAGTTTCTCTATTCGAGCACTATAAGGTACGGTTCCTATATTGAGCTGTTGAGATTGTTGCTTTAGAAACAATTGATAATAAGGGTTATCGTTAAAGTCCGTGCTATTCACATCCATAATATTTTCTATCTCAATTAGTATTTAGTGTAGTTTGTCGATGATATCTGTAAAGCATCTCTTTTAGGTTGAAATTCACTTTATTTCAGCCCTACAAAATAGCGTTTTTAAAGGGCTACGAGCTCATTTTATGTATTTCATCGATGTTTTTGACTAACAAATGTCAGTTATCTAATTATCGCCTGGTTTCGTCCAAAAAATTCACCATAATCAAACAAACCTATGTTTCTTTGAATCGAAATTAAAACAAAACGGTTTAATGACAATGAAAAAAAGTTTAGTCATATTAGCTTTCTTAATAATGTCTCTAGCAGGATTTGCTCAGCAAGATGTGGTAAGCAATAATGAGACTGAGTTAGTTGAAACTATTAAATCTGAAAAGCCAGAAGCTAGCAAAACTACTATCTCTGCTAGAGCAAAGGCAAAAGTTTTGAAAATGAATCACAAAAAAAGTAACGAGATTATAAGTATTAAAGCCTACAGAAAAAGTCTCCAAATTAAAATGAAGACTGTAAAACTCTGTTAATTAATATGCTATTAACCATATAAAGCCGAAACGTTTGTTTCGGCTTTTTTTATGACATCATTAAAAATGAAGATTAGTTTGTTGACATTAGTATTAAGTATTTTCTTATAAATCAAAGATTTATTATTTTGTACAGGACTATTAATCTTTTTATGACGAATTTTATAACTATTTGTTCTCTTAGATTAAGTAACACTAACCTTTCCCTACTTTTATGTTTAGTCAGCTTAATTGCTAGTGCCCAAAATTTAACGTTTTCGCATTATGGTTTAGACGAAGGGCTACCGCAAGAAACGATTCACTGCATAGAAAAAGATGCCAATGGTTTTATTTGGCTTGGCACATCTGACGGTGTGGTTCGCTTTGATGGGCAAGATTTTTTTGTACCTCAACAAGACCTTAACAGCGGATTAGATATTGCTGGTTATCGTATTGGCACGTTAACTTCTAAAGACAATTATCTTTATGTGGGTACTGGTCAAAACGGGCTAATAAGATACAACCTAAAAACTGAAACCATTACACAATTTGGCGAGCCTAACTCTAATTGCACGCGTTTAATTAAATATGATGATAAAATCATTACCACGTTTTATGATAATGGCATTGCTGTAATTGACGAACATCACGACTTTTACTCTAATAACTTTCAAAAAGATATACCAGAAAAAATCACTGGTATTGCCGCTAAAAACAATACTATTTTTGTTGGTACCGATGAAGGGCATATCTACAAAGTAATACTAAGTGACCTCAATAACTCTGGTTATGATTTTTCGTATGAACTAATCGCGAAGTTTGAAACACCTATCAACAACCTTGAATATCTTAACGATTACCTTTGGGCAATAACTAGTGAAGGCGTTTTAAAATATTCCGAACATACTAAAAGCTTTTCTGAAATTCCGATTATAGAAGATGGTCTTCACTCAAAGTACAACATCAACACAATGGCTTATGCCAACAGTAGTTATTACATAGGCACAAGATCAAATGGATTGTTAGTCTCAGAATTCAACAGTAATCAATTTAAAGTAAAACAACATTTTATAGCTGATAAAAAATACGATGCTTCAACCATAAATTCCGATGGTATTAATGAACTTTTCATAAATGATAATTTGCTTTTTATTGGCAACATCAACTTAGACATTACGGCTATTGAAGCACAAGATGTTTTTAAACAACCTACGGATAATTTCAATCTAGATAACCCATCCGTTTTTGCAGTTTACGACACCGAAGATTTTCTATTTACAGGCTCTTCAAGCGGATTGGTAATTTCTAGCAATAATGACAATTCAAAATTTAACGTTTTAACCCATCACAATAGAGTTAGAGGCATCACAAGAGATGATGAAAACAATATCTGGTTTGTGACCAATAAAGGTGCGTTTATTATTCCTTTAAAGAATTTAGATATTGAAAATCCAACAATCATTAAATGTCCAATTGATGCTAATAATCCCACTCAACTTCCAGCAGAAAATATGCGGAGTGTTTATAAAGACCTATCAGGAAACATTTGGGTAACGACATTCAACGCTGGATTTTCAAAATTTATTGGTAATGTCACCTCAAATGATTTAAGATTCAAAACCTACAACTCTAAAGATTTGGCTTCGGTATTCACACTTTCTATGGTTGAAGATGCTACAAAGAATTATTGGATGAGTACCCAAAAAGGATTGAGTAAGCTTAACTTTAAGGATGGTGAGTTAATTTCGGTAAAAAATTATGACGAATCTTCTGGTCTTGTTACGAGAGGGGTTTTAAGCAGTTTTATTGACTCTGAAAACACCCTTTGGGTTGCTAGTAGAAAAGGACTTAACAAATACGATTCGGTTTCCGATACGTTTAAATCATACGGCAAACGAGAAGGTCTTACCAATACCTTTGTTTATAATATTAACGAAGATGATCTCGGTAACCTCTGGCTATCCACCAATGGTGGTTTGTTTACATTCAATAAAACAACCGAGGAATTTACCAATTACAATCCAAAAGATGGCGTGCAAAGCACAGAGTTTAACCTTGGTGCAACATTTAAAAATGAAAAAACAGGACACCTTTATTTTGGTGGCATTAATGGCCTAAATATTTTTGATCCGAATCGAATTTCAGAATTAGACAAGGAAGGAACCCTTAAATTCACAAGTCTTAAGATTAAAGACGATTATATTTTACCCAATACTTCAGAAATCCTTGCTACATCCATAAGCAGTGCTGAAGAAATCAACCTTAACCATGATGATTTCCCAGTAAATTTAAATTTTGCGGCGTTAGATTTTAGGCCAAACAGTAATATTAATTATGTATATAAGCTATTACCTGACGATACCGATTGGAATGCTTTAGGTAGCGAAAACAATATTCAGTTATTAAACTTATCATCAAAATCTTATACGCTTCAAATTCAAGGAAAATCTAGAAACGACCTCTGGCAAAAACCACCATTACAATTAAAAATAAACGTAACACCGCCTTGGTACAAAAGCAATATCGCTTACCTATCCTATTTGCTTTTATTTTTGGGTATTGTGTATGCCTTCTACAGAATAAGTTTGCAACGTCAAATCGCAGGACAAGAATCAAAACGCCTAAAGGATTTAGATGATTTAAAATCACGTTTCATCACTAACATTACGCACGAGTTTAGAACACCCTTAACCATTATTTTAGGCTATTTAGGAAATCTAAAGGAACGCTTTTCAGAAAAAGACGATGTTAATACGTCTTTAAAAACCATTGAGCAAAACAGTCATAATCTTCTGGATTTGGTTAACCAGATGCTCGATCTGGCAAAGCTCGAAAAAGGACAACTTAGCGTCAATCTTATTCAAAATGATATTGTTGACTTTATAAGGCATATTGTAGAAAGCTTTAAAAGTATTGCCAAAGACAAAGTTGTGTCTTTAAAATTTTCGGCGACTCCTCAAAAGGTTATAATGGATTTTGATGCTGAAAAAATTCGCCAAATAATGACCAACCTCATTTCTAACGCCATAAAGTTTTCACCTCAACATTCCGAATTGCATATTAACCTGAATAAAAAAGATGCTTCCACGTTACAAATCCAAGTTGCCGATCAAGGCTACGGTATCGATGAAAACGAGCTACCTTTTATCTTCGACCGCTTTTACCAAGTTGAAAATACCGAACATAAAGTATCGCAAGGTACAGGAGTTGGCTTGGCTCTAACCAAAGAGTTGGTTGAGTTATTCAATGGAAACATCAACGTAACATCTAAAGTAAATAAAGGCACAACGTTTACCATTCATCTGCCCGTAACCAACAACGCTGCCACTAAACCTGCTGCCCAAATTGAAAGGGAAATGACCATTGGTACGGTTGTACCTCAAATAGATGATGCCATTTCAGATGACGATGCCAACTCTGTACTTATTGTTGAAGACAATGCAGATATGGCACGTTACGTCGCATCGTGCTTAAAACCAAACTATAAAGTCACCTTTGCCAAGGATGGAAAAGAAGGCTTGGAAATAGCAAGTGCGCAAATCCCAGATATTATTGTCACTGACGTAATGATGCCCATAATGGATGGTTTTGAATTAACCCAGAAGCTACAAGCTGATGCCAACACCAATCATATTCCTATCATCATGTTGACCTCAAAGGCTTTGCAAGAAGACCGACTGGAAGGCATTACAAGTGGTGCTGATGCGTATTTAACCAAACCTTTCCAAAAACAAGAATTACAGCTGCGTATGCAAATGCTTATTGCTAAGAGAAAGCAATTACAAAAGCGTTATGCTGTCAATACTATTGTGGAGCAAAAGGAAGAAGAACCTAAACCAAAAGATAAAAACCTCATCTTTTTAAATTCCGTTATTCAACACATTCAAGACCATATTGACGATTCAAATTTCGGTGCCACGGAATTGGCAAAAGCTATGGCTATGAGCGACTCGCAACTCTACAGAAAATTAAAGGCCATTTCCAATACCAGTACAGCCATATTTATTAGAAAAGTACGATTGGAAAAAGGCAAAGAACTACTAAAAACTACCGATTTATCCATTTCGGAAATTGCTTATGCTGTCGGTTTTAACGATCCAAATTATTTCAGCAAGACCTTTAAAGAGGAGTTTGAAAAAAGCCCTTCTGAATTTCGCAACTAATTTATTTTCAGTCATTTATTTTAATTTTGAATAAATAATCCTTGTCATTCTTCTTCATTTTGACAAAATACTCCTTGTTTTTGAAAAAATAATCAAGAGTATTTTTAGACATCGAAACTAGTTTTGAAGAGCTATTAATCATTAAATCTCTGTGAGATGAAAACCTCTACATTTCTTGTGTCGCTTTTAGTCATCAACTCTAGCTTTTTAGCAGGGCATGTTTCCATTCAATTATTTGGAAATGTAAACCCACTAATTCTGGGAGGAAGTGAAATTTTTCTCGGACTACTTTACTATGTCAATAAAATTCTTAAAGATGTAAGAAACACATTTGATGTAGAGGTTAAACTTTAACCTCTCAACCTTAATACCCTACAATAATGAAGACAATTACAATCATAGCGTTTTTATGCTTTAGTTTTTTTACTACCGCTCAGGTTGGCGTTGGCAATACTGACCCAAAATCTACTTTAGATATTTCGGCTTCTAGTACTACTTCGCCAACAAACGAAGATGGGATTTTGATTCCTAGAATAGACAATTTTCCATCAACAAACCCAACAGTAGACCAGGATGGTATGATGGTGTTTGCTACTGGAAATGGTACACCAACCAAAGGTTTTTATTATTGGGATAATGGGAGTGCTGCATGGGTTTCCATTTTAGGAACTAAAAACACTTTAGACGAAGCTTATGATGAAGGTGGTACTGGGTTAGGAAGGATAATTACAGCAGATAGTGGTCCTGTTGAAATTCAAGGAGGTGACGGATTACGTATAGACAGCCAAAACTTCAACAATTTATTTTATGTTCGTGGTGATAACGATAGAATAGGTTTTAATACTATAAATCCTAGCTCTATGATAGACATTCAAAGTACAGGTAATGGCAGTGTTACAAATCCTGTAATGGAATTAAATACTTTATCAGAAGATGGCATTCAAATTAATTTAACCGGAGACAATTCAAATATTGGAGGTAATCTAGATGGAGTTTACGTTGTCGATAACAGTTCTTCATCTGGTGTTTCGACTCGAACAAAAGCTTATAGTGCTCGTATGAATGGTATTTCAACACAAACAAATCATGATGTTCGGGTATATGAAGCTCAAATTACAAATGCCAGTAATTATATTGGGAACGTTTATGGATTTTATAGTCAAAACTTAAGTACAAATAATGGACAACAATATGGGATTTTAAATTCAATATCTAATTCTGGAAATGGAACTCACTATGGTGCCTATAATAGTTTAACTGGTTCTGGTTCTGGAAATAAATATGGTGTTTATTCTAATATTAGTAGTTCAGCAGGTGGTACTCACTATGGTGTTTATAGTTACACCCCTAGCGTAACTGGTTATGCAGGTTACTTTATTGGTAGAACCTCATTAGGAAATGCAACCACAAATCGTTATTTAATGCCTGCTACTGATGGTACAGCTGGACAAGTAATGACCACAGATGGTGCTGGTAATGTAACTTTTCAAGATATTTCATCAGAAGATAGTGATTGGCATATACAAGGTAGTGCCTCATCACCAACAAGCATTAACGATAATATCTTTACGCAAGGAAATGTAGCAATTGGTAACACATCCAGTTCTGGAAAAACATTTTATGTTGAAACCAATCCATCTATAAATAGTACGTCTATATCCAATGTTTTAACACCTGTCTCTTCAGGACTAGTTAAGGGTATAGAGAATAGTGCAACTTTAAATGGTACTACCAATGCTTATCTTTTAAGCAATAGTATTGGCGGCAATAGCAATGGGTCTTCTATACAAGCTATACGTAATTCCTTTTCAGGATCAGGTAGCGGAACTAAAACAGGCATGTACAATTTCTTTACTTTCGGATTTTCTGGTACAGCCAGAGGCGTTGTAAATTATTTTAACAATACTGGCATTGATGGAGCAACCGGTATTACCAATACATTTGACACCACCAATCCATCGTCTTATAATACTGGAGTTTATAACCAGGCTTTCTCGACACATAGTTCAAGTTATCTGTACGGCAATAGAACTTTTTTTAGTGGAGCATCCGTGAGCAACGAAGCTTATGGAACCTACAATGTAGTCTCTACAACTGGGACAGATTACGGAGTGTACTCTCGTGCTGATAACAATTCAACCGATTATGCAGCATTCTTTTCAGGAAGAGTATCTGTTGGGAATGATCCAGCATTAAACCGCTATTTCTTACCAGGAAACGATGGTACAGCTGGCCAAGTAATGACTACAGATGGTGCTGGTAATGTTTCGTTTCAAGATGCAACGATTAACACTGATAATCAAGCCATAGATAATATTGCTCTTGTTGGTACTGTACTAGGAATCTCTCTGGATAATGATGGTGTAGCACCAGCAACTGTAGATCTGGCTTCTTTGCAAGATGGCACAGGAACCGACGACCAGCAAATAGATAATTTTGATTTGGTTGGGAATACTTTGGGACTATCCATAGAAGATGACGGCCAACCAGTACAAACCGTAAACCTAAACAACTTAAGCTTTAACGTAAATAATTTCTCTCTTTTGGTTGTTTATCGCAGTTTGATCTGGACTCACGGTGGTACAGGGTACGAGAAATTACCGTTAGATTTCGTTGCTATTGATACACAATCTGAATTTAATACCCCTAACAATAGATTTATTGCCAATACAACTGGTTATTACCAAATAAATGCAACCTTTAAAACCGTAAACTGGCCATCTGTACCAAGTGATATTGGCTTAGCTGTCTATAAAAATGGCACATTATTTAAAGAAGTACTGTATCTCCACGAACTGGCTGGCCAAGTCAGTCGAAACCTAAACTGTTTAGTTCAGCTCAATGCCTCAGATTATATTGAATTCTATATCTATACCACCTTCAATGGCCTGTTAATGGACAATAATCCATCAAGGTCATGGTTTGAAATTCAAAGGATACGATAATATAATTGATTGTCTTCAATTATTTTTTAGAGAAGGAAAGTCGCAGTAGGGAGCGGCTTTCTTTTTTTATTTTTTACTTCAACATTCTTTCATTGCATAGCTTAAGTTTTGTAGTTTTATAGACTTCAAAATTCTAGAAAATGTCAGAACAAAAACGTCTCTTTTTAGTCGATGCTTACGCGCTTATTTTTCGTGGGTATTATGCATTTATAAAAAACCCAAGAATTAACTCTAAAGGAGAAGATACCTCAGCTATTATGGGCTTTATGAATTCGCTTTTAGACGTTATAAAACGCGAG
>JASBSA010000069.1 GCA_030149175.1 Winogradskyella sp. | reverse complement strand
AGTCTTAGCTTCTAGGCTTTCTTTAGGCAAGAACGATTGGTTTTTAATATCTTTTAAATCGAGTTTATAGCCAGCTTCTCTGGCGAGAATTAATATCTTTCTGGCAACATCTACACCACTGAGATCTATTCTTGGGTCAGGCTCTGTATATCCTTCTTCTTGAGCTTGTTTTACGATGTCATGAAAACTGCTGTTCTCATCAAAATTATTGAATATAAAATTCAGACTTCCTGATAAAACAGCTTGAATTGAAGTAATCTTATCTCCTGAATTTATTAAATTATTAAGTGTGTTTATGACTGGTAATCCTGCGCCAACATTAGTTTCGAATAAAAACGAAGCATTGTATTTTCTCGATAAATTTTTTAACTCTTGATAGTCGGAATATTTAGAAGAACAAGCAATTTTATTACAGGCAATTACCGAAATACTTTCTTTTAAGTAGTCTTTGTATGTTTTTGCAACCTCTTCATTTGCGGTTACATCTACAAAAATGCTATTGCTAAGGTTGAATTCTTTAACAGTATCAAAAAAAGATTTGTGAGATCGTTTTTTTCCTTTTTCCAACTGTTCGTTCCAAGAGCTGAGATCGATTCCTTCCTCATCAAAAATCATTTTTTTAGAATTACTAATGCCAACAACTTTGATATTAAGCAATAGATTTTCGTTTAGGTAGCTTTGTTGTTTGCTTATTTGATTTAATAAAATAGCACCGACATTGCCAACGCCAACAATAAATAAGTTGAGGGTTTTAATTTGCTTTTCAAAAAAGCGGTTATGAAGTGCTGTAAGTGCTTTTTTAATGTCTTTGTTAGAAATAACCGCTGAGATATTTCGCTCTGAAGCTCCTTGTGCTATAGCTCTTACGTTGACATTGTTTTTACCCAATGCTCTAAACATTCTGCCGCTAATACCTTGATGGTTTTTCATATTATCGCCAACAACGGCAACAATGGCCAAACCATTTTCAACCAACAGAGGTTTTATTTTCTTTTTTGAGATTTCATAAACAAATTCTTCGTCAACTATTTGTTTTGCTTTTTTTGCATCAGCACTGTAAATACCTACACATATTGAATGTTCGGAAGATGCTTGCGTAATAAGAATTACATTGATATTGCTTCTCGATAAGGCTGAAAATAAACGTTTAGAAAAACCAGGAATACCTACCATGCCGTTACCTTCTAATGTGAGTAGTGCGATATTTTCAATATGGCTTATGCCTTTTACAGGATGGCTTTTATCTTTGTTTTTTTTAGTGATTAATGTACCCTCGTCATTTGGTGAAAATGTGTTTTTTATATGAATCGGAATGTTTTTCTGTAAAGCAGGTTGAACCGTTGGTGGATATAGCACCTTAGCTCCAAAGTGAGATAATTCCATAGCTTCCTCATACGAAATCTCTTTTATTGGAAAGGCTTGCTTTACCAATTTTGGATTGGCAGTGTACATGCCGCTAACATCAGTCCATATTTCTAAAACGTCTGCTTTTAAAGCTGAAGCAATTAATGCTGCCGTGTAATCTGAACCACCTCTTCCTAATGTTGTGGTGTCGTTGTTTTTGTTTCTGGAAACAAAACCAGGTAACACAACAACTTTGTCTTTGTTCTTTTTAAAAAACGTTGAAATGTTAGTTGAGGTTTCCTTTGTTTTTACA
>JASBSA010000024.1 GCA_030149175.1 Winogradskyella sp. | reverse complement strand
GAAAATACAATAAGCTTGCCTTGTTTTTTTAATTCTTCTTTAGACACGTAGATTTGTTTTTAATTAAAGCACATTCAATAATTGTTCCTTTATTTTTTCGAGCTCATCCTTCATTTGCACAACGAGCTTTTGCATAGGTGCATAGTTAGATTTTGAGCCAATAGTATTTATTTCTCTACCAATTTCTTGAGAGATAAAGCCTAGTTTTTTTCCATTAGAATCATCAGAGTTCAGGGTTTTAATGAAGTAATCTAAATGATTGTCTAGCCTTACTTTTTCTTCGGTAATGTCAAACTTTTCTATGTAGTAAACGAGCTCTTGCTCAAAACGATTTTCATCAACCTTCTCCTTAATGTCTGCAATGCCTTTTTCTAAACGCGCTCTAACACCTTCAATGCGCTCTGGATCTATTGCAATAACTTGTCTAGCAATTCTTTTAATGTTGCAATTCTATCCGTAAAATCTTGTTTTAAAATTGCGCCTTCGTCTTCTCTATAGTTTACAATTTTAGAGACAGCTTCATTGATACCTTCGGCAATTTTCAACCATTCTTCTTCATCAATATCGTCACGCTCTGTAGTTACAGCATCTGGTAAACGAACAGCCATTTTTAACAGCTCTACGTCATCTCCATCAACCACATCCTTTAATTGTTTAATATATTCTTTTACTACTGTTTTATTGATTTTAGAGCTGGTGTCTTCACCGGTAATTTCAACATAAAGCGAAAAATCTACCTTACCTCTAACCAAGTGTTTGGCCAGAAGTTTTCTTATATCTAATTCTTTGGCACGATACATAGATGGCATACGTGCGTTAACGTCTAAATTCTTGCTGTTAAGTGATTTTAGTTCTATAGATATTTTTTTGGTTGGGAGTTGTAAAACAGATTTCCCATAACCAGTCATGGATTGTATCATTAAAAGATGCGATTAAAGTTGGGCAAAGGTACAAAAATCAGCGGTTCTGAAATTATTTTAAATTTTTTAGAAACTCTTATGCGTGCATAATAAGGTTTGCTAACTTTGTTTACCAAAACAAAAAATTAACCATGTACAAAAAACAATTTGAAATCCGCTGGAGCGATGTTGATGCCAATGGTCACCTAGCCAATTCTGCTTATACCAATTTTATGAGTCATGCAAGGATGTCTTTTTTTAACGAGCAAGGTTTTTCTATGCCAGAGATTATGAAGCACAATATTGGACCCGTAGTGTTTTATGAGCATATGTACTATTTTAAAGAATCCTTTATTGGCACTCCAATTACAGTTACTATTGAAGTGTCTGGGCTGAGTGAAGATGGGATGTTGTTTATGTTTGAACATAATTTTTATAATCATAAAGGAGAGAATTTGGCCTACTGCGAAATGCAAGGTGCATGGATAGACTTAAAAGCAAGAAAATTAACCAGCTTACCAGTTGAACTGTTAGAGTTGGCACATACATTTCCAAAGTCTGAAAACTATAAAGTACTTACCAAAGAAGATACTAGAAAGCATGGTGTGAGACCGAAGCCTCTTGAGATTTAAATGACATAAACGCCATCAACATAAGTGCTAAAGGGTTGGTAATTTAATGTTAAGAGATTCCTGCTTTCGCGGGAATTTATTTAAAGGGTTGATGTTGTTTGAATGTTTTTATATGAACATTCTTTATAAATGGCTTAAGAATTTTATTGGGTAGTGCATATTTATGCCTGCAATAACAAGTTAATGTTTTTGGTTGTGCGCCAAGTGTACTTTTGATTTCAGAAGCCGTTCTGCCAAGATTTATTTGAGAAGACTTAGTTTTTATTCCTAACCTTACATAATCATTTAGAATTCTGGGATAGATTGCATATTCTTTATTGTTTGTATAATCTATGCCAATAAAATGCGCATCAAGATGGTCTCCGTTTTGCATTGCAGATAAAAACCCAACAAGTTTATCATTCAGAAAATATCCCTTAACAGTAAAGTTGTCTTTGTAGGTATTTTTTAGATGTGTATAGGTGTTTAGATTTAGTATTTGAGCATTAAAATCTGCATTGTCAATTGTGTTTTGATATAAAGCCTGCAGCTCATCTAAGTACATTTTGATGTCCTCTTCATTTAAGAGTTTAGCTTCCAAAGCTTCACTTTTTGCGTCAGCTCTATTGGCTTTTACTCTGTATTTAGACTTTAAAGCTGAAGTGTAATCTTCAAAAGATTTCCAGGTAGAATCAAGATAAATAATCATGTTAGGCTCCACATGCATAGATGCATAATCAAAAGCTTTTAAATGATCTGTAATGTAAAGGGATTCGTCTTCAAAATCTTTAATAAAGATAGTACTGAGGCGTTTACATCGATAGAGTTTTTTTACAGCTTTTGCAATGGCTTTAAAAGTTTCTACCTTAGGTTCACCTTCCTTTAAAAAAGTGCCATATTCGCCACTTAAAAACACATTACCACAAAACAACACTTTGATATGATTCTTACAAAAAAGGCTGTTTACAAACCTTCTTACTTTGTAAGACATGTCAATATTTTTGGTAATAGTTTCTATACCAATAGTTACAGTCTGTGTGCTTGCAAATGCTATAGCTTTTCCGTTTTTTAAAATAAAAATATAATTAAACTCAATAGCTGTGTTGGCCAGCTCAAATGCTTTTAAAAACTCTGGCGAATAATAAATATTGACAGTACAATTGAGGTTCTCCCAGTACGATTTAGGAATGGAATCAATGGTTTTAAATATTTCGGAATCTATAGACAAACTACTTTTTTTGTTTTCGTTTTACAGATACCAGATATACACCTGTAAAAATCAGAACCATGGCTCCAATCTTTATTGCATCTATAAAATCGGCACCAACGGCAAGAGCATAAAGTGCAGCAATGACAGGTTGAAGGTAAATAAAAGTCCCTACAGTAGAAGCCTTTAGCTTACTAAGTGCGTATGGGTTTAACAAATATGTGCCAAAGGTTGCACCAGCTACTACAAAGATAACAGAGAACGTAATATATGGTGTGAATGATTGCCACTGAACGTCACTCAATTCATCATAACCAAAAGGAATAAGTAAAATCAACCCAATTAAAAACAGCCATTTTATAAATGTAAATGGATGGTACTTTTCGGTTAGTTTTTTTACCAGAATAACATAGATACTATAGGATATAGCATTAAGTAAAATGAGAAAATTTCCGAGAGGAATGTTATCTGCAGCTCTAGCAGATTTACCATATATTGTTAAAACAAGTGCGCCACATAGTGCTATAACTATTCCAACGATTTTTATAGAGGTGATTTTTTCTTTCAAAAAGTATGATGACAAAACCAGGATTATAACAGGTATAATAGTCATTATTGAAGAGGCATGAATTGGTGAAGTAAACTCTAATCCTTTAAAAAAGAATAATAAGTTAACAACAACCCCAAAAATGGCAGCTACAAAAAACTTAATGTAGTCCCTTTTTTCAACCTTCTCTTTTGGAAAAAAAATACTTAGCAACCAAAAAAGGATTGTAGCACCAACGACTCTTAAAAGTACAAAACCAAAAGGTTTAATGTAGTTTTCATTAATAACTGTTTTGGCAATAGTGTAATTGAGACCATAAATAAGCTGAACGGCAAACAACGCCACAAGAGCATGCTTACGGCTATTCATGAATGGCGTTTTTAGCGGATTCTACTACCTTTTTAGAATTACCAATAAAAATGTTGTCGTCTACAATTATTACAGGACGTTTTAAAAATGTATAATGCTCTAATATGTGGTTTTTATAATCGTCTTCTGTAAGTGATTTGTTTTTTAAATCTAATTCCTTGTAGAGTCTAGCGCGTTTACTAAAAAGACTCTCATAACTATCTGTTAGCTGTCTCATCTCCTCAATTTGGGATTTAGTAATGGTTTCGCTTTTTATATCCTGAAGTTGAAAGTCTTCTGGTAGAGTTAGTTCATTAATGATTCTTTTGCAAGTGTCACAAGTACTTAGGAAATAGATTTTTTTCATTTTTTCACCCTATGTTAATATCACCACAAAGAACGGACTTTTAAGGCGAATATTAATGGGATGTCTACTTAACTTTTAAGTAAGGCTCGACATCATTAAACGGAATAACGAACTCAGTATAGCCTTGATCGTATGAAGCGACTTCATATACATTATAAAGAAAAACTAAACCGTCTTCACTAAACCCAATATTTTCGGGTAATTGAAAAGGTTTGCCGAAAAAATAATCTTCCATTTGAGTGTCTTCTGTACTTACGTTAATAGATTTTAAAAAATAGTCTTGTGCCAAGGCCTTAAAAGTTTCCGAATTTTCTACAATATCACTAAGGTTTAAGACCTCGCCTGTTTTGGCATCAATGTTTAAAAATTTAATTTTATCATTGCCATGAGCACCACCTTTAAATTCATAGGTGTTAATGGACAACGTAATAACATCTTCAGATTGATAAACTTTTTCGGTTTCTATGTGAAGCTCCCAAGCAGGATGTGATGCTTCTGGGAATTGCTTCTTAAAATTTATGAATTCAGAGTCAAAATCTTCTAAAACAGACTCTAGACTCGTCTTTTTAGTGGTATCACTTAGGGTAGATATTATAGCTTCTTTAATTTTAAAATTGATAACCTTACCTACTTCGCTATTATCGGCAGCTTCATCTATAGAGACAGAGATGTTAGCTTCGTAATTGTTTTCATAAGAATTGTTTTCAAAACTTATAGATTTAGGTTCGCTAATACAAGAGAAAACTAAAGTTGAGACTAAGAATACAATAGATAATTGGTTTAAAGATATTTTATTAATCATTCACGAAAGGTGTTACATTACGCAACAAAGAACGAATTATACCGTAACTTTGTTATGCTTTACAAGGCTTTACAATTATAAAACTACTACGAGTAAGATAAACCTTTTTAACTATATAATGAAATTTAACACAAAAACCATACATGGTGGCCAGCAGCACGATGTAGCCTACGGTTCTGTAATGCCTCCAATATACCAAACCACTACTTATGCACAGTCTACACCAGGTAATCATAAAGGCTATGAATATTCAAGAACACATAACCCAACTAGGCATGCGTTAGAACAATCTTTTGCTAGTTTAGAAGACGGTAACTATGGATTGGCTTTCGGTTCTGGGATTGCTGCCATTGATGCAGTATTAAAACTATTAAAGCCAGGTGACGAAGTGATTTCTACAAATGATTTATATGGTGGAACATATCGACTTTTTACTAAAATCTATGAAAATTTTGGAATTAAATTTCATTTTATTGGTATGCGTAATATTGATAATATTGAAAGCTTTATATCGGCAAAAACTAAACTTATTTGGGTTGAAACTCCAACAAACCCAATGATGAATATTATAGATATAAAGGCTGTTTCAGATGTTTCAAAGAAGCATAACTTATTACTTGCTGTAGATAATACGTTTGCTACTCCGTATTTGCAACAACCACTAAACTTGGGTGCCGATATTGTTATGCATTCAGCTACCAAGTATTTAGGTGGTCATAGTGATGTAGTGATGGGAGGTTTAGTAGTTAGAGATAAATCTTTGGCCGATCGACTTTATTTTATTCAAAATGCTAGCGGAGCTATCTGTGGTCCTCAAGATGCTTTTTTGGTTTTAAGAGGTATAAAAACATTGCACGTTAGAATGCAGCGTCATTGCGAAAATGGTAGGGCTGTTGCGGAGTTTTTGCAAAGTCATTCTAAGATTAAAAATGTCTATTGGCCAGGTTTTGAGAGTCATCCTAATCATGAAATAGCCAAATCTCAAATGAAAGATTTTGGAGGTATGGTTTCTTTTACTACAAAAGAGAGTAATTTCGATGAAGCCATTAAAATAGTTGAAAATCTAAAAATCTTCACTCTTGCTGAGTCTCTTGGCGGCGTAGAATCTTTAGCAGGTCATCCTGCAAGTATGACCCATGCAAGTATACCAAAAGATGAACGAGAAAAAACAGGAGTAGTAGACTCCTTAATAAGATTAAGTGTTGGGATAGAGGATAAGGCAGATCTAATAGCAGATTTAAAACAAGCAATAGGTTAACACTCTATACTAATCTAGATAATATATATAACCAAAATTCAGCCAAAGATTCCAGTCTTTAGCTTTGTTAGAGGGTAATTTATGGTTTAACCCATCAATAAAATCATCAAAATAATATTGCCATCTCAATTCTACAAATAAGTCAGATAATATTGTTAGTTTATAACGTGTACCTAAACTAGCAACAACAGACCAAGTAGATCCAGACTCAGTACTAATAAAAGGATCGCCACCTGAGGCAGCATCCCAAAAGCTGTAGAAGTTATCGTTATTCAAAATGTTGCCGTCACCATAAGATGTTTCAACATCTGGGTTAAATGAGACAAAATGAGCTCCAACTGCAACGAAAGGGGCAAAAGAATAAGCTCCCGCAGAGAAAGCCCTTATACTTCTAGGGAAATATTCTAATTGCATGCCAATATCCCAGTTTTGGGCTTCACCAGTATGGGCTCTTAATTTATCAGCCTCAACACTTGTTCTAGCATCATCAACCCAATTCCCAAAATGATCTAATGAAGTTTTATTCCAAGAAATTTCGCTTCTTAATTTAAAGTGGTCGTTAAAATAGGTGTCTGTACTGTAACAATTACAATCAGCTCTATATGCAAAATTGATGTAGTGAACTATACCAAGAGCTACACCTGTATTACCGGAGTTGGTTTCGAAGTCTCTCCTAACCCCAAAGTCAGATTGAAACGCAACCGCTCCAACAAATGCACCTATTTCATGAGAAAAACCCAATTGGGCTGAAGAGGTTTGAACTGCACATATCAATCCAAACAACACTATTAATTTTTTAATATGTCTTGCCATATAACACTTATGATTAAGCGGTTGCCGAACAAATATATAAAAACTCGACGAACTACAAAATAAAACGGATAAAATGCAAATTTCTTTTAGGGAGAAGAATTTTATTACAAAATCTAAATATTTAAAAAATAATTGAGAATATAAAAAAAATAAGCCTTTATTTTTATAGATAACGTATCTTTGTGCCCTATAAATCACAATTTCTTAACAATTTTTTATATGAAAGATAAAATTGAAGCTTTTTTAGATCTTGTAAGAGAGCGAAATGGGCACGAACCTGAGTTTTTGCAAGCGGTTCAAGAAGTGGCTGAAACAGTTATTCCTTACATTGCCAAGCATGAAATTTATAATGGTAAAAATATTCTTTTAAGAATGGTGGAGCCAGAAAGATTAATTTCATTTAGAGTAAGTTGGGTTGATGATTCTGGTGAAATACAGGTAAATAGAGGTTATAGAGTTCAAATGAGTTCTGCTATTGGACCTTACAAGGGTGGTTTACGTTTCCATCCTACAGTAAACGCCAGTATTCTTAAGTTTTTAGCGTTCGAACAAGTATTTAAAAACAGCTTAACCACTCTACCAATGGGTGGTGGGAAAGGCGGATCTGATTTTGATCCAAAAGGAAAGTCAGATAACGAAATTATGCGTTTTTGCCACGCCTTTATGACCGAATTATATAGACACATTGGCCATAACACAGATGTACCAGCAGGAGATATAGGAGTAGGAGCAAGAGAGATTGGTTACATGTTTGGGATGTATAAAAAATTGAATAATACTTTTACTGGAGTTTTAACAGGCAAGGGACAATCTTGGGGAGGATCTTTAATAAGACCAGAGGCAACAGGATACGGTAATGTTTACTTTGCTGAAAACATGTTAAAGACCAAAGGAGACTCTTTTGATGGTAAAAAAGTAGTTATTTCAGGTTCTGGTAACGTAGCTCAATTTGCTGCAGAAAAAGCTATTGAGTTAGGTGCTAAAGTACTTACGCTTTCTGATTCTGGTGGTTATATTTATGACGAAGACGGTATTGGTACAGAGAAGCTGAAGTTTGTAATGGATCTTAAAAATAACAAACGCGGAAGAATTAGTGAGTATGTTGAGAAGTATCCAAACGCAAAATATTTTGCTGGTGAAAGACCATGGTCTGTTAAATGCGACATAGCACTACCATGTGCAACTCAAAACGAGTTAGACGGAGAAGAAGCTAAAGCATTGATAGATAATGGTTGTATATGTGTGTCTGAAGGTGCTAATATGCCATCAACTCCAGAAGCTATCCATGAGTTTCATAAGGCAAAAATATTATTTGCCCCAGGTAAAGCATCAAATGCAGGAGGTGTTGCAACTTCTGGGTTAGAGATGAGTCAGAACTCCTTGCGATTAAGTTGGACTAGAGAAGAAGTTGATGCAAGATTAAAGGATATTATGGAAGATATTCACGATTCTTGTGTTGAATATGGTAAAAATGACGATGGTACAGTTGACTATGTAAGAGGAGCTAATATAGCTGGTTTTGTTAAAGTCGCAGATGCAATGCTAGCACAAGGAGTTATTTAATTTCAAAATTTTCAATGTAAAAAGCTTCCACCATAAATGGAAGCTTTTTTTATTACATATTATATGATTAATATAATATTATCGTTACTATTAAATATATTTGAGCAAACGATTTATAATGCATAAAACTGTTTTTAGATTTTTATTATTCTTTTTTGGTTTATCACTTAATCTAGGCGCACAAGATTTTTCTACATTATGGCAGGCACACTTTTCCTATAATGATATTGTAGATGTTGTTAGCGGTAATAACAAGATATATGCAGCGGCTCAAAATGCTGTTTTTGAGTACGATACTTTAACAGAAGAGATAAATACAATTACTACTGTAGAAGGCTTGTCTGGTGAGCAGATTACGACAATTCTGTATAGTGCAGAATTTCAATATTTGGTTATAGGTTATGAAACGGGTCTTATAGAAGTTTATTCTGAAACAGATGACTCAGTACTTACTGTTGTAGACATTTTAGAAAAAGAGAATATTACACCTGCAAATAAATCTATTAATCACTTTTATGAACACGAAGGATTAGTCTATATATCTACGGACTTTGGCATATCTGTTTATGATTTAGCAGAATTGGAGTTTGGGGATACCTATTTTTTAGGTAATGGAGGTTCTCAGATTAGAGTAAATCAAGTTACGGTGTTAAATAACGAAATTTTTGCAGCTTGTTCTAGTTCAAATGGTCTCAAAAAGGCAGATTTAAGTAATCCAAATCTCATAGATTTCGCTCAATGGCAAACTATCATTGGAGGTAATTTTGTAAATATTAATACGGTTGGTAATCAGGCTTATGCTGTTAGGGCAAATCGAGCTTTTTTCGAAATAACAAATACAAATTTCACACAATTATTTGTATTGCCTTTAACACCAACAGATACAGAAGTTAGTGAAGGTAATTTAGTTATTTCAAATATCAATACCATTCAGATTTATGATGAAAATGCGCAGCTCATTGAAAGTTATATTTCTAGTGAGGATTATGATACACGTTTTACGTCTTCAGTATTACAAAATAATGAGGTTTATATTGGCACCGAAGATTTTGGGGTGTTAAAAACTTCCATTTTAGACGGATTAACCTATACTGAAGTAAAACCTAACGGTCCTTTGTTAAACGAAATTTTTAGACTCAATGCAGAATCAGGTGTTGTTTGGGCTAGTTTTGGTGATTATACAGAATCCTTTGATCCAGCACCCACAAGAGCAAGAGGTCTAAGTTATTATAAAGAAGACGTCTGGGAGAGTATTCCGTTTGATAGTCTTTTTGGGGCCAGAAACCTATCAGAAATATCCGTAAACCCCTTTAATCCAAACCAAGTTTTTGTAAGTTCTTTTCTAAATGGAATTTTAGAGATAAATGATTTTCAGCCTACCATATTGTACAATCAAGATAATAGTGGGCTAGAGTCTTTAATAATACCTAGTGCACCTCAAGTGGTAAGTATAAGAGTTTCTGCATCTGCTTTTGATAGAAATGGCGTACTTTGGAGTATGACTGCCCGAGCACCTAATCCCTTAAAGGCATATGATCCTATTTCAGGGAGTTGGCAAGGTTACGATTTTTCATCAATAATAGAGGATACCTTGTTAGATGAATTTGGTTTTTTTGATATTGCTATAGATAATAATGGCACAAAATGGATTGGTGGTTACTCTAATGGCCTATATGCATATAACGAAAACTTAGCAAATCCTCTAAAAAATATAACTTCCGAAGACCAGAACCTTCCCTTTCCTAGAGTAACAGCCTTAGAGATTGACAATCGTAATCAGCTTTGGGTTGGCACATTTTCAGGATTAAGGGTTTTATTTAATACATCTGGTTTTTTTGATGATCCGAATCCTACTTTAAATTCAATTATTATTTTAGAAGATGGTATTGCACAGGAGTTGCTCGAATCTCAGACAATTTCAGATATCGAGGTAGATGGTTCCAATAACAAATGGATAGGCACGGTAGATTCAGGTGTATTTTATTTTTCACCAGATGGACAAAATACCATCTATCATTTTACAAAAGACAACTCACCATTACCTTCTAACCGAATTACAGACATATCTCTAGATACAAATAATGGCATAGTATATATAGCCACTACAAAAGGAATGCTATCGTTTAGAGCAGGAGGTTCTAAACCAGAAGACACGCTAGAGAATGCATTTGTGTATCCAAACCCTGTACGACCAGAATACGACGTGCTAGGATTTAGTGATTTAAATGATATTAACAAGGGTGTTAAAATTAGCGGACTTACAGAGAATGTTAATATAAAGATTACCGATATAGAAGGTAATCTTGTTGCAGAAGCACAGTCTAATATAAATTTAAGGTCTTCTAGTGCTAATTATAATTTTGCCATAGATGGAGGTACAGCTGTATGGAATGGTAAAAATCTAGCAAACTCGATTGTTAGAACAGGTGTTTACCTTATTATGATATCTGATTTAGACTCATTTGAAACCAAAGTTTTAAAAGTCCTTATAGTAAGATAAGATGCTTACAAAAAACCAAGGTATTGTTCTTTCAAAATTAAAGTATAGAGATAATGATCTTATCGTAAAGTGTTACACAAAAGAGCGTGGTGTTGTTAGCTATATTTTAAGAGGTGTTTTAAAATCCAAAAAGGGTAGTAGTAAAACCATCTATTACCAAGCGTTATCACAATTACAGTTTGAAGAGGTTTTTAAAACCAATAGGTCGCTTCAAGGAATTAATGATGTAAAGTTTAGCTACATATATCGTAGTGTACATTCCAATATCTATAAAAGTTCTATAGTATTATTTCTTTCAGAAATTCTTTCAAATGCGTTAAAGGAAGAGGAGAAGAATGAATCACTTTTTAATTATCTAGAAATTGCATT
The DNA here is from genome assembly GCA_030149175.1 of Winogradskyella sp. Taxonomy (GTDB): domain Bacteria; phylum Bacteroidota; class Bacteroidia; order Flavobacteriales; family Flavobacteriaceae; genus Winogradskyella. Next base: position 34,194 of record JASBSA010000024.1, on the reverse strand, counting down.
ACAATATTTGGATAACTCAGAGCAGTACTCAAATTTTCATCTCTTATTTTTGTTAAAATTGACACGTTACCTAGGCTTTCAACCCGAAAATAAAAACCTAGAGTTTCCGTATTTTAATTTAGAATCTGGAATATTCGAATCCTTTAACTATGGTATTTATTCCATTTCAGGTGAAAATTTAACACTCTTAAAACAGCTATTGGGCATAAATTTTGATGCCTTACAAAGTATTAAAATCAATGCAAAACAAAGGCGAGAGTTTTTAAACGTGTTATTGCATTATTTTGAGTTACATTTGGACGGATTTAAGAAACCAAAATCATTGCAAGTGCTGAATGAAGTATTTCATTGAGCCAATTTTTACGAAAAGATTTAATGAAGATGCATATAAAACTAAAATGTAATATCATTTTTAGTATCCTTTTGTGCTTATTTTTCCAAAGCACATTTGCCCAAACTATAACGGTTTTAGAAGAGGGAACAAGTCAACCAATTTCTGGAGTTTCACTTTATAATTTAAAAAAAACAAAATATGAAGTTACAGACTTTGATGGTAATGCTGTGTTGGATAAGTTCAATGATAGAGAAATCATCTATTTTCAGAATCTGTTATATGAGAAATTACAGATAAGAAAGGTTGAAATTTCTCAAAATAATTACATCGTATACTTAAAACCAAAAGTTGAAGGTCTTAAACAGATCGTAATATCGGTTTCTAAATTTGAGCAAAGTAAAAGAGATATTCCGCAATCTATTGTTGCCATAAATGCTAAAGAAATAGCTTTAGCTAATCCACAGACTAGTGCAGATTTATTAGATAATACAGGAAACGTTTTTATTCAAAAAAGTCAAATGGGTGGAGGTAGCCCAATGATTCGTGGTTTTTCTACCAATAGATTACTTATTTCTGTAGATGGCGTACGTATGAATAACGCTATTTTTAGAGGTGGTAATTTGCAAAATGTTATCTCAATAGACCCTTTGTCTATCCAGAATACAGAAGTAACTTTAGGAGCAGGATCTGTGGTTTATGGTAGTGATGCAATAGGAGGAGTAATGAGTTTTTATACAAAAAAGCCACAGTTGTCTTACAAAGAAGAATCTATAATCAGTGGTAGTGCATTGATGCGTTATGCCAGCGCCAACAACGAAAACACAACACACTTAGATTTTAATCTCGGTTACAAAAAATGGGCATTTTTAACCAACCTTAGCTATACAGATTTTGATGACTTAAGAATGGGCAGTAATGGACCAGATGCGTATTTAAGGCCAGAGTATGTTATTAGGCAAAACGGAGAAGATGTTATCGTAGCTAACAACAATCCAGAGGTACAAAAGCCAACAGGGTATAATCAAGTAAACCTTATGCAAAAAGTAAGGTACGAGCCAAGAGATAATCTTAAGTTTGACTTAGGTTTGTTTTTCACAACAACATCAGATTATCCAAGATATGATAGATTGGTCAGGCCAAGAGGAGAAACTTTAAGATCTGCAGAATGGGAGTACGGTCCGCAACAATGGCTTATGAGTAATCTTCAGGTTACTAAGACGAGTAGCAGTTCAAACATCTATGACAAAATACAAGCTACGGTGGCTTTTCAAAATTTTAAAGAAAGCAGAAAAGACAGGGATTTTCAATCTGCTATTCGCGAGGTAAGAGAGGAGAAAGTGGATGTGTTATCTTTTAATCTAGATTTAGAGAAAAAATTGGGTTCTAAAACTACCATGTCTTATGGGTTAGAATATCTTTTTAATAAAGTGGGTTCAGAAGGATTTGAAGAAAACATAGAAACTAATACCAAAGTTCCAAATGTTACGCGATATCCAGATGGCGCTACTTGGCAATCTTTAGCAGCTTATACAAGCTTAAAATACAAGCCCAATTCTAAATTTGTATTTCAATCGGGCTTAAGATATAACCAAGTTATTGCTAAAGCAGATTTTACGGCTAACAACAACTTTTTAAATCTTCCTTTTAATGAAGCTAATATTAATACAGGAGCATTAACAGGTACAGCAGGTATTACTTGGTCACCAAGCTCAATGATTCAGTGGAAGTTGAATGCGTCTACAGCCTTTAGAGCACCAAATATCGATGACATCGGAAAAGTATTCGATTCAGAACCTGGAGCGGTTGTAGTACCCAATAATAATTTAAGACCAGAGTATGCTTATGGTGGAGAATTGGGCTTAAAGTTAAATTTTGAAGATAAGGTTATATTAGATATGGCTACATATTATACCTTTCTAGACAATGCGTTAATTCGAAGGGATTATGATATCAATGGTGAAACTGAAATTATTTACGATGGTGAATTAAGTACAGTACAAGCCATACAAAATGCATCCAAAGCATGGATTTATGGTTTTGAAGTTGGTGCAGAGGTCAATTTTTCTGAAGCCTTACAACTAAGTTCTCAGTACAACGTTATTGGAGGAACTGAAGATGATGATGGAGTAGAAGTTCCGGTAAGGCACGTAGCACCAAATTTTGGAAGAACTCATCTTGTATATAAAAAAGATAAATTACTTTTTGATGCTTTTTTAGTCTACAATAGTGAGCTGTCGTTCAATCAGTTGGCACCATCCGAGTTGTCTAAAGACTATCTGTATGCCGAGGATGAAAATGGTAACCCTTACGCACCATCATGGTATACTTTAAACTTCAGAACCCAATACCAGTGGAAAGATAAATTAACACTAACAGCAAGTTTAGAAAACATAACAGATCAACGCTACAGGCCTTATTCTTCTGGTATTTCGGCTGCAGGCAGAAATCTAATAGTAGCACTTCAGTATACTTTTTAAAACACAAAAGACTGTCTGTAAAGGTCGAAATCTGTCATTCTGAATTTATTTCAGAATCTCAACGAGATGATTTTAGTGTTTTTTAGAATCTGAAACGAGTTCAGATTGACAATAATTTTAATGTTCAGACAGCCTTTTTATGAATGTTATAATTCTATATCAATCTAATGTTGCTTAATAGCTTTTTTGCTAATAAATTGTCCGTTAGATAAAGTGACTTTAGCAATATAGGCAGCTTTACTCAGTTTAGATAGATTGTATACTTCGGTTGAACCACTACCATTTAAGCTGTAAACTTGTCTTCCGAGGATATCTAATATATCAACATGGTCTATGGTATATTGCTCACTCACCTTTATTTGTACCTCTCCATTACTAAGTTCAGTAATACTAATATCATTTGCAGTAATGGTATTGTCATTAATTGATAATGCTTCTGGTGTGAAAACAATTTCAAAACGCTCATTGAATTCGCCTTTGTCAGAGGTAAAGTTATAATCAGATATTTTTAAATTATGAATTATGTTAAGATCATAATCTATGATAAAAATATCGTTTTCACCCATAAAATCACCTTCAGTAGTATGAATTGAAATCGTATAAAGGGTAGCTTCTTCTATTGAAGTATTAAACCCTAATGGAATTACTTCATCAATATTCAAACTATAAGGATCTTTACCCTGGATAGCAAACTTCTTATCATTTGAAGATTCTAAAGTAGTATATATGCCAGAATACAAATCAGAAGATAAATTCTTATGAGCATCGTAATACATACCATCATCCCCATCGGTTGCACCATTTATATAGGCTATTAGTACTTGGTTGAAAACACCATTGTCTGACGTTAAATTTAGCCACAGTTTATTATATTCGGCAGTTCTGAAGAATTGATTATTACTGCCTGTTACGCGCATACTGTTATTAAATACTACGTCGGTAGTCATCACAGTTCCGCTATGTACAGAAGCTGGTGCACCGTCGTCCATAGATATAAAGAAGCCTTGTCCAGAAGGAATATGTCTAGTTGGTACGATTCCATCTCCACCAGCTGTTTGGCCTGAGCCGTTAATAATAGCATAATCACTCTGGGAGTAGTTAAGATTTTCATTACCATTGGTGTTTCCGTCTGCAACAGTATTATGAGACCAAAAGAATATAGCACCATTTGTAGCACCAATTGTTTGATCTATACTGGCATTAGCAGCCAAAAATAAGTCCGCATCTATTGCAGAAGGGTATGGGTTACCTACAAAATTCCAATTATTATCGTTTAGTTCTACATCATTTCTGTATATAGGAATGTTGTATACACCATTGTTAAAAGCGCCTTCAAACGTATACACATATTGGTTCGGGCCTATAAAAGCTAAAGGATCGTGAGTAGAAGCATATCCCACACCAGGCGACATAACAGTTGCCCCATTTACAAACTGCCAATCATTGGCATCGTCATCTATGTCATCTTGGCCAACAACTGCGGCGTCATTATTATTTGTTTCTTGAGTTGAGTCTCTAAAATTTTGACCATCAAAAGAAAAGATTCTATTTGCATTGGCTTCAAATAAACCATCGCTAATGAGTTCGCCTGTAACAGGTGAACTCCAGTAGGTATATTCTAGGTGAGAAGCTAAAGGAGCTGTTTCTTTTTCTACGCTAATCTTAGTTTTATCCGTTAACACATCACCACCCACAGTAGCTGTATCATTAATTTGAACAAAGGCACCATCGGTTTCTAGTACGATATTCCCGTTAACAGTTAAGTCATTTTCAACAAGGACATAAGTATTATTTCTTATGTTAAGTTCATAACCTGTATTTACAATACATTCGCAGGCTTCAAAACTAGTTTGTACACCACCTGCAGCTGTATCGTAATCTCCGTCTATAATAACACTACTAATAGTAGTTGGCATAGTGTCAATAGCTGTGCCATCGTTCCAAACCCAATTGGTGCCATTCCATGTGGCAGTACTATAAGTAATTTGTATGGCATTAGAAGCCGTAAAACATGTTGCGTCATCTTCTCTTACCTGACAATAGAACTGAAAATTCAAAACACTATTAGGATCAGAAATAACCAAGTCTGGTGATGCTTGATTTGTTGTATAAATACCGCCATTAGATATGGCTTGCCAACCTAGGCCTGCATTTGCAGGATCAAAGGCATACCAGTAATATGCCAACGGGTTACCAGTAACGAAACCTTCGGTTGCTATAACTGATATTGTTACCTCGTTACAAGCTGTTGTAGTACTCGAAATACTATTTACAGTTGGAGGTGTTCCTGTTGAGAAATCATAATTGCCAATGTCAGAGTAATCATTATCAGCACAAGATGTCCAATCTACATGAGCCCAATCAGCAATGTTAAACGTAGGGTCGGGTAGGTTAGGAGCGTTATTATTTCTCGTAAACACAACCCCTTCCGACCCAATACCCAGTGCATCAGCCCAAGTATTAGATAGATATGTTCCCCATGAGTCTACATGACTTGTACCATCATACAAGCGGATATGGTCATCACTGTTAACACCAAAATTTACACCACCAAATCCTGTTTGGTTGGCTAATGAACCATCTGCACCTGTAATACCTGTACATGTGGAACCTGCACTTACACCGACAGTATAGGTGTTACCTGATGCTAAGTTGACATTGTTTAAATTTATTAAGCCACCATTCTGAGTAGCATTTCCGTTGTTAAAAAACTGAATACTGTAATTACTTAGGTTAATAGTAACTCCAGTTCCGTTGTATATTTCAATATAAGTTAGACCTCCTGTATTTGCATCTGTAACTTCGGAAATAAAAAGGTCTGTGGGTGTCGTGCCACTGGATCCTTCACAACTAGATATTTCTGAATTTATAATAGTGAATGGCGTAGAACCAGGACAACCCAAATCATCAATAATTTCTAAATTACCTGATATAGCGCCTGCTGGTACAGTAACTTCCATTACTGTTGCAGATATATTATTAACTGTTGCAGCCAGCCCATTAAATGAAGCTGTAGCTGTGGATAAGTTTGTTCCTGTAACAGTAACTACAGTATTTATTGGTCCAGAATTGGGAGTAGCGGTAATTGCATTTGCAATACATTCTGCATTACCTTCTACTGTAAAAGTATAAGGGTTTTCATCGGCATCATTACTGACTATTTGAATAACAGCAGTTTTAACACCAATAGTTGTTGGACTAAACTCTATATCAAAATTACTAAATCCATTTGGGTCAGCTGGTGCAATTGGTGAGGAAGGTAATGCTGAAATAGAAAAATCGCCAACATCACCACTTACAACGGTTACACTTGTTATTGTTAGGTTTTGGGTACCTCCAAAGTTTTCTATTCTAAACGTGTTAGTACTGGTACCAAAAACAGGAACATCTCCAAAATCAGTACCATCAAAAGCAGCAGGAGTAACATCACCATCGGCTATATCTGGAAAATTGGCCGTTGTACCTTCAACATTAATCTCTGGACCTATTGGTGTACAAGCTGATATTAAAGAATTTATTCCAGGAGATCCACCATTAATGACTTCCCAGTAATTAGAACTGGTAACCGAATTATCTAAAGCTGTATCAATAACATGTAAGGAATCTGTATTACCACCATCAGCTGAATTGTAAGTAACAGTATCAATAACAGTGCTTCCATCAGAAGCAGTAAGCGTTATGGTATCAGAAGTATTGTTTAGCGTTCCTGTGCCAGCACCATTGGTATAATCTGGTGTAAACGGACAATCGGGATTAAACGTAGCGTCACCACTATCGCCCAAGGCTATCGTAATACAAGTACCATCTGCAATTAGTACTCCTGTTGATGGAAATGTAAATTCCGTTATTCCACCAACTTCAATGGTGTAACCATTTAAAACTTGGGTGCTACCTGAAACGTTACAGATTTCAATCCATTCGTCATCTGTTCCAGAAGTATTATACATTATCTCTGTAATTACAACATCCGCAGGAAAAGCAGCGTCATTATCGGTAATGGTGAGCACATGTTGGGTATCAATACCTAAAGCCGCAGCATCACCACCTGTAGGGTTGGTAAGATTCAACACAACCGTTTCATTACCTTCAATTAAAAGATCGTCATTAGAAATAAAAATGGTTAAACATTCATCTGTACTAGAATTGGCAGGAAATGTCAAAGTTTGTGGAAAAACAATAGCAGCTGGTGTACCTGCACCATCGTCATAATCGGTACCATTGGTAGCGGTAGACGCTCCATCTAAGGTGATATCTACCGTAGTTGCATTAGTAGTTGAAGGATTAGTGATGCTAGCACAAACATCTATAAATAAACCACCTTCTGGTAAAGTAGACGTTGTAGTCGTAAATTGAACAGTTGTGTTGGTTGAAGAGCAAGATGCAGGAGCATTTCCAAAACCAGTTGGTGTACTGCCATCAGCTATTTCGTCAAATCGTATACTTGGGTCTGTCCAACCATCGGTATCTCCGTCACATATACCATTTTGTATTTGTAGATTGTTATTTCTTGTATCTACTCCTCCAGAATTCCATGAATTACCAGGATCAGTACCACAAAGCCCAAACTCATCTTGTAGAACACCACCTAAATACAATTGTATGGCATCATCGCCATTGAATGCAAATGGATAATCAGTAGTGCCACTCAAATCAGTGCCATTTGTTGTTGCGTATGAGGTTAGATTAGATGTTCCAATAACCCAAACTTCATCTGCTGCTAAAGTTCCTGATGTTATATTAACAAGTGAATTACATGCAGTCCCATTTGTGCCCTGAAAAATCTCTAAATTATTTACGGCAAAGTTAATAGGTACACCTGAAACATTGAATATTTCAATTCCTTTTGGTGTGGTACCAGAATTAGTTTCTATATACTGACTAATTATTACGTCAGATTGCCCAAAACCAAAATTTAGGGCACAGAGAAGTAGAATGAGGGACAAGTAGTTCTTTTTCATAGGGATTGGATTAACTATTAATCACTTGCAAAGATAAATCAAAATTACCTAATTAACAGGTAGTTATGTCTTGCAAAATATTAACAAATTGTTATTTTCGCTAAATGAACCTACAAACCACCTATACTGTCGATGAAGCGCAAAAAAAGCTTGAAAGTTACTGCGCTTACCAAGAGCGTTGCCACAAAGAAGTAAAGGCAAAGTTAAAAACTATGAAAATGATTCCAGAGGCCATCGATAAGATTATGGTGCACCTTATTGAGCAGAATTATTTGAATGAGGAACGTTTTGCCAAGGCTTTTGTACGTGGCAAGTTTAGAATAAAAAAATGGGGAAAAAATAGATTGGTAAGAGAGTTAAAATTTAGAGATATTTCAAAGTTTGCTATTGAGACTGCTCTAAACGAAATTGAGAACGAAGACTATTTTGAAACTCTAGATGAGTTAATCCAAAAACGTATAGAACAAGTAAAAGAAAAAAACATCTACAAGAAAAAAAGGAAAGTGGCAGACTACCTGTTATATAGAGGTTGGGAAAGTCATTTGGTGTATGAAAAGCTTAATGAATATTTATAAAAAAGCCTTTTCGATATTTTGAAAAGGCTTTTGAGTTTATTGTGTCATGCTGAATTATCCCACTGAACATTGGCCACTGAGCGAAGTCGAAGTGAGTCGAAGTGTATTTCAGCATCTCATAAGTACTAGATTTATGTATTAGATTCTGAATCAAGTTCAGAATGACAAAAATTACAAATTGAAACTCGCGCCAATATTAAAAGTAAATTGGTTATAAAATAAATCTACTTTATCATCATATTTTGCGAGCGGAAAGGCTGCTTCAGTATATATGCCAAAACCTTCAGTAAAGAAATAACGTGCACCAATATGGCCACCAAAGTTCTTTAAGCTAAGGCTAAGGCCAGGATAAAGGTCAAAGTTTTCATCAATATTTAGAACACTACCAATGTTGGCATTAAATCTCGCTTTTAAGTCAAAACGATCTCCAAAATCAGTTACATCTACTAGTACATCATCAATGCCTAAGGCATAAGAAGAAGATACACCTACAGAAATGTTATCTCCTAAACCATAGTCATAAGTCAAATTAATACCCGTAGCTTCATCTTGAAAGTTGGCACCAACCTGAAATTTTTGATCTCCCTTTCCTTTAAATACTTGAGAGTTTCCCAAGCTAAACACTAACAATGCTGTTAAAAAAACGATGTTCTTCATGATTTGAGTTTTTTAAAATGTGCGCAAATATACAAATAGATTATATGTAAGAAAATTAAACATATGGTTTTGTGTTAGTTATGGCTTTTTCGTTTTTCCAGTCTATCCATTTCTGCCCTCTAAGTCTTCTCATCAAATTATCATAATTACGCATCAAAAAAACATTGTATATTGCTTTGCCCAAGTTTTTAGGATTCCTTGCGATAGCTCTTAAACTCATTGAAAAACCTGGTGTTATATAACGCATATAATGCCAGTAACCTTCTGGCATGTAGAGTACTTCACCATGGTTAAGGTTACAAACCCATCCTTTAGCATGTTGTAATGCAGGCCATTTTTCAAAATCTGGGTTAGCAAAATCAATATCTTCTCTAGTAATGAGCGAATGCGGAACTTTGTAAAGGTATTTGTTCTGCTTCTGGTCGAAAAGAATGACCTGTTTTTTTCCTTCAAAATGAAAATGAAAAATATTGGCTAAATCTATATCATAGTGCATAAAGGTATACGAGTCTCTACCGCCAAAGAATAGCATTGGTAGCCCTTTCATTAATCGTAACCCAAAATCTGGGTAGCTAAAGTCCTTTTGGAGTTCAGGAACTTCTTTTAAGATATTCCATAGAAAGATTCTAAACTTTGTAGGCTCGCGTTTTAGCAAGTCTATATAATCGCTCATCTTCATTGTGGCATGAGCTTCATTAAAACCATCTTTGTAGTCTACAGGTCGGTCGTCGTAAAGTGGTACAGTCTTATCTCCTGCAACTTCTTTAATGTAGTCTAAACTCCATTTAGAATAGGCAGGCCAATCTTCTATAAATCGCTCAATAACTACAGGTTTTTGTGGTTTGAAGTAGTTATTAATAAAATCTTCTTTCGTAATCGTTTTTACGCGAGGTATGTCTTTAAGATCTAATTTCAAGGGCAAAAACTTTAACACTCTAAAGTTAAGAAAACGTTACCAAATAGGTTTAATTGTGCATTAGATTTTAATATTTAATGTTATTTTGATGGTAAATATCATTACACAAATTTATCATGGAAGGCTATAATAGAAAGAGTTGGTTTAGAAGAAATTGGAAATGGCTCTTGCCAGTTGGAGGTTGCCTAACACTCATTCTTATGCTTATGGTACTTGTTGGAACCTTGTTTTTTGGTGTTACTAGGATGTTCGCAAATTCAGAACCTTACCAATATGCCTTGGAACAAGCGTCTACGAATGAAAAGGTCATTGCTGTTATGGGAGAACCCATTGAGAAGAAAGGTATTGTTAGCGGTAATATGAGCCTGAGTGATGATGATGGTGAAGCTAATTTTAAACTACCAATCAAAGGGCCTAAAGGTGAGGGTAGCATAGTTATATTGGCTGTAAAGAATTATGGAGAATGGACTTACGAAGAATTATACGTACAGATTGAAGATTCTGATGAAGTAATTAATCTTTTAGATAAAAGAGCGGAAGAAAATTGAGGTATTAAAGATTGGATTAAACAAAAACCCACTCGACTGAGTGGGTTTTATTATTGTTAATGTATTTGAGTTTATTTTTCAGATTTATCAATTTCAGCGTCTTCTGCTTCAATATCTTTTTTGTCTTTACCTTTTAAATACTCAGGCAAATCCATACCAGCCATATTAAACATTTCTTGTAAAGGCGGAACAGCTTTATACATTCCCGAGATAAAGTTAGAGGTTGAAGATTTACCATCTTTACTACCACCATTTTCCCAAACGGTAACTTTATCAATTTTAATATTTTTGATGGCTTCTGCTTGTGTTTTTACCAATTCCGGAAGTTTATCAGCAATCAATAATAAAACAGCATCTTTAGAATTGTTGCCAGCTGCTTTTACGATTTCATCTAAACCAGCCGCTTGCTTGGTCAATACTTCGTAAAGTCCTTTTGCTTCTGCTTGTGCTTTAAATAATATGGCGTCAGCTTCACCTTTTGCACGTCTTCTTATACGCTCTGCTTCAGCCTCAGCATCAATTTCGGCTTTCTTTTTAGCGATTTCAGTTGGTACAATAACATCTGCCATTTGAGATGAGCGCTCGCGTTCTGCTCTTGCAGTTTCCGCTTCTTGCTCAGCAGCATAAGATTCTTGTAGTGCTTTTGCAGCTTGTACTTTCTCAGAAGCAATGGCAACACGTTCAGCTTCCGCTTCGCGCTGACGACGTAAAGAGTCTGAATTGGCAACTGAAATCTTAGCCGTGTTTTCACCTTCAACTGCTTTAGCATTGGCAGCAGCCACTTGAGTTTTCTCATCTTGTACTGCATTAGCTTCACCAATGGCACCATCTCTGTTCTTTTCAGCTACAGATTTACGCGCTGCGTTAATGGCATGAGCTGCAGCTTCTTTACCTAGAGCTTCAATGTAGCCCGATTCATCAACAATATCAGTAATGTTTACGTTAATTAATTTAAGACCAACTTTCTTTAATTCTGATTCTACAGATTGCGAAATGTTAGTTAGGAATTTATCTCTATCTGAGTTGATTTCTTCAATATCCATTGAAGCTACAACCAAACGTAACTGACCAAAAATAATTTCTTTAGCCAACTCTTGAATGTCTTGTAAGCCCAATCCTAAAAGACGTTCGGCAGCATTCTGCATCACGCCAGGTTCTGTAGATACACCAATGGTAAAACGCGATGGTACATTAACACGGATGTTTTGTTTAGATAGTGCATTTACCAAGTTAACTTCAATAGAAATTGGAGTTAGGTCTAAATACTCATAGTCTTGTATGACAGGAACAATAAACGCAGCGCCACCGTGAATACATTTGGCGGATTTACCACCACCTACTTTACCATAGACCACTAAAATACGGTCTGATGGACAGCGTTTATAGCGCTTTATTAGAATGATTAAGGTGAGCACTATAAAAAGTGCCACAAAAATGAGTAGCATTGGTCCGCCAAAGCCCTCTAAATTTACATTGTCTTGAATGAGTAAATTAATCATAGGTTAATGTGTGTTTTGGTTAATAGTTATTTGTTTTCTAAAAGATTGTTTTGTCCTTGTTCCAAGGCATCACGTTGAGGTAATGTCGGTTCAATAGGTTTTCGTGTATGATCTACAATCAAAATACCATTAGAGGTTACATCCACCACTTTAATAATAGTACCAGATTTTAAAGGTGTTTGAGAGTCTGTAAGCGCATCGAGCTCCCTAACGGTTCCTTGAACATTGACGCTCACCTTACCCATACTAGAACGATCTGCCCCAATGGTGAGATACACTTCGCCAACGGCATCTAAGGCGTTTTTGTAGATAAGCGTTCCGCTATCACTTAGTTTACTGACAAAATAAAATAAGGCAGCCATTATGACCATCATCAATAATCCGCAAATGACCGAAATTATGATGGTTAAGGGTGTGGATAAACCAGCATCTATACAAGCGATGCCACTCCAACCAAAAATGGTAAAAAATCCCACCAGATTTTTAAAGGTTATGAAGTGAAATCCTGCGCCAGCATCACTATCTATATCGGTATCTACATCGCCTAAATCATCTGCATCACCACCAACAAATGCCATAATCATTACAACAATAAAGACTAATGAACCTACTAGTGCAATAGACCAATATAACTTTGAAAGAAACTCTAAGTTTGAAAACCACTCTGTCATAAATTCTAGGTTTTAAAGTATTTCTAAATATACAACCATTGTAAGATTATTCTAGCTTGTTTTTGAAAGTTTTAGACAATGTTTAGCCATCAACGTAGACTTAAATAGTCTTGGAAATTTTGAAATCTTTTTTGGATATGGAATAATCCAAAATGTGAGAATATCAACTAGAAAGATGATGGTTAGTCTTTTTGATTTTTTGACCATTTCTTTGAGCTCTTAAAAAATGGTTTGAAAATCACTTTCAACATATAAGTAGTTGAAGTTAAAATTTTGTTACAAAAAAATCCTATCGGTGAGGACAGGATTTCAGTTTGCTGTGTAATTCTTCTTTTTATTTAAACGTATACCTCAACCCAAATAACACATTGCTTGGAGGCATTGGTGTAAAACCAGTTTCAATATAGTCGGCATCAAAAATATTACTTGCTGTTATTGTAAATTCAGCCTGATTAAATCTTACAGCTATGGATGCGTCCCAAACATTATAGGTCTGCCCTGTAGTACGCTCAGCATATTTGTAGATGATATTCTGGCTCACATTTTTAAATAGTTGTGTACTCAATCTTGTAATGTATTGATGTTTCAACGTGTTAAGTGAGTAGCGAGATAAGGCTTCGTTTTGTTCTAAAATATTGTCATCTAAATAGGAATATCCAAAGGATATAGTTTGTTTATATCTGTTAAGTTTGAAATTATAAGCTGCATCAAACTCTAGCCCTTTAGTATTCACTTTTGCAATATTTGTTGCTGTAAAAACATCTTCATCTATTGATGTTCTTACATAATCGATAAGATTATCAGCATCTCTATTAAATACAGCAAGACTCGCTGTTAGTTTTGGTGATACATATTTAAAACCAAGTTCTTGAGCAAAAGCTTCTTCTGGCTCTAGATTTTCATTACCGTTAGATACCGGATCACTGTAATATAAATCGGTATAGGTTGGTATACGATACGTGTATCCTATATTACCATACACTTTAAAGTTGTTAGTGATGTCATATCCTATGTCTAAACCAGGAAAAGCATGGAATTTAAAATCTGAAAAATAAGTAAATGCTACACCTGGCGTAATGTCTAGCTTATTATCCAATACACTAAAACGATGCTCTAAAAACACATTAGTCATAAAGCGGTTACGGTTACCTAAATTGTTACTTCTCAGATAAATTTTAGATAGATCTATGCCAAAACCAGTAACACCTAATTCTGAAGTATAAGACGCATTGGCTTCTACACCAATTTTATCAGAAATATGGAAATTTCTAAAAAAGTCAGGATCGTTTCGTCTCAATAAAAACACATCTTGATTACGTCTCCAATATACTCTAGGCTGAATTTTTAAGTTACTTTTTCTAAACGTTGTACTAAATGCAATTAAACTATTCTGGGTTTCTTCGTACTCGTTAAACGTAGGGTTGGTAGTGTAAAAGTTTTCTGCACCAAACTTACGTTCTAAAAAGGTTGTGGTCATTTCAATGGGTTGTCTGTTTTTATTGAAGGTGCTCTTTAAATAATAGTTAGCATTATCATAATCGGTATTGTTACGATAACCTTCAGAAGTAACGCGACCCACATGAACAATATGCGATGAGTTTTCTAAATCTACTCCAGCTGTTACATTTCCATTGAGCTGTCCAAACGATCCGGTTTCAATAGTTGCAGAAGTAGAATTCCTAAGTTTTTTTTTGGTAACAATATTAATAGCACCATTAAAAGCATTCTGACCAAAAACTCTGGCAGCAGGCCCTTTTATAATTTCTATACGCTCTATAACTTCTATGGGCAAGGCTGCATTCATGGTGTGATGTCCTGTTTGTGAATCGTCCATTTTTATACCATCTATGAGTAACAAGGTTTGGTCAAAACCGCCACCTCTTATGTAAAGGTCGGCTTGACTGCCACCAGTGCCTCGTCTGCGAATATCTACGCCTGCTACTTGTTGTAATAGGTCTGCAACATTTACTGCTGCACTTTTTTTTATGTCATCAGAAGTAATAATGTTTATGGTTCTTGAGTTTTCTCTAAACGGTAAATCTATACGTGTGCCAGTTAAAGTTACAGAGTCTAACTTTTGGGTAATTTCTTGAGCGTTAAGGTTAATTAGTACAAAATATAGTAATGCAAAAACGGTAATCTTTTTTCTCATATCTAAGTTTAAAATAGAAAGTGCAAATGTCGTAACTTTCCGGACGATTTTAATAGTCCACTTTTAAATCTATGAATAGTCCGGTTGATACAATTTTGAAACAACTTATTACTTACAATAAATCTATTGTGCAGCCAGTATATGTGCAAGTGGCACAACAGATTGTAAATGCTATACAGCGAGGCTATTTATCTAAAGGAACTAAACTACCAGGAACTAGAAACCTAAGTCAGATTTTAAAAGTTCATAGAAACACAGCTGTTGCTATTTATGACGAATTGGCTTCGCAGGGCTGGGTAGAAATTATTGCAAATAAAGGCACTTATGTCTTGCTGCCAGAACAAACTAAAGTTAAAATTAAGGCAACTGCAGAGCGAGTCCATCAGGCATACCATTATCCCAAAGAAGCGGGTTTTCCATTTCTGCAATCGTTCAATTTAGCATCAAATTTTCAGCAAACAGAGGCCAAGCACATTATAAATGATGGTAAACCAGATTTACGCTTGCATCCTACCCATCAATTTTCGAGATGGTATAGTGCTGCCATGAAACGTAAGCCACTGATTCAAAAATGGAACAGAATCAACACAACGTCAGCTTCACTATTTAAGACGCAGTTGTGTAATTATCTTAATGCCACAAGAGGATTTCATATTCAGCCGAATAACCTTCTCAATACGCGCAGTACTGAAATGAGTCTCTATATAGTTTCTCAGTTATTAGTTAAACAAGGTGATTTGGTTTTGGTAGGAAATTTGAGTTATTACGCTTCTAACACAATTTTTCAAGAAGCAGGAGCCACAATAAGAACTATCCCAATAGACAATGAAGGTTTAGATGTAGACTACATTAGAAAGCACTTTTTAAAAAAGCGTATTCGTTGCGTTTATGTAAGTGCACAAAGACATTACCCAACTACAAAGACATTGAGTGCTAAGAGAAGACTTCAATTGTTGCAGTTGGCAAAAGACTATGGCTTTGCGATTATTGAAGATGATTTTGACTACGACTTTCAGTACGATGGTTCGGCGATGTTGCCAATGGCAAGCTCAGATACAAATGGTATGGTAATCTACCTTGGGAAAATGGGTCAGTCGTTATTTCCAAGTTTTCAATCTGGATTTGTAGTAGCACCAGAAAATTTGATAGCCGAAGCACATAACTACTTGATTCTTATAGATGAGCAAGGTGATATTATACAAGAGCAAATGTTGTCTGAATTGATTGCAGAGGGCGAAATTTATAGGTTGCTAAAAAAGAATATTGTGACGTATAAAAGGCGCAGAGATGCAATGTGTTTATATTTAGAGCAGTATTTTAAAAATACCATTCAGTTTGAAAAACCTTCAGGTGGATTGGCCATCTGGTTAGAGTTTACAAAGGAAGTGTCTTTAGTTAAGTTGGCCAAAGAGGCAGAAAAGCTAGATGTATTCTTACCAAAATCTATTCTTTATCAAGATAAAAATACCTGTGCTATACGATTTGGTTTTGGGCATTTAAGTGAAGATGAAATGGAAGATGTGATTTATAGATTGAGGCAGGCTTATAATCGGGTAATTGATTTTTAATCTGTGTGAATTATGACGCCTTCATCCCGAAGCTTATCCTTATCTACCCATTTAAAATTTCCTTTTTCAGTGGCATCTAACAAATCTATTAATAAAGCATCGGCTATGTGTGAAGCCACGTCAAAGGCATCTTTTTGGTCTTTAGTTTCATACACTGTAATTTTCCTGTTATGATCATAAAATAAATTGAGGTGAACCATAGGAAAAGTGTTAGAGGTTTCTGCAGATAAGGCACGGACCGTTATATTTTCGTTAGTAGCAAAGACAGAGATATAATCAGTTTTTGGTAAAGGCTGCCATTTGCCTATTTTGATACCCAAAACAGAAATAGTTTTTCTATACGTTTTAGATTCTAAATCTATTTCTGAACCATCACTTCTAAGCAATACAAATGCCATAACTAACATAACTAGGCTGTTAAAAATACTTAAGTTGGTAAGGTTATATATACTAAAGATTACTAGTGATATTCCTAAAATTAACCTATAAACCGGAACTTTTCGAGTATAACTTATAATGGCTTTCATACAAAGCAAATATAGTTTTTTGGATTAGAATAAACCCAAGAAAAAGATGTTCTTATATATTGCCAAACATTATAACGCTTGGTGTTTAGAATCAATTTTAGCTCCACAGTTATCGCATTTGTATTCGTAGCGTGCACTAAAAGGAAGTGTGCCAAAAAGAATTCCGATAATAAAATGAAAAAAGGACTTGAAGCTATTAATTGTTGAGTATAAGCTTATACTGTGACTATTGCAACTAGGACAAATAAGTGCATTGCCGTTATCATCCAAAGCATAAGAGGAAATAGACTTAAGGATATCCTTGGCTTTGGCTTCATCTTTTGCTAAGACGTTTAGTTTTATTCCTCCAATAGCATTACTGACTAAAGGATCGGTATCTATGGTAATGTTATCTTTTAAAAATACTTTAATGCCATCTGCTTCTAAGCGTCCCTTTATAATTTCGGCTTCAGAAGAATAATTAAAACGTGCTATGGTAGAAAATGTATTTTGCATTGTCTAAATATAATTAAGGTTAATTTATTTTTCAAAAAAACAAGAAGTGTTAGTATAGAATTATCTTTTTTCAATAAAAAATTATTGTAAAACAATAATAATTTTTATATTTGTTATCGTAAAACAATAATTTTTTTAGTCATGAGAAAATTAGTTATCCTAAAAAGCTTGGTTGATTTTGTATGGATTGTAACTTGTATCCCTATGATAGGTCTTTTAGTATTTTTTGCAGTTTATGTTTTTGTAGACTCAAGTATATTCAATTCTGTCTTTAATGGTGTTTTTTTAGCTGAAAACCAACCCGAATGGTTAAAACAGTTGATAGCACTTATTTATGTCGTAATTGGGTTGGTATCTATTTATTGCTTGTTTATCTTTCGCAAAACACTTCGGTATTTTCAACAAATGAAACCATTTCATAGTGATGTTATAATCAATTTCTATAAAATAGGGTATATGCTAATAGGTGTTGGCTTAGGTGGTACGTTTGTGACTTTTGCGGCACGATTATTATTAAAAGGAGAGTTCAAAATTAGTTTAGGATTGACACCTCACATTATTCTAATATGTCTTGGGTTATTCTTTATGGTGCTGTCTGAAGTATTTAAAGTAGCAAAACAAGCAAAAGAAGAAAATGAATTAACCGTTTAATTATGCCAATAGTTGTAAACCTTGACATAATGCTGGCCAAGCGAGGCATGAAAAGCAACGAACTTGCTGAAATTATAGGTATTACTACAGCCAATCTTTCCATACTTAAAACAGGAAAAGCAAAGGCTATTAGGTTTTCTACCCTAGAAGCCATATGTAAAGCGCTAGATTGCCAACCAAGTGATATCTTAGAGTATATAGAGTATTAAGCAAGATGTTAAATTAAGTGTTGAGGCCTCACAGAGTTTAAAAATCTGTGAGGTCTTTTCGTATCTTTACGTCTATGTATGCACTTGTAGATTGTAATAATTTTTATGCCTCTTGCGAAAGGGTTTTTAACCCTAGCCTAAACGGTAAACCAGTTGCTATTCTTAGCAATAATGACGGTTGTGTTATTTCTATGAGCGATGAAGCTAAAGCGATAAACTTACCTTTTGGTGCACCGATTTTTAAATGGGAAGGCTTTTGTAAGACCAATAATATTACGGTACTATCGTCTAACTATCCGTTATATGGCGATATGAGCAGTCGTGTAATGAAAATACTGGAGCACTTTACTCCAGATGTTGAGGTGTATAGTATAGATGAGGCATTTCTTCAGTTTAAAGGATTTGAGAACTACGATTTTAATGATTATGGAAATCAGATACGGCAGCGAATTTTAAAGTGGACAGGCATACCAACTTGTGTGGGCATCGCACCAACAAAAGCTTTGAGCAAGGTAGCAAACAAAATAGCACGAAAGTTTCCTGAACAAACCAAAGGTGTCTATATTATAGATTCAGAAAGCTCTAGAATCAAAGCGTTGAAATGGATGAAACTCGAAAATGTTTGGGGAATTGGTAGAGGTCTCCAAAAAAGATTAAATGCTAAAGGCTGTAAAACGGCATATGATTTTACACAATTGGATGACGAATGGGTAAGGCAGACATTTTCTATCACCGAGTGGAGACTTAAAAAAGACTTAGAGGGCATTTCTAAAATAGAGTTAGACGAGCCAACTCGTAAACGCGCCATTGCTACCACACGAAGTTTTGATTATACCTATGACGACATTAATTATATAAAAGAACGTGTTTCTACCTTTGCAACACGTTGTGCCGAAAAATTGAGACAACAAGGTTCTAGTTGCCATATGGTTATTGTGTCTATCAGCAGTAATAGGCACAAAAAAGATTTAGAGCAGCATAAGGCAAGCACAATTATAAACTTTCCTTATCCTACGGATTCCTCTCTAATAATTAGCAAACAAGCTGTTAAGGCTGTAGATACTATTTTTAAAAAAGGAATTAAATACAAAAGGGCAGGAGTTGTAGTTACAGGCCTGGTGCCAACAGATAATTATCAATTAGATATGTTTGCTTGCGAAGACCCAAAACACAAACCTTTGATGTCTGCCATAGATAAAATTAACGGTAAGTATAAAAGTGATAAAATAAAAATTGGTAATCAAGATTTAAATCGCACATGGAAAATGCGGCAAGAACGCCTTTCACCAAGATATACAACAAATATTAATGATATTATTATTGTAAAATGATAACATACAAGTCTAATAATTTAACCTTTTTCGTTCCAGAACCTATTGAAGATGCAGGAGCAAATTTCTTTGATACAGGAATTTCTGCTGGTTTTCCATCTCCTGCAGACGATTTTAAAGAACAACGTTTGTCTTTAGATGAGGAGCTGATTAAAAACAAGGAAGCAACTTTCTATGCACGTGTTAGCGGTCAATCTATGATAGGAGCAGGCCTTGACGATAACGACTTGTTAATTGTAGATCGTAGTTTAGAACCTAAAAACAATAAAATAGCGGTCTGTTTTTTAGATGGTGAATTTACAGTGAAACGTCTAAGGGTAGAAAAAGGTGAGGTATGGTTACAACCCGAAAATCCTGATTATCCTCCAATAAAAGTTACTGAAGAGAATGATTTTGTGATTTGGGGAATCGTTACAAATGTGATTAAAAAAGTATATTAAATAAAAAAGCACTAAATCTAAAAATTTAGCGCTTTTTATTATATCTAATATTCTTCTTAATCGGCTAAAATGATCAGCTTATTATCTTTCATTTCTATAGTACCAGAGCTAATCTTAACAGTTAACACTTTCTTATCGTCAGCATGAGGAATAACATCTCCGTGCAGTTCATCAAAAACTAAATGACTTTGTGTGTGTGTTTTGATTCTAATAGTGCCTTCACTTAAGATAGAAACTACAGGAGCGTGATTAGATAACATTTCAAACTCACCATTTACACCTGGTACTACCACAGAATCAACTTCTGAACTAAATAAAGTAGCCTCTGGTGATACAATCTCTAAATACATATTTTTTTTTAGTTTGCAGTCTGCAGTTTACAGTTTGCAGTCCATGAAGACTGAAGACTGATTACTGCCAACTAATTTACGCTTCAGCTAACATTTTCTCACCAGCTTCAATAGCTTCTTCAATAGATCCTTTAAGGTTAAATGCAGCTTCTGGTAAGTGGTCTAATTCACCATCCATAATCATATTGAAACCTTTAATCGTTTCTTTAATATCTACTAACACACCTGGGATACCTGTAAACTGCTCTGCTACGTGGAATGGCTGAGATAAGAAACGTTGTACACGTCTTGCTCTACCTACGGCCAACTTATCTTCTTCAGATAATTCTTCCATACCAAGAATCGCAATAATGTCTTGTAATTCTTTATAACGCTGTAATAACTCTTTTACACGTTGTGCACAGTTATAGTGATCTGCACCTAATATCTCTTTGGTTAAGATACGAGAGGTAGAATCTAACGGATCTACAGCAGGATAGATACCAAGCTCAGCAATTTTACGAGATAATACTGTTGTAGCATCTAAGTGGGCAAACGTGGTTGCAGGCGCAGGATCCGTTAAATCATCAGCAGGTACATAAACCGCCTGTACAGATGTAATCGATCCTTTTTTAGTCGAAGTAATACGTTCTTGCATCGCACCCATTTCTGTTGCTAATGTAGGTTGGTAACCTACAGCAGAAGGCATACGACCTAAAAGTGCAGATACCTCAGAACCAGCTTGTGTAAAACGGAAAATGTTATCTACGAAGAATAGTACATCTTTTCCTTGACCGTCACCAGCACCATCACGGAAGTATTCTGCAATAGTTAAACCAGACAATGCTACACGAGCACGTGCTCCAGGAGGTTCGTTCATCTGACCAAATACGAAAGTTGCTTTAGAATCTTTCATAGCTGCTTTGTCAACTTTTTGAAGATCCCAACCACCTTCTTCCATAGAGTGCATAAAGTCGTCACCATATTTTATGATACCAGACTCTAACATTTCTCTTAAAAGATCATTTCCTTCACGAGTTCTTTCTCCAACACCAGCAAATACTGATAAACCACCGTGACCTTTAGCAATATTGTTAATCAATTCTTGAATCAATACGGTTTTACCAACACCAGCACCACCAAATAACCCAATCTTACCACCTTTTGCATAAGGCTCGATAAGGTCGATTACTTTAATACCTGTAAATAAAACTTCAGTTGAGGTTGAAAGGTCCTCAAATTTAGGTGCTTGTCTGTGAATAGGTAAACCAGCTTCACCAGCTTTAGGTAAATCACCTAATCCATCAATTGCATCACCAATTACGTTGAATAGACGTCCGTAAACATCTTCGCCAATTGGCATTTGGATTGGGGCACCAGTTGCAACAACTTCAGTTCCTCTACTTAAACCATCAGAAGAGTCCATTGCAATAGTACGTACTGTATCTTCACCAATGTGAGATTGTACTTCTAGTACTAATTTTGAACCATCTGGGTTGCTAATTTCTAATGAATCATAAATCTTTGGAAGCTCTGTGCCAGCACCGAATTCTACATCGATAACTGGTCCTACAATTTGTGCAACTTTACCTGTAACTTTAGACATTGCTTATATGTTTTTGTTTTGCAATAATTTAAATCTGAAAAACAACACTTTTTGTAAGTGCTGAGTACATGTGTTTTTTCGCGCTGCAAAGATATAGTTTTATTTAAAAAAATAGTTCTTTTTTGAATAAAAAAAACACGCCCAATTTGAGCGTGTTTTATCATTATAAATAAAAGTTATTTCTATTGTAAAGTAGGCGAGTAGTTGGTTGGAAAATCTCCTGCTTTAGCTAAATTTCCTGAGGCTTCAAAATTTGAACCATAAGTTGCATCAATAGCTTGTAAGAAACTATTAGCCATTAAGGCATAGCCTCTTGCCGTTAAATGTACACCATCTAAACTTACTAAACCACCAAAAACTAGATCTGTGTTCATATTATAATCATCAAATATAATTCCAGTAGTTGAAGCCTGTTCTAATATAGAATTTAAATCTACTAAAGCTAAATTGTTTGTACTCGCAACAGAAGATATTGTTGCATTGTAAGCTTCTGTGGCATCTGCAATCTCTTGTTGCTCTTCAGGGGTTAAAACCCATTTGTCGGCTAAAGGGATAGCAACTCCATTAACTGTTTGTGGATTTCCTGGTATAGCTTCAGTACCTATAAAGCTTGAAGCGGGTAAAACGACTAAGTCTTCCTCAGTTGCTTGCCTCATACTTACAAGTGCTGGATTTAAACTTGTTAAGTCAATTAAACTCTCGTCCATAATTACAACAGCATTACCTTCACCTGCAGAAAAAGTAATAGTTCTTTTTGCTAATTCGGCATCAGCCATTTCTTGTGTTATTTGACCAAATTGTACTAAGCCAGCTAGGGCTTGAGCTACGCCAGCATTATATGCACCATATGCACTAGCACTATTTAAAAACCCTGCAGTTGCAGCGTCTAATGGTACTGGGTTATGAGGAACAGTTGTGAAATGAGACAAACTTGTAATATTTGGTAGGTTGCCAATAACACCTTTAGCTCCAGTAGAAGTTAAACCAGCCACCAACGCATTTAAAGAGGCATTGAAAGTTGCTGTGTCTGTTATTGGGTTTGTACCGTCACCGCCACTCAGAGCATAGCCTAAAACATCATTTCCTCCTACTTCAGATATTGAAAAAAATGTTGGGTTTTGAGCCATAGCTAACTCTAAAATACTCGCGTTTGGAGAATTTCCTGTGACACGAACAGCATAAGGATTTGCTGCAGCTGGAAAGTTAGCCAAATTACCATAACCTGGCGCAACTAAATGAAAACTCTTAGCGCCAGGAATTCCTAAATTGTTAAATGGCCCTGTGGGATTATTTAATGCAATATCAGTTGAAACTGTCACTGGACCGATAACTGACTCAAGGGGAACAGGTCCAGCTCCGCCAAAAACTAGTCTAGGATCTGTAATTCTCATTCCACCAGCAGCTAAGCCACCAAAATTATCATTCATTAAAGGTTGTGTAAAAGTCCCACCATCTGTATTGGCAAATTTACCTGCCATAATGTTAGGGAATGAGTTTTCCTGACTTGCAATAAAGAGTGAATTGTCTGTAAAACCAGCGGTAAATGAAGCACCAATAGCTACATAATTTGAAAAATCTGCCGAACCAGCTGTTAACTCAGGTAATGGACCATCATTATCATTATTTCTATCTCTCAGATCTTCCACAAGATCATTTTCACATGCTACCATTCCTAAGGTTAGTAATGATAGTGCTATATATTTTATTTTTTTCATATTAATTTTCTTTTCCGTTATTATAAGTTATTAATAGTCCAAGATACGTAGTATTGAGAACCTATGAAACCTGTACCAAATGCTGTAAAGTATTCGTCTTGTAACAAGTTAGTTGCACCGGCTTTAAATGTAGATTTTAAGCTAGGTACTTTAAAGTTAATTTGCGCATCAAGAACATTAAAAGATGGTACATCACCATCACCGAACGAAGATTCCCAGAAATAGTTATCACTCCATCTCCAAGATACATTGAAGCCAAAGTTTTTAAACAGTTCTGTCTTACCAAATGAGGCCTTTACTTTGTGCTCTGGTGTGTTGAAGAAAGTTCTAAAATCAGGATTTTGTTTTACATCAAAGTCTAATTTTGCATAAGTATAGTTAGCGCTCAAGTCGAATCCGTTAAATACTTTTGCTGAAACTTGAACTGCTGCGCCATAAGAATTTACATCTTCATCAGAGTTAGTATAGGTTTGGTATGCTTGAAAATCGCCATTAGCAATTGCTGCCACTGCTAAAGGTGTACCGTTAGGTAATGCCTGTGTTAATTCTACATCACCATAAAACGGTGCGATTACGGTTTCGTTAGCTAAAAAATCTTTATATTGATTATAGTAAACAGAAGCGTCAATTATTATGCCATCTAACTTGCCACGATAACCAAGTTCAACAGAACTTACTTGCTCAGGCTTAACCAAGTCAGAGTTGGCAATTTCTAAATCTGCTGGATTACCAGTAAGCGCAAAACCATTAGATACTGAACTTGCAGCGAAAGAATTATTGTAAGCTCCTGAGCCATCAAAGGCAATATTTGTTTGCCCTGTAATTGAAGTACCGGTAGCACTTAATTCGTAATTTCTAACATCTCTTGCTGGATTATCTGGTGCACCACCCACTAAAATAGCTCTACCAACATCTAAACCAATGTATAAATCTTGAGTAGTTGGGTTTCTGAATCCTGTTTGGAATGAAGCCCTAATATTATGGTCTTGATTAATTGTGAAACCAGCGGATAATCTTGGAGAAAAGAACCCATCAAACAATTCAGACTTATCATACCTCAAAGACCCTGTAAGTTTTAATTCTACACTTTCAGATAACTCTAAAGACCTTTGTAATTGTGTGTATATACCGACTTCAGAATAATTGATAGGCCCATCATTATCTGTGTATATTGTTCCAAAGGAATTTAAACGGTATCTTCTGTAAGAACCACCAACTTGAATTTCAGCAAAATCTACTAAATCACCAAAATTGTAATTAGCGTCTGCGTGATAAATTTTTGAATTATCTTGAAACTTAGAACCAGTAGTTAAGTCAGGGTCGTTAATGCTTCTATTAAACGCAGCTTGAAATTCTGGTGTGCCAGGTAAATAACGACCAGTATCAGCTTGAGCTCTAGCAGCAGCATGTGCCTGGGTATCGGTTGCTCCACCCAAAGTTGCTCCAATGTAAGTTCCTACATATTCACCAAACCAAGTTTGGTCATCTTTCCACGCTCTGTTAATATTGATACCTGTGAAAACCATATCGTAAGAGTCACCCGCTTTATCTTCAGTAACATAACCTCTCACAAAGAAGTTGTCATTTCTGATTTCTAATTTGTGCTGTTGTAAGAAGAAGTTTTTGATATTATATCTGTTAGCTCCTTGATAAATAGTGTTACCGGAGCCTACTTTACCAACATACTGAATTTCAAAATCATTTTCCCAAGGGCGGAAATAAAGTCCCCAATCAGCCTTAATACTTTCAGCATTATAATTGGTCAAGTCTCTTTCATTATAACCAGTTCTACTTACGTTAACCGATGGCACAAGTGCAGAGGCGCCAGAAGGAGCTAATCCTAAACTTTCTAAAGTCTGGGCAACATCATTTATGTTAGTGCTAACTTCATCACCATAAACGTTAATTCCATCATAATCAATGTTAGCTCTAGTTAGTCCACGATTAAGTTTATCTTCTTCATTTACGGCAAACCAATCAGTTCCTTTTAAATAACCAAAATTAACTTTGGCTGCAAATTTTTCACTAAACTTATAAGCCATTCTAATACCTAAATCTGTATAGTCATTATCGCCTGCCGCTTCTTGAGAAGTGATACCTCTTTTAATGTATCCGCTTATACCTTGATGATCAAAAGGGTTTTTACTTCTCATAAATAAAATACCATTGAAGGCATTGGCGCCATATAATGCAGAAGCTGCACCTGGTAGTAATTCTACACTTTGCACATCAGTTTCTGTCATCCCTAGCAAGTTACCCAAGGGGAAGTTAAGTGCTGGGGCCGAGTTGTCCATTCCGTCTACCAATTGCATGAAGCGAGTGTTGGCAAAAGTTGCAAAACCTCTCGTGTTGATAGATTTAAAAGTTAAACTGTTGGTATTTATGTCTACACCTTTTAAATTTTCTAAACCGTCATAAAAGTCTATAGATGTTGTGTTTTTAATTTCTTTTAATCCAAAACGCTCAACAGTCACAGGGGATTCGAAAATACGTTCTGGTGTTCTAGAAGCAGAAATTACGACTTCATCTAATGAGTTCCCTTCTTTTAGCACAACATCTACGGTCTGTTCACTACTTGTTATTTCAATAGTTTGGGCTTCAAAGCCTGTGTAACTTACGCGAATTGAAAATGGTGGATTTTGATCTACAGATAGGGTGTAGTTTCCGTCAAAATCCGAAACAGTACCTATTGTGGTGTCCACAACTACAATATTTGCACCAGGTAAGGGTAACCCGGTTTCATCAGTAATTTTACCTTTTATTGTGGTTTGAGCAAAAGATGCCACGCAAAAAAGCAATGTAAAAAGCTTTAAGATTGTCTTCATGTTAGAGAATTAGTTAATTTATTTGATGCCAATTTAAATAAATATATGAAAATTAGGTAAGAAATTCTCAAAAAATTATGCATGCATAGCACTTATTGTAAATTTGAGCACTCTAAAATTATAATATTGGCAATTTTAGTAATATTTAAAAAATTGAATATCATTCTCATTTACAGGACAATTTATTGAGTTTATGTATTTTGGTGGCTAACACAACGTATAAAATTGCGTTATATGGATTATTTTAAGCCATAAATTGATTTAATACTATTATTGAAGGATATTATAAACTAACCTAAAACAAAATAAAATGAAGACAATAAGGAAATTGGCTTTGATTATTATTGGAGTTTTTGTTTTAATGCTATGGAGTGGTATTGTTAGAAATGCAGCACTTGGTCAAAATGCTGCTGGTCCTTTAACAACTCCAATTAGGGCTTTCTCTGAAATACCATCTAATATGAAAATGGCGTATAATCATTATTTCCGTGCCCCAGAGTATTATTTAAAAACAAAAGAAGAGGACTTAAGCGATATTAATAGTCTAAGTTATGACTTATATGGTTCTTATGCTTACAGAAGCGGAGATCAATTCAATATTGAGTTAAAGAATTTTAAAACTGATGAAATCCTAAAAAAATGGAAATTACCTATTGAGTTTTTGTCTAAGTATTATGAGGTTGGACAAAATGATAGATTATACCCAACTAAGTTAATGGCTGATAGAGATTTAATAGCCTCTTGTAATGAGAAACCAGGACTTTTAAGATTAGACTCAACTTCAAAAGTGAAATGGTTTAACAAGGATTTTATTTTTCATCATGCAATGAATTTAGATCATAAAGGAAATATATGGATTCCTGGTGTAAAGCATGAAGATGGCTTAATTGTCCCAAAGGTGGTTTCAGTTGATGGCAAAAAAACTGAATATAGAGATGATCTTATTTTAAATGTAGATGCCAATACAGGTAAGACATTATATAGTAAATCTCTAACTGATATTTTTATAGAAAATAAGCTGGATGAACTATTGAACAAAGCCACACACATTACTGATCCATTCCATTTAAATGATGTACAGCCTGTAGTTATAGATAGTTCAGATTACTTTAATAGGGGTGATTTGTTTCTTAGCTTCAGACATTTATCGACAATATTGCATTATAGGCCTTCAACAGGTAAAGTGGTTAATGTTATCGATGGGCCATTTACTTTTCAACACGATGTAGATGTCTTGTCTGAAAATACAATAGCAGTATTCAATAATAATTCACCAGCATGGGATGTACATTTCAACAAAAATGAATTTAAACCAAGTAATGGAACTATTCAACGAAAAATAACGCATTCAAATGTACTTATTTATAACTTTGAAACGGATTCATTTAAAGCTCTTTACGAAGATCAATTTATTGAAAATGAAATTTTTACAGGAGCAGAGGGCTTGTATGAAATACTACCTAATGGAGATATGTTTGTAGAAGAACAGGGATCGGGAATCTTATGGGTGTTAAATGAAGACGGTGTTGTCCTCAAGACAGTATTAAAGAGTGATATAGAAGGATATCATTACCTTTCTAATTGGACGACCATTTATTCAGATATTAATTTTTAAAATCTACTATTATGCTTAATTATATTGGACCTGGATTAGGACTCGGAACATTGCTAATCATTATTTTTATTGCCCTTCTTGTTATTTTTTCGTTTGGTGTAGTGTTATGGATTCCTATCAAACGATTTTTCCGTAATTTATTTAAGAAGGGGTAATGCTGTATTTTATTATAGCAGGTGTCGCAGGCTTTGCCCTGGCTGCATCTATAATAGCTCTAAAAAAAATATTTTTTGAGCTAATAGAGTCGTCTATTTCATTAACCAACGAAGTACTTTCTAAAGAAGATGAAAGTATTAAACAAAAGAGGTTAATTGTTGCGTTGAAGCGAATTCTTTTCTCGCTCTTCAAAACAATTATTGCTTTTATTATAATTGCTTGTGCGACTTTACTTCCGCTTTATCTATACAGCTTGTTTAGTAAAACAAATTTTGAAAACTTAGATTTTAGTTCGTTATGGTTTATACTAAGCCTTTCCGTAGGAAGTGTTATTCCATTTTTCTTGTTCAAGAAGAAAAAGAATGACGACAATTATTCAGAAGCCTCTAAGCTTTTTCATAGACTAATTCTTAATAACTACAACTTATCAAAACTTCTTTTTTCGTTTGATATGAAATTTAAGAAAGGAGAAAAGATTAAAGAGGAGTCTAATTTTGTTATCGTATCTGGTTTAGCAAGAGCTGGAACAACAAGCTTAACAGACCAATTATTTAAAGCAGGAAAATTTAGTTCTTTAGATTACTCTAATATGCCTCTTCTTTTAGCGCCCAATCTGTGGAAAAAACTGTATAATCCTAAAAACGCACAGCTTAAGGAGCGTAAGCATGGAGATAAAATGATGTTTGGGTTAAATACTATTGAGGCCCTAGAGGAATATTTTTTCAAAGTGTTTCTAAACGATAGTTTTATTGGTGACTCTATTTTAACTAAGCACGATATAACTCAAGAGGTTTATGAAAAGTATTTGGCATATCAGTCTTTAATTAGAAGTGACAACTCACATTTATATTTATCAAAAAATAATAATCTCATTTTGAGATATCCTTCGTTAAGATCCTTAAACAAGGATTTTAAAGCTATATTTTTATTTCGTAATCCTGTAGAACATGCAGATTCTTTATTAAATCAACACTTAAGATTCTCTGATTTTCAACACGATGATGATTTTATAGAAACTTATATGGATTGGTTAGGGCATCATGAATTTGGTCATAATCAAAAAGTTTTTAGTTTCGATAATAAGCCTGTTGAAATTGAATATGATAAAGGCACATTAGATTATTGGTTGTCAGTTTGGCTAAACTATTATTCATATCTTTTAACTTTAGATGATTCGGCCATTACTTTAATTGACTATAAAGATTATCTGTCCAATCCAAAAGACGTTCTTATTCATTTACAAAACGAGTTGAAAATGGATTTTGATTTATCAAACGTAAAACCATTTAATAATAATAAAACTATTGATACTTCAGGGTGTAATAAAGAACTTATCGATGTAACCCAAAGAGTTTATGATCAATTAAAACAAAAAAAAGCGTCTTTTTAAAAGGATGCTTTTTTTTGTTTTAATTATGTTAAAATCTATTCCACAGTAACAGATTTTGCAAGATTACGCGGTTGATCCACATTCTTATTTAACATTACCGCAATATGATATGACAGCAATTGTAGCGGAATAGTAGTTAAAAGTGGTGTAAGACATTCTAAGGTTTCTGGTACCTCTATAACGTGGTCAGCTAATTCTCTTACACTGACATCACCTTTGGTAACTATACCAATGATTTTACCTTTTCTGGATTTTATTTCCTGAATGTTACTTACAACTTTTTCGTAATGACCTTTTTTGGTTGCGATAACAACAACAGGCATTTGTTCATCAATTAAGGCGATAGGGCCGTGCTTCATTTCTGCTGCTGGATAGCCCTCAGCATGTATATAAGAAATCTCTTTCAGTTTTAAAGCACCTTCTAAAGCTACTGGGAAATTGTAACCACGTCCTAGATATAAGAAGTTCTTAGCATCTTTGTAAATATCTGATATAGTTTGAACATATCCATCAGATTCAAGAGCTTCTTTAACTTTATTAGGGATGGTTTCTAATTCAATGAGGTGATGTCTAAATTCTGAGCTCGAGATAGTGCCTTTTGCTCTAGCCAATCTTAATGCTATCAGTGTTAAAACAGTAATTTGGGTTGTAAATGCTTTTGTTGAAGCAACACCAATTTCTGGCCCAGCATGTGTATAGGCGCCAGCATCGGTTTCTCTCGCGATTGAAGAACCAACAACATTACAAACACCAAACACAAACGCTCCTTTCGATTTCGCTAATTTAATAGCCGCTAGAGTATCAGCAGTTTCACCAGATTGCGAAATGGCTATTACAATATCTTTTTCTGTAATAACCGGATTTCTATATCTAAATTCCGAAGCATATTCTACCTCTACAGGAATCCTTGCCAAGTCTTCAAAAATATATTCTGCAACGAGACCTGCATGCCAAGAAGTACCACAAGCAACAACAATTATTCTATCTGCTGCAAGGAATTTTTTCATGTTATCTTCAACACCAGCTAGTTTTATTACAGCTTCATTACTGAGCAGTCTT
This sequence comes from Winogradskyella sp., assembly GCA_030149175.1. Taxonomy (GTDB): domain Bacteria; phylum Bacteroidota; class Bacteroidia; order Flavobacteriales; family Flavobacteriaceae; genus Winogradskyella. The sequence goes on along the minus strand of JASBSA010000024.1, from coordinate 3,491 downwards.
CCTCTAAAGGTGTCTAAAATTGCTTCTGGTTGTTCGTATATTTCTTTAAGCATAAAGTGGTCGTAACCACCTTTTTCAATTTGCTCAAGATTTAACTGGAGTTCTTGGATATAAGGGTCTACAAGTGAATCTCCCTTTATTTTTCTTACCTTAACTTCTTTGTGTCTTCTTATAATAGCCATTTGTTCATCTTCTAGGTAAATGGCATTTTTAGTAAATTCTATAAATGGCGAAGCGTCACTTGCGATAAAAAACTCATCATCACCAATTCCAATTGCTAATGGACTACCGAGCTTAGCAACAACAATTTCATTAGGCTTATTCTTGTCAAAAACAGCAATAGCATATGCCCCTACTACTTGGTTTAGAGCTATTTGTACTGCTTTTCCTAGCTTTATATTTTCGTTTTTCTTTACATCCTCAATAAGATTTACTAGTACCTCAGTATCAGTGTCGGATTTAAAAGTATACCCTCGCTTGATAAGCTCTTTTTTCAGAGCATCATAATTTTCAATAATTCCGTTATGAATTATTACTAAATCCCCAGAGTTTGAATAGTGAGGATGTGAATTGACATCATTAGGAACACCATGAGTAGCCCAACGCGTATGGCCTATGCCTAGGGTACCATTGGTTGAAATTTCATTCTCTAATCTTTCTTTTAGGTCAGAAACTTTTCCTTTGGTTTTTGAAAGTTTTATATCGGTACCATCGTATAGAGCTATACCAGCACTATCATAGCCTCGATATTCTAGTCTTTGAAGTCCTTTAATGACTATTGGATAGGCTTCTCTGTGGCCAATATATCCGACAATTCCACACATAGGATGATTTGTTTAGTTGTTTGGTTCTGTATAATATATTTCAAGATAAACTTTTTTATCTTGATTTCCCGTATTGTTACCATGCAAGATTGTACCTCTTGGGGTTAAGACTGAACTTATAGGGGTTTTTAGATCTGAGTCATTATTAGTTTGAACCTCTTGTTGGATAAGCTCTTCTAAATTCACATTTAACGAAACTGCTAAACCAAGCTCCACGTTTGTGGAGTCGTTAAGCAAGAGATTGTTAATATGTTCAGTAATTCTAAATTTGTATTTAACTCCGTTTTCATCTGACTCGTCATTTTCACGTTGTAAAGGGCCAAGATGATTGAACTTTGAAAAATAAGGTAAGCTACTATTGGTAGCGTCTAAATAAAAGTCAGTAAGAGGCGTTTGGTTATCTAAGTCATAAAGATAAAGACGGTCTGGCTCTGTTTCAGGTCCATAAGAGGTTGATTGGCTTAAGTAGTCTTGATCTACGTAAAAAACCAAATTTGCTTCGTTTACTATACGTTTAATACTTTCAAAATTACCATCAGAATCGGTTTCTACAAAGAAGTTTTTCCAATCATCAAAAATTGTATTGTCACCGTCATTGATGTCATCACCATTAAAAAGTTTAATCTTTGCAATAGAACCTTCCCCGCCCTTTAAGTATATTCTTTCATCTCCAATGTCAGGGTCACTGTCCGGGATGGTGATATTAAAATTGTTATCAAAAAAGTTAATTTTATTACCAACAAAATTTAAAGCAAAACTTCCTTGTTCTTCTGTAATTACGTCTTCGCCATCCTCTTCTTCAATAGTAGTTGTGGTGTAATAAATAGTGATGTTAGCGTTTGTTGAGCCTGTGTTTAGAATAATATGACTTCCAGTGTTATTTACTGCTTCAGCTTTAAAATAAAGTCCTCTAAAATACTCTAAAAAGTTGTTAGCGTTGCTTAACACGGCATCGCCTTCTTTGTCTATTATTTTATCTTGCCAAAAATCATGGTCTAATTTTAGTCTTATTCCTGGAGGAGCATAGATAGTTGAAGTGTTGTCTTCTCCATCATCTCCTTCTGTAGTAGAAGTTAATTTAAATCCTTGATTATTAATTTTAATATTTCCTAATTGATTAATAGATAAGTGATTTACATTTGTTGGGTTTTCGACAAAAATCAATTCTGAGCCTTCTAAAGGCGCTATTATTTCTGAAAGTGACGCGGTTTTGTTAGAGAAATAGTTTTGTGCTTCATTAAAGTCTGCAATGGGGTCAAAGTCTCTTATGAAGTAATTGTTCTCATATATACTCAATCTAATTGGGCTGTAAGAGTCACTATCAGGAAAAATAGAATCTACACTATATGTAATATTATTTTCCTCGTCTATATCTGTGATAGTAGAAAAGTAGGGAAGCGTCAAAACAACAGAATCTATTTCTAACTCATTTGCATCACCCAAGAATGTTGGTGAATATGTGGACAACGAGACTTGAGTTACAAAACTAGATGAAACTCTACCGTAAACATCGTCATAGATGCCAAGTGTACTTAAACCCACATTGTTATTGGTTTGTACAGGGCCTAAAGCTTGAGAGTAGGTTATGACGTCAGAGAATTCAGGATTTGTTTCACTTATTTTTTTAATATTAAAGTTGGTAGCCACACCACTATTTAGCACATCGGACTCTAGATTGTTAAAGTCGCTATCACAGGCTATAAAACTTGAAATAATTAATACGAGTGTAAAAATATTAAGGGCAAATTTGTTCTTCTTCATAGGTGTAATTAACTGTCTTTTAATACAGTTTCTTTATAAAATTCTTTGTATGGGTCTGCAAACTCTTCAATTGAATGAAAATCTAATACAGGTTTTTCTAACTCGTTGATATAACTGTCTAATTCTTTTGGCAATTCTTGAGAACCTCTTATAATAGCGTCAGAATTGTCTATAGCTATCTTCATTAAATTGATATAATCTGGTTTCTTCAGTGGTTTAATGGCTTCTTCGTCTATGCCATCAAACTTTATTTTGTCAATCATTCCCTTATCTAACGTACCATCAAAGTTTTGATTGTATACGGAGGTTACAATTTTGCTTTCAGTAAAAAGGGGTTCGGTTTTGTAGAACTCCTTAAGATACAATGGCAATAAAGATGCTAACCACCCATTTACATGGATAACATCTGGAGCCCAGTTTAATTTTTTAACTGTTTCTATAACGCCTTTTGCAAAGAAAATAGCACGTTCGTCATTGTCTGGAAAAAGTTTTCCATCCTCATCGGTTAAAGTTGCTTTTCTTTTAAAGTATTCCTCATTATCAATGAAGTATACCTGAATACGTTCTTTTGGTATTGAGGCAACCTTTATAATCAGTGGCATGTCTAAATCATTGATCACCAAGTTAATCCCAGAGAGTCTAATAACCTCATGTAACTGGTGTCTCCTCTCATTAATATTACCAAAGCGTGGCATAAATATTCGTATTTGCCCTCCTTGTTTGTTTACCATTCTAGGAGCTTCAAAGGACATTGAAGAAATCTCAGTTTCTGGTAAATATGGAACTACTTCCGAGGACACATACAATATTCGTTTATCTTTCATAAATCTTCTGCTTTTGTAAATTAAGAGTAAAAAACATGCAAAATTACAAAAATTTGTGCAGATTGCCAGTAAAATATTATGT
>JASBSA010000146.1 GCA_030149175.1 Winogradskyella sp. | reverse complement strand
TCCAGCTTTTTAGACTGTTCATTTGCGCAATGTAGTAGTTAGGAAGCCATTCGTCTTCTTCAGCTTTGGCAATACGTTCAAACATATTTTCAGCATCATCCCATTTACCTTCTTCCCAAAGTTCAAAAGCCTTGGTCATTCCTTTTTCAAAGTTAGTTTGCGCATGTGTTAGTCCTGTGATAGTAAATAATGCGATAAATAATATAGTCTTCATAATTAAAGTTTTATAGTTATTGTTTTATCTGTTTTTAAATCAAATTTGGCATCTTCCCATTTTGGTGGACCCATAAATCCTCTAGCATCATTAGAGCAACCGTAATCTTCTTTAGGTATGCCTACAAAGTTGCTATCTAATGTTCCATTATCGTTTTCATCATGAAAAATAGAAACCGCATAGGTTCCTTCTGGTAAACCTTCAAAAGTGACAACACAACCGTTATTTGTAATTTTGGACTTTACACCTTTATAGGATGTGTTCAAAAAGTTTGCCTCCTTATTGTATACCGACACAAACATTTGACCATCGTTGCTATCAGCATTCTCAACCTGTATCGTCAATTTAAAAGTTTCCTGTGCGTATATGTTGGTAGACATGATGCTTATAATGATAGCGACTGCGATTTTTACTAGTGTGTTCATAATACTTTGATTGATTTTTAAGATTATGGTACAAATATCCATTGAAACACCAGCTTTTAAAAAGAAGTTTTACCGAATTGTCACTTTTTAATGATGAATTGTAGTTTTCTGAAAATTCCTCTAAAAAATCAGTAACTTAGGATACAGTTTTACTACTAACTAAATAGTTAACAACAAAACCAACCAAAAAAATGAAAATCAGATTTCTCTTCGCTGCCCTAATCACATTCCTATCCTTTACCACTGCACAAACCGACAAACGTCTCAAAGGCATTGAAAAAGAATTCAATTCCGTATTAGAATCCACAAAAGCACCTGGTTTTGCAGTTGCCATTGTAGAAGGAGACAAAATCATTTACGCAAAAGGTTTTGGCTATGCAGACTATGAGAATAAAGTGCCTGCAGATGCCAATACATTATTTGCCATTGGTTCTTCTACAAAAGCTTTTACCTCTGCACTACTAGGCATTTTACAAGAAGACGAAAAATTATCCTTGGATGATAGTCCGCTAAAGTATGTGCCAGACTTAAGATTCTACAATGATGAGATGAACAACAACATCATCATTAAAGACTTAATGCGCCATAGCACAGGCTTACCAAGACATGATGGTGCTTGGTACTTTTTCCCATCGCACGATAAAGATTCCTTAGTAGCACGTATGCAATACCACGAACCTTTTACTGGTGTTCGCCAACAATGGTACTACAATAACTTTGCTTTTTTATTACAAGGTGTTATTACCGAAAGAATTACAGGCGAAAGCTGGGAGAAGAATATAGAAGACAAATTCTTTAAACCCTTAGGCATGAACCGTTCCAAAACTATGATTGATGGTATGAAAAACGGTACAAATACAGCCATTGGCTACCGATTAGATGACGACCGAAACATTAAAAAAATGGACTACTACGATATTGCAGGCATGTCACCAGCAGGCAGTATTAACAGTAGCGTTACTGACATGAGCAAGTGGATGATGGCTTGGATCAATAAAGGTAAATATGGAGACACTCAGGTAATACCAGAAGCTTATGTAAAAGAAGCTATGAGTTCTCAGATGGTGGTCTCTGGTGGTTTTCCAAGTGACGAGATGCCAGATGTACAATTTTCCAATTACGGCTATGGTTGGTTTTTACATTCCTACAAAGGGCATTACATGGTAGAGCATGGTGGTAATATTGATGGTTTTTCTGCCAATGTTGCATTGTACCCAACCGACAGCTTAGGCATTGTGGTACTCTCTAACCAAAATGGCTCTGCAGTGCCAAAACTTATTAGAAATATAGCTGCTGACCACATGCTTGGAGTTAACAAAACCGAATGGGCAAAACAGCACAAGGAAGAGCTTGAAAAAGCCTTAAAAGCTATGAAAGAAACCGAAGACTTGGACGACTCTGGTAATGTAAAAGGCACAAAACCATCGCATACCAAAATGGACTATACAGGTACTTATGAAAATAAAGGCTATGGTAAATTTGACATTGTTGTAGAAAACGATAGTTTGTTTGCCACACTCGATGGCGAAAAAGTATACATACACCATCACCACTACGACACCTTTGAGCTTATAGATTATGCTGAAGGCAAAGCAGATACCACACAAATAGGCAATGCTTTAAAAGTGACCTTTACCACAAACACCACAGGTGATATAGATTTTCTTAAAGCTGATTTGGAACCAATGACAGATGCTATTGCCTTTAAGCGAACACCAAACACTTTAGATGTAGATGCCAAAACCTTAGAGCAATATGTTGGTAGTTACGATTTAATGGGCACGGAAGTTAAAGCCTATATTAAAGACGAAAACGTGCTCTATGTGTTTGTACCAGGACAGCCAGAATACGAGTTGATACCAACAGCACTGCACAAGTTTAATTTTAAGGTCTTAGAAGGTTTTAAAATAGAGTTTGTGGAAACCGATGGCAAAATAGACCAAATTAAGTTTATACAACCTAATGGGACGTTTGTGGCGAAGAAGAAAGTGGATTAACGTTGAAAAATACGTAAAGTTACATATGTAAAGTGTTGATTTTTAAGGTATATTTGAGAAATCATAACATGATAGACCTAAATATATTACTTTTAGTGCTAGTAAGATTATTAAAAAATAATGAGTAAAGTTGATAAAGATCATCTATCTGACCTGAAGGATTATCTTACAAAAGCAGAAGGTCGTGTGAAATATGCTTTAGAGAGATTTGACATTTTGATTATATCTCTCTCTAGTGGTGGACTCGTTTTAGCATTAAACCTTTTTAAAAACTTTCAAGATGAGTGCATCAATAAAGACTTTTTAAAACTATCTTGGTTGTTTTTTTCCTTAGCCCTTATAATAAACCTTTTATCTCAAGTAACAGGGTACTTAGCAAATAAATATGACATCAAAGGGACTAAAAATGAAATTTATAAATTAGAAAAAAAAGAGGTGAAAGGAAATCAAAAATTGATTGACAGATATCAAAACATATCTGACTTTCTAACTAAATGGTTCAATATACTTTCTTTTCTAACTTTATCAGCTGGTATTGTATTATTGATATTGTTTATTAATCTAAAAGTTTAAATATTATGAGTGATCAAGAAAGAGAAAAACGAGCAGCTGAAGAAAGAAGAAGGCAAGAAGAAAGACGTAGACAAGAGGAGTTACGCAGAATCGAAGAACAACGAAGAAGAGAACAGAGACAAATAGATGAACGTGTCAAACAACAAGGCATAGGTTCAGGTGATAGACCTAAAAAGGATGACAAAAATTAAAATTACCTATAATTGGGGTCATAAATAATCAACTTATTTCTCCCTTTTAAAACAAAAAAAGACCATCCTTACAGATGGTCTTTTCAATATTATATAAAGTTTCTGTTCTTAGAACATCTCTCTACCAGAGAAATGGAACGCACCTTCAATAGCAGCGTTTTCATCACTATCACTACCATGTACGGCATTTTCACCAATAGAAGCTGCATATAACTTACGGATAGTACCTTCTGCAGCATCCGCAGGATTTGTAGCACCAATTAAAGTTCTAAAATCTTCAACAGCGTTGTCTTTTTCTAAGATTGCTGCAACGATTGGGCCACGTGTC
>JASBSA010000012.1 GCA_030149175.1 Winogradskyella sp. | reverse complement strand
GCTACAAAGCTTGTTGTTACCTTCAATGTCACTGGAATTTTTTCTGGGAAGACCAACAACAAGACGCAAGTCAGGAGACCTGCCAATTTCAACAAAGAAGTCAAACTTTCGGGATAAAAGTTTACTCGGTAATTGAGATTTGGGTCTTTTTTTATGTCCTTTCTCTGTATCGCTGTATGTTCTCTCGAACAATTAATGTACAAAATGAACAAAACAAAATTGTTTTGTAGCATGCTCTGTATGGGTATGTTATCTATTGGATCTGCACAAATTGAGCAAGATTCAGTAAAAGTTGAGCAACTTGATGAAGTTGTAGTATCCGACTCACGGTTTGCATTAAAACGTGAAAATTCTGGAAAAGTCATTACTAAAATCACCTCTAAAACATTAGAAAAACTACAAGGGCAATCAGTTGCAGAAATTATAGGTAGAACGGTTGGTGTAGAAATTAACGGAGTTCGAAGTAATGCAGGTCAAAACCTTAGTTATTTTGTAAGAGGAGGCAGAAATCGCCAAGTTTTAATTATGATTGATGGTATACAAGTTACAGATCCTTCACAAATTGCAAACGACTATGATTTGCGTTTTCTCAATGCAGATCAAATCGATTCTATCGAAATTTTGAAGGGTGCCTCGAGTACACTTTATGGTACAGGTGCGGCAACTGCTGTTATCAATATTAAATTAAAAGAAGTTTCAAAAAAGAAAGTCAATATCAATCTAAGAAGTACGCTGGGAACTAACAGATCTTCAGAAGATAAAAGTTATGCTTTAGAGGATTTTAGAAACAGTATTTCCGTTAACGGGACTGTTGATAAGCTGAGCTATTTGGCAAGTTTTGGTCTGCAATCTACCGATGGTTTATCAGCAATCGAAAATACAACCGAGTCAGATAAGTTTAAAAGTAATAATGGAAACCTAAAACTAAGTTATAATTTTAATAATGAGTTTAGTGTAAAAACATATACAAGTTTTGATAATTATGATGCTGATTTTGATGATAGTTTTGGTATGATGGATGCTGATAATGTGACTAAGTCTAACCAATATAGAATAGGGTTGTCACCAGAGTACAAGTACAATAATGGAAATGTAGTATTAAATGCTGCCTATAATAACGTTGAAAGAGAGATTGAGTCTGATTTCCCTTCTAAATTTAATGCGCAAAGTATTGTACTAGATGCGTTCAACCGTTATAGTTTTGATGATAAATTTTATACCGTAATAGGGTTGAATTATCAGGATAATCAGATGCAAAGCTTTACTATTCCTTTTGGAGAAACGGATTTTAGCCAAGCTATAAATCCTAATAATGCACAATTTACAATCACAGACCCTTATGCTAATGTGGTTTATATCTCAGATTTTGGACTAAATATAAATGCTGGAATCCGTTTAAATAACCATAGCGAATACGGTAGCCATTTGGTATACAGTTTAAATCCCTCTTTTAAGGAAAAACTTGATTTTGGTTACATAAAAGGCATGGTAAGCTATAGTACGGCATTTATTACACCTTCACTTTATCAATTATTTGAGCCAAGTTTTGGTAATGCTGATTTAGAGCCGGAAGAAAATGATACGTTCGAGATTGGAGCTGAGTTACACTTAAAAGATAAAGCAACTTTAAGTTTGGTTTATTTTAATAGAAATGAGGATAATTTTATTGACTTTGTTGATATAGGTGGTTTTGTTTTTCAGTATAAAAATATCGAAGAATCCTTTAATGCAAATGGTTTAGAATTTGTGACCAACGTATCTGCGGTTAATAATTTAAATCTCAATACAAATGTTACTTACACGGTTGTAAATGAAGACTTAGGTTTGCGTATTCCAGAATTAAAGATTAATGCAAGAGTCGATTATCAATTATGCGACAAGACAACTTTAGGATTGTCGTATCAGTTTAATGATGATAGAAATGACATTTTCTTTGATAATACTACTTTTGAGAATGTAACAGTAAATCTAGAGCCATTTATTATTACAGATTTTTATGTAAGTCATAAAGTTTGCAAGGATAAGATGACCCTATTTGCTAATGTAACCAACATATTTAATGAAGAATATCAAGAGCTTTTTGGATTTGAAACTAGAGGAAGGGGTTTTAATTTTGGATTTAATTTAAAATTATAAAAAATGAAAAGCCGCTCATTGAGCGGCTTTTTTATTTAATCTTCAAACATTAAACTTTCAATAGGTGAGTCTTGGTTTGGAATTCTTAGCTCTCTAATAGTGCTACCAACTTCACTGCCATTAGGTATTGAACGACCCGAATTTGATATTTCAGATAGTGCAGTTGATAATAAAGGTTCAAATATAGAACCTATAGAACCTAAATTAAAAGGAGATTCTATTATTGTAATATCTGGTGTTAAACCATTAGCAGGTACTAACTCATCATTTATATTAGTAGAATTTGCAGTCAAAGGTATTAACGCATAGGTGTGACTTGCGGTAACCACATTGTTATTAAAGTCTGGTGAATCAAATACAAGTCTATTGGATTGTGTTTTCCCAGAGGTGTTATCACCTATGTGGATAACCTCAATATATGGTCTTAGGCTGTTAATAATCAATTCACTTGCTGAAGCTGATCTAGATGTTGTCAGAACATATACTCTATTTAAGTTTAGACTGTTGATTACTCCTCCTTGTTCTAGAGTATTAGTGAAGTTGTAATTTCTATTTTGAAATTGTTGATTATCGTTATATACTAGTTTTGAAAATATTTGACCATTAAATTGACCAGTAATCATACTTGCTAAATGTAATGCCGACTGAATAGAACCACCACCATTATACCTTAAATCTAAAACTAACTCATTAGCATTATTAGCCTGAAACTGACTAAAAACATCATTCAGGGTATTATCGAAATTACTTGTAAAACCATTGTACATTAAATAGGCTACATTGGCATTTGGTAAGGTTAAAACCAAAGCCTCATGTATAGGGTTCTCTACATATTCTACCTTACTGATACTTACACTATTTCCTGTTAGTATTACATCATCATCATCTGTCTCTTCTGTGCCATTATCTAGATATGCTCCAAAATTAATGGTGTAAGTGTCTTGTGATAATAACTCATTAATGTTGTCGGCGTTTAGGTTAGTACCGTCTATCGCTCTAAAAATTTGACCTCTAAATAGCCCTAGATCTTCAGCAACACTATTCCGAAGCACTAATGTAATTACACCGAATACTTCTGTTTGACTTCCAGGAATAAAGTAGAGCCTGTATTCCATACCATTACTTAGTGATATACCTTGCTGAAGATTTAATACATCGTAAAAGTTAGGTACAATAACACTAAATGGATCTAAAGGGTCAAATTTTAAAGTAGCAAATAAGTCCTCAGGAGAATCAAAATTATCAAGATATTCTTGATATTCTTCCGTTTTATCGTAGCGATCATCTATACCGTTTATACCAAACCTATCGTTAGATAAATCAGGTACATTATCATTATAGAGGTAATAACTGTTCATGGCCTTCCAAACAAAATCTTTAATATCAGAATTAGATGCTATACCGTCGTCTAAATCATCAAAACAACCTGTAATTGTAGTAAGTACCAAGCAGCTCAGAAGAATTTGTTTAATCTTTCTCATAGTTTTTCTTTTAATCATAGGATGTTTTTTGTACGTGAAACTCTAAATTTACTTACATTATTATAAATAAAAAAACTTTGTAACAAATTGTAATGTATATCGTCGTAATGTTGAAGGTCTATAAAAACACCTTTTTTATCCTAAGCATAACTTAGGAAACCACCAATCAAAAAAGTAATGAAGCAGGCAGATTTTGTAAGCTTAGTAATGCCATTTAAGGATAAAGTATTTCGTTTAGCCAAACGTTTATTGGTTTCGCGAGAAGAAGCTGAAGATGCCACACAAGAAATACTGCTGAAATTATGGAAAAACAAAGAGAAGATAGAAAATTATAATAATGTTGAAGCTTTCTCTATGACAATGACAAAGAATTTTTGTTTGGACAGGCTAAAATCTAAGCAAGCACAAAATTTAAAAATTGTTCATAGTAATTATACGGATAACAATTCGTCATTACAAAAACAAGTTGAAGCCAAAGATAGTGTCAACTGGGTGTCTCGAATAATGGAAGATTTGCCCGAACAACAAAAAATAATTGTACAACTAAGAGATGTTGAGCAGTATGATTATGAAGAGATAGCCAAAATGTTAGATATGAATGAGACCGCAGTGCGTGTCAATCTATCGAGAGCAAGAAAAACAATAAGAGAAAAATTAACTAATACACATCAACATGGTATTAAATAATATAGAAAAACTAATAGAAAAGTATAATAATGCAGAAACAACTTTAGCAGAAGAAGCTAAGCTAAGAGATTACTTTGCAAGTGATAATGTTGCACCGCATTTAGAACATTATATACCAATGTTTACATACTTTTCTCAAGCACAGCAAGAGCAGTATACCAAAGACGTTCCATTAAAACCTAAGAGAACAAAATTGTATCAATGGATTTCTGTCGCAGCAATTATTGCCTTGATGTTTAGCATTTTCGTCCCAACTTGGAATAATGGTCCTAAAACTTTAGCAGATTATACTCCAGAAGAACAGAAAATGTATTTAGAGGCTAAGGCAGCCTTAGCGCTACTTTCTGATAAGTTTAACGAAGGAACAGCAAGCTTAAATGTCTTAAATACGGCTTCAGAAAATCTTAATGCAGGTTTTGAGACAGCAAGTTACATTACTGAATTTAGTGAGGCAACAAACAAATTATTAAAGAATTAAATTTTAAAATAAAAACAAGAAATTATGAAAACGGAGATTCACAAAAACAAGAAAAATAAATTAAATACCATGGGTAAAAAAGTAATTTTAATTATTGCAGTTTTGTTTACATCAATGACTTCTTTTAGTCAAAGTGTTTTTGACAAGTTTGAAGATGTAGAAGGTGTAACGTCAATTATTTTAAACCAAAAAATGTTTAAGATGATAGCAACAATAGGTGTAGATATTGACGATCCCGAGATGAAAGAATATGTGCAAATGGCAAAGAACGTTACAGGGTTTAAAGTGTTTACTACAGGAGATGAAAAAATCTCAACTGATATACAAGGTACTGTTGATAAGTATCTAAAATCATCAGATCTAGAAGAGTTGATGAGAATTAAAGATGGAGACCAAACCGTAAAGTTTTATGTTAGGGAAGGAAAAGATGAAAACCATGTAAAGGAATTTTTGATGTTCATTACAGGTCTTAAAGAGATCACCGATGGTGAGATTGAAATTAACGGTAAAAAACGTGAGATAGAAACTGTTCTTTTAACCTTAACTGGTGATATAGATTTGAGACAGATTTCCAAATTATCTAGCCAAATGGATATTCCAGGTGGTAATCAGTTAAAAAAGGCAGGCAAAAAAGGTAAAGAGTAATATATTATGATACAATCAATCAAAAAATTAATAGTAATGTTGTTTTTGGTTGTAGCTTACACAAGCTGCAACCAAGAGCCAACGTTGCAAACGTATTTTGTAGATAGTGAGCCCAAAACAGGTTTCTTTTCTGTAGATGCGCCAGTTAGTTTGCTAAATTTAGAAGAGGTTAAACTTACTAGAGAACAAGAGGAAGCTTACGAGTCTATAGATAAGCTCAATGTTTTAGCTTATAGAATAGATGCCAAAAATATAGAGGAGTATGAGCTAGAACTTGCAAAAGTTAAGGCCATTCTAAAAAATCCAAAATATGAAGAGCTAATGAGAGGCGGCAACAGTACAGATGGTCGTTTTATGGTAAAGTTTATAGGCGAGGTAGACAATGTTGACGAGCTTATTCTTTTTGGAAATGCAAAAGACAAAGGCTTTATAGTGGCGAGAGTGCTTGGAGATGATATGAACGCAGGCAAATTAATGTCTCTTCAATCTGTTTTAAAGGATATGGATTTTGAAAACGCAAATCTTAAAGGTATAACAGACTTTTTTAAATAAACTGACAAGTATTTAAAATGTTAATGAGAATCGTCCTGAAGTTTGTCTTTAGGGCGATTTTTTTTTAGTGTCATTCTTTAGAGCATGCCAAAATGCAACAATTAGTAAACCTCCAAAAAGTATAAATAATAAGGCTTTGATAATAAAATAGTCCAACACCTCAAACATTCCAGCAGCAAAAAAGCCAAAAGCAATTATAGCTACAATTAGCAGCGCTATAGAATTTTTGTTCAAAGGGAAAAATCTCATTTTATATACCAGTATAGTTGCTTGGAGATATTGCTTTTAATTCAGCTTTTATAATATCAGAAACCTCTAAAGTATCAATAAAATCTGAAATAGATGCTTTTGTAATAGCTTCGTTGGTCCTTGTTAATCCTTTTAAAGCTTCATAAGGGTTTGGATAGCCTTCACGACGAAGAATAGTCTGTATGGCTTCGGCAACAACAGCCCAGTTGTTTTCCAAGTCCTGTTCAAACTTAGAAACGTTTAGTAGCAATTTACCCAACCCTTTTAGAGTCGATTTAAAACCAATTATAGTATGTCCAAATGGTACACCAGCATTTCTTAGAACAGTACTGTCTGTTAGATCGCGCTGCATTCTAGATATTGGTAGCTTTGCCGCAAGATGTTCAAAAATAGCATTGGCAATACCTAAGTTGCCCTCACTATTTTCAAAATCAATCGGATTTACTTTATGTGGCATAGCCGAACTACCAACTTCCCCTTTTTTAATCTTTTGTTTAAAGTAATCCATAGATACATATGTCCAAATGTCTCTATCTAAATCTATAATAATGGTATTGATGCGCTTTAAGGCATCAAACAACGCAGCCATATGGTCATAATGCTCAATCTGAGTCGTCGGAAAAGAATGTTGCAAACCTAGTTTTTCTTGTACGAACGACGTTCCAAAAGCTTTCCAGTCAATATTAGGATAAGCAACCTTGTGTGCATTAAAATTGCCAGTCGCTCCTCCAAATTTAGCTGCACTAGGTAAGTCGTTTAAAAGATTGAACTGTTCTTTTAATCTTGCTGCAAAAACATCAATTTCTTTACCTAATCGAGTAGGCGATGCAGGCTGACCATGTGTTCTGGCCAACATTGGTACGTCTTTCCATTCTTCAGCTAATTCTTCAATTTTATTAAGAAGTGTATTGTATTCAGGAACATATACATCGTTCATGGCTTCCTTAATACTCAGCGGAATAGCAGTGTTATTAATATCTTGAGACGTTAGCCCAAAATGAATAAATTCTTTATGGTCAGATAAACCAAGGGCATCAAACTGTTCTTTTATAAAATATTCAACCGCCTTTACATCGTGGTTAGTTACTTTTTCAATCTCTTTTATGGCAGCAGCATCAACAGGAGTGAAGTTTTTGTAGATAGCTCTTAAATCATCAAAAACAGTTGTTGAAACGGATTCTAGTTGCGGTAAAGGCAATTCACAAAGTGCTATGAAGTATTCAATCTCTACTAAAACACGATACTTTATTAAAGCTTCTTCAGAAAAATAATTACCTAAAGCCTCTACTTTAGATCTGTATCTTCCATCTATTGGTGAAATTGCGCTAAGTGCTGTAAGTGCCATTTAAGTTGGTTTTTAAGAAGCATCAAAGATAACAAAGTTAGCCTGAAGCACGAAAGCACGACGCAAGAAGTTTTAGAGACTGGATAATTTATTTTTTCGAATTTATTCTTTTCAGAATATGCCTTGCCCTAGCCTTAAATCCTGAACTTTGCATCTGAAAATCACGTTCTAGAATTATGGCAAGTTCTGGGTGAATCCAATCATACTCTGTACCCAATAGGTATAGCGAATTCATAGAGTATGCTTTGGGTGCAATTTTTTCATCGTTAATCATCCAATCAAAACAAGCCTCAATGATTTTTTCTTTGTGTGATTCGCTGAGATGCTGTTTTATTTTGGTATCAGAATTTCCGTAGTAAGCAGTTGTTAGATATTCACAGATTTTTGCCATAGGTCGTACCGCAGGATCTAGATGTACTCTGGAAACGTTTTGTGTAAATATATCCAGATGAGGTATAATAGCTTCAAGGTTTTCGCCACACATAAACTCAAATACCCAAGCGGCTCTGCACGAAATTTTATCATCAACATCAAATAAAATTTCTATTAGTGGTTTTACAAGTTCAGGTTGGCCTAAAACTAAGTTAGCATAATATAATCGCTTTTCACGAGAGTGATTCACATAATTTAATTCCTTGTAAAGTTGGTCTTTTGTCAAAACGTTTCTTATTTTTAACGCTTCTAAATTAGTTAAAAAA
>JASBSA010000126.1 GCA_030149175.1 Winogradskyella sp. | reverse complement strand
AAATTTTTGAGAATCCACAAATCTTATATTGTGAATTTAGATAAAATTGATCGCTTTAACAGTAAGAATGTTGAAGTAGGTGCTTATGAGATTCCTTTGAGTCGAAATAAGAAAACACAATTAGTAGATGCTTTGAATAATATGTAGAATCACTACCCTTTTTTCAGAACATCTCAATACACATGGATATAAAAAATCCCAGCAGTAATGTTGGGATTTTTTGTTTTAATAATTATCCACATTCAGCACTACTCTCACAGACCTAAAATCCTTAACGGCATTAAAACTGTTATCTATTTTCATAATAGCGTCTTTGGTTTTAGAGAGCGATTGATTTTGCGGAATTTTTATTAAGATATTTTTATTAAATAAATTCCGTATTCTAGAAATTGGCGGAAATTCTGGCCCTAAAACATTTATCTTAAACACTTGTCGTAAAGATTTCGCATACCAATCTGCTGCTAGATTAACTCTGTTGTAGTCCTTGTGCCTTAACGTGATTTTAATTAAACGATAAATTGGCGGATATTTAAAATTGTACCGATCATTCATTTGCTCTGAAAACATTTCCTTATAAGCGTTTGTAGACACTTGTTGCAAAATATTATGATGTGGGTTATAGGTTTGAATTAGTACCTTACCTCTTATATCTGTTCGTCCTGCCCTTCCTGACACTTGTGTCATCAATTGATAACTACGCTCATGCGCTCTAAAATCTGGGAAGTTGAGCAAGTTATCAGCATTCATGATACCTACCAATTTTACATGTCTAAAATCCAATCCCTTAGTAAGCATTTGTGTCCCAACCAAAATATCGATCTCTCGTTGCTCAAACTTTGTGATAATTTTTTCAAACCCATGTTTTCCTCTTGTTGTATCTAAATCCATTCTGGCTACTTTCTTTTCAGGGAAAAGTACTTTTACCTCTTCTTCTATCTGTTCTGTACCAAAACCCTTTGTATCTAAGGTTGCATTTCCGCAAGCCTCACAGGCTTTAAGCATAACCGTATTGTATCCACAATAATGACAACGTAGTTGATCTCTGTATTGATGATAAGTTAAACTCACATCGCAGTTAGGGCATTGTGGCGAATTACCACAAGTTGTACATTCTACAATAGGTGAAAACCCTCTTCTATTTTGAAATAATATGATTTGAAAACCTTCATCTAAAGTTTCTGTCATCTCTTCTATCAATCGATCTGAAAAGTGCCCTTTCATACGTTTGCGTTTGTACTTATCGGCTAAATCTACCAGCTCAATATCTGGCATAAGCACATTATTAAAACGTGTTTTTAACTCCACAAAACCATATTTATCTTGACTAGCATTAAAATAGCTTTCTAAACTTGGTGTGGCCGATCCCAAAAGGGTTTTAGCTTTATGGATATTTGCTAATACTATTGCTGCATCTCTGGCATGATAACGCGGTGCTGGATCGAATTGTTTGTAGGATTGCTCATGTTCTTCATCAACTATGATTAAACCTAAACTAGAAAACGGCAACAATAAAGCCGAACGCGCTCCGATTACCAATTGTGCTTTTTCTAAATTGTTCTTAAGATTTTGCCAGACCTCAACACGCTCGTTACTAGAATACCTGCTATGAAAAACCGCAACCTTTTCTCCAAAATAATCCTGAAGCCGTTGCACCAATTGGGTTGTTAGTGCAATTTCTGGAAGCAAATACAAAACTTGTTTTCCTAAGTTAAGCTGTTCTTCTATGAGTTTTACGTAAATCTCCGTTTTACCAGATGATGTTACGCCATGTAAAAGTGTTACTGGTTTGGTATCGAAAGCTCTTTTAATATCCTCAAACGCTTTGGTTTGCGCATCACTTAATTGTTTAGTTTGCTCATCTCCTTCACCCTCAAACTGAACTCTATCTGTTTGAATGTAGTATTCCTCTAAAATAGATTTATCTATTAGTGCTTTAATGATAGTTGAAGACGCTCCACTACGTTCACTCAATTCTGAAACTTTTATAGGCTTTTGTTCTGAAGCTTCGAGTGTAAACAAGGTTAAAATAACCTCGCGTTGTTTTGTTGCATTTTTATTAAGTGTATCTAATAGTTCTTTAAGTTTTTCTTCAGATTTATGCTCATGATGAAGCTTTACGTAGCGTACCAACTTTGGTTTGTACTTTTCGTAAAGTTCTTCTTGTAATTGCAGTACTCCTTTTTCTACCAAACGATTTACAACAGGAAGAATTCGTTTTCGATCTAAAATAGAAACGACATCTTCAATCTTCAGTGATGATTGATATTGCAAGGCTTCGTAGATTAAAAACTCGTCATCTTCAAGATTAGCCTCAGACACTTCTGCATTTTCATTCTTAATGAGAATAGTCTCACTCTCTATAATAAAAGCATTTGGCATTGCTGCTCGCATTACCTCACCAAGACTGCACATGTAATATTTAGCAATCCACTCCCAATGCTTTAATTGTAATTGGGTTACAACAGGCTCTTCATCTAAAATTTGATGAATTGTTTTTGCTTCATATGCTATAGGTGCGTTTTTATGAATAGCATAAGCTAATGCTGTATAAATTTTACTTTTACCAAAAGGCACAGCTACACGCATTCCTGGTTTTAGGAATTTTGCTTCGGCCTCAGTTATATGATAGGTAAAAGCTTTTTGAAGTGGTATTGGTAGTATGACGTCTAAAAAGTAAGTCATCAATTGTACTCTTAAGAGCAGTTTTAATTAGATTTATTATTATTCATCTTTCTCAATAATCTTAACGATGCATTTAACTCATAGCCCAAGAGCAAAATATTTGAGTTCAACCATAAGTATAATAATAAAATCAAAAGTGCACCAATAGAGCCATAAAGTTTGTTGTATTGCGAAAAATTGTCAATATAAACACCAAACAAATACGAGGTAAGGATTATAAGCAAGGTTGTTAATAATGCACCTACAGAGAAAAAACGCGTATGTCTCCCTTCTTTAGTTCCAAAATAATACAAAGTTGCAGTCGCTAAATAAACCATGAAAACGAAGAACATATATTTGGCAAAGATAATCCAACCAACACCTTTGCTGTTATCGCCCAATACCTCGCCACTAAAACTCTCGTAAATTGGACTCAAAACATAGATTTGAAAATACCCAAAGACTGCTACGGTTAAAAGTACCAGAAACGCCAGAATTAAAGCCACTCCAAGCGCATATAAATATTGCTGAAACACATTCCGCGTCAATTGCTCGTGATACGAATTTTCGAAACCAGAAAACACTGCATTGACTCCATTAGCCATTAATAGCATGGATAATAAAAACACTGAAGACAGTAATCCTGCACCTGAGCCTCCACTTATATTTTCAAAAATATTCGCAAAGAAAAACTCTGATGTTTGTGGTGGTAAAAAATCGTTTAGAAAGCGTTCAAACTCTACCTGAAACCCATCTATAGGTATATAAGGCATTACAATAATGACGAATAATAGAAAAGGAAAAATAGCCGTAAAGAAGCTAAAAGCAATGGCACTAGCTCTGGTGGTTAAAGCTCCTTTTACGATGCCCATAACATAGAGCTCTAACAAATCGTAGATAGATAAACCCTCAAAACCTGGTAATCTAATTTGCTTAAAAAAGCGAAACACTAAGTTAATTACAGGAATTTTATCTAGTTTATCTTCTATATGTTTAGTCATAAATTTTTTTAAGCTCTTAGATTGTTAGACTTTTAGACTTTTAGATTTACGATATACTGCTTACTGCTTACTGCTTACTGAAAACTAAATCAAACCGCCTTTAGGCTTAAATCCATGTTGTAAACGGAATGTGTTAAGGCTCCAGACGAAATATAATCCACACCACATTCGGCATAATGTCTTACCGTCTTTTCATTAATACCACCAGAGGATTCCGTCAAACACTGATTACCTATAAGTTTTACTGCTTTTCTGGTATCTTCGTAATTAAAGTTATCTATAAGAATACGGTACACTCCACCACAGTCTAAAATCTCTTTAATTTCTTCAAGGTCTCGTGCCTCAACAATGATTTTTAGGTCTCTATTGGTATCCTTAAGGTATCGTTTTGTCTTTTCAATGGCTTTAGTCACACCTCCAGCAAAATCGATATGGTTATCCTTCAACATAATCATATCATACAAAGCAAATCTATGATTTTCACCGCCTCCAATCTTTACAGCCCATTTTTCAAGCGCTCTAATTCCCGGAGTTGTTTTTCGTGTATCTAAAATTTTAGTGCCTGTACCTTCCAACAAATCCACAAACTTCCTAGTTTTGGTTGCAATAGCACTCATACGTTGCATAGCATTGAGCACCAAACGTTCTGCTTTAAGAATAGATTGGGAAGACCCTTCTACATAAAATGCAATATCACCATACTTCACCTTGCTTCCGTCTTCAATAAGCGTCTCAACTTTCATATCTTTATCAACATAAGCAAACACTTGCTTAGCAAAGTCAATACCAGCAATAATACCGTTATCTTTCACTAAAAGCTTAGCTTTTCCATTAGCAGAAGCTGGTATACAAGCCAACGAGCTATGGTCACCATCTCCTACATCTTCTCTAATGGCATTGGCTATGATTAAATTTATTTCTGTTTGGAATTGTTCTTTTGAAATCATGAGGTACTTTATTTAGTGTAAAAATAGGAAATTGATTTACGATATGCGATATACGATTTTGGATTTACGATTTTAGATTGACAATTTCTAAGTTCTTCTCGTAAATCATGATTTGTAAATCGTAAATTTGAACATGCAAATAAAACTCATCGCCATAGGTAAAAC
>JASBSA010000121.1 GCA_030149175.1 Winogradskyella sp. | reverse complement strand
AATAAATCACTAGATATATTTGGCATTCCCATACGGTCTGCACTAAAGTTCATACGTTTTGCATTTTCATCTGCCCTAAAAAGCATCGGATTACCTTCAGCATCAACCGTTGCTTTCATACCCTCAAAAATAGCCTGTCCGTAATGCAAAGCCATAGCTGCTGGATGTGTCGGAATTAATCCCATAGGTTGAATTCTTGGGTTGGTCCACTCACCATTTTCATAATCACAAATGAATATGTGATCGGTGAATACAGTTCCTAGTGGTATGTTATTGAAATCGATGTTTTCAACTTTTGATTTTTCTACTTTTTGAATGGATATGTTGTAAGACATATTTAATTATTTAAGTTGTCATTGCGAAGACGTAGGACGCGGCAATCTTATTGAACAGATTGCCTCGCTATGCTCGGAATGACAGTTAATTATATTTTTCTATTCGTATCAAATTGTTCAAAATAATCCGCAACTCTTCGCACAAAACTTCCACCAAGGAAACCGTCTACAACGCGATGGTCAAAAGACAATGAGAGATACATCATACTTCGTATAGCAATTTCATCACCTTTTCCAGTTTCGATAACTTCAGGACGCTTTTTAATTATGCCTAAAGCCAAAATGGCAACTTCGGGCTGGTTTATAATTGGTGTGCCCATCACGCTTCCAAACGTTCCGACGTTTGAGATTGTAAACGTACTTCCCTTTATATCGTCTCCTGCCAATTTATTTTCTCTGGCTTTTTTTGCCAATTCATTAACGTTTTCCGCCAATGTTTTTAAATCTTTAGTATCCGCATTTTTTACGACTGGAACAATTAAATTTCCACTTGGTAAAGCCGTGGCCATACCAATATTAATATCTTCTTTTACGATAATGTTATTACCATCTACTGAAGCATTTATATTCGGGAAATCTTTAACCGCTTTGGCAACAGCCTCAACAAACAATGGAGTAAAGGTTAGCTTTTCACCATATTTTTCTTGAAACGCAACCTTATTTTCGTTTCGCCAGTTTACCATATTGGTTAAGTCAGCTTCAACATAAGCGGTAACGTGAGGCGATGTATGTTTGGAATACACCATATGATCGGCAATCATTTGGCGCATTCGATCCATTTCTACGATTTTGCCCTTGCCTTTATCAAACTCTAATTGCGGAATACGATATGCTGTTGGATCTTGAACTACTCGTTGTGCGAACTTATATGGTCTGCCATCTTCAATATAGTTAAATACATCACTTTTTCTTAATCGTCCTTCTTTTCCGGTTGCTGGAATTCTTGCTAATTCCTCAAAACTGATGTGATGTTCTTTGGCTATGGAAATAATTAGTGGCGAAAAGAATGTGTTTGTATTATTGACTGAAAATGAATTTGAGCTAGGTTTCTCAACTGTACTCGATGTAACTGTACGATTCTTTTTAGTTTTCTTTTGAGATGTATCGACTTCGCTCGACTTGACAGCTTCTTTTTTTGGCTGCGACTTCGAACTCGATACTTCAACTTCTAATATGGCAATAACTTCACCAACCTTAACAACATCTTTAGCCTGAAACTTGGTTTCGACCAAAGTTCCTGAAGCTGGAGCTGGCACTTCATTATCAACTTTATCGGTAGCAACCTCTAAAATAATATCACCTTCTTCAAAGGTATCTCCTTCATTAATCAACCAATTAATTATGGTTCCTTCGGTTATACTTTCACCCATTTTGGGCATTTTTAGCTCGAATTTTGACATTCTTATTAACTAGCGTTTGTTAGTTTATTTTTTCATAAAATCACGTAATGTAGCATACGTATTTTCTTGTATAATTCTATCTTTTGGCACTTCACGAAGCGGTTCAACTTCCTTCAAGCTCTCGTGACAATCTTTTGGCAATTGCTGATATAGTTGCGTCCCTTTGGTTTTCCAAACAATCATTTCATCACTGACTTGCTTTACTACTTTTGCAGGATTACCAACCACTAAACTGCGCGGTGGAATTTTAGTTTCAGCTTTAACAAAGGCCATTGCTCCGACAATACTTTCATAGCCTATTTCAGCATCATCCATAATCACCGAATTCATACCAATTAGGCAATTTCGACCTAAATTAGCTCCGTGAATGATGGCTCCGTGACCAACGTGTGCACTTTCCTTTAAGACAATGGATTTACCTGGAAACATATGAACCGTACAATTTTCTTGCACATTAACACCATCCTCTAAAATAATTTGTCCCCAATCTCCACGAATGGCTGCACCTGGACCAATATAGCAGTTTTTGCTAATGATGACATTACCTGTAACCGTTGCCAATGGATGAACGAAACTGCTTTCGTGAACGACTGGTATATAACCTTGAAATTCGTAAATCACTATTTAAATCGATTTAATGTTTCTTTTGTAAAATCACTCAATACCAAACGACCACTAATGGCTGCTCTTTCTGCTAGAAGCGTATCCCAATCTTCGGTACCTTGCCAAAAGATTTTCTTCATTTCTTTCATTGCTTCTGGATTGTAGTTGCAAAGATTTTCAGCAAAGGTTTTTACTGCTTCATCTAATTCTTCCGTAGTATCAAACACTTGTGTAAACAATCCCTTTTGTTTTGCCCATTCTGCAGGATAAAACGTATTGGCATCAATTGCGATTTGCGACATTCCGCTTAAACCTAACTTACGCTCTACTGCTGGGCCAACAACAAAAGGACCTATACCTACATTTAGCTCACTCAATTTTATGGATGCAAATTTTGTTGCCATACAATAATCAGTTGCCGATGCCACACCTACTCCACCGCCAACGGTTTTTCCTTGTACACGACCAATAATAAACTTTCGACATTTGCGCATTGCATTAATCACATTAGCAAAGCCTGAAAAGAAGACTTTTCCTGTAGCCTCGTCATTGATATTTATAAGTTCATTAAAGCTTGCACCTGCACAAAATGTTCTATCTCCTCCACTTTTTAAAACGATGACTTTGATATCATCATTTGTACCAGCTTCAGTAATAGTGTTTGCGAGTTTAGCTAACACATCACCTGGAAGTGAGTTGTGTGCAGGATGAAAAAATTCGATATATCCTACTTTGTTTTCTATTTCTGTTTTTACGTATGGTTGTTGTTCTGACATAATTATATTAATCCGAATTGTTCAAAATGATG
>JASBSA010000119.1 GCA_030149175.1 Winogradskyella sp. | reverse complement strand
CCCAGGTTCTCAGCAAGTAGCCAACCGTTGGAATGGTGCTAATGACTATTGGTATCAGATGCTGGCACAACAAGGGTATATTGTGGTTTGTATTGATGGAAGAGGAACAGGTTTTAAAGGAGCAGACTTTAAAAAAGTAACCCAGAAAGAATTGGGTAAATATGAGGTTGAAGACCAAATTGAAGCTGCTAAAAAATTAGGAGAACTGCCATATATCGATGCATCTCGTATCGGGATTTGGGGTTGGAGCTATGGAGGTTTTATGAGTAGTAACGCATTATTTAAAGGAAACGATGTCTTTAAAATGGCAATAGCAGTAGCACCTGTGACGAGTTGGAGGTTTTATGACACCATTTACACAGAGCGTTATATGACCACACCAGATGAGAATCCAAGTGGATACGATGATAACTCACCAATAAACCATGTAGATAAGTTGAAGGGAGATTTCTTGTTAATTCATGGAACTGGAGATGATAACGTGCATGTGCAAAATACCATGCGAATGGTTGAAGCTTTAATACAAGCAGATAAACAATTTGAATGGATGATATATCCAGACAAAAATCATGGAATTTATGGAGGTAATACAAGATTACATCTGTATAAAAAAATGACGAATTTTATCCATAAGACTTTAGGCGATAAGATTGAAGAGACTAAAAAAGAAAAAAAAGAAACAACAAATATTAAAGGCTAACAAAGAAAACTAACTAATACAAATTATATGTCAACAGCAACTAAACAACCGCATCAAAAAGAACTATTTGGGCATCCAGTAGGTTTATTTATTTTGTTTTTTACCGAAATGTGGGAGCGTTTTTCATACTATGGTATGAGAGCAATCTTGGTTTTATATTTAGTAGCCCAGACTGCAGGTGACAATGCAGGATTGGGTTGGACTAATGGAGAGGCATTAGCACTTTATGGCTGGTATACAATGCTAGTTTATGTAGCATCAATACCAGGAGGTTGGATAGCAGATAAGTTTTTAGGCCAAAAGAAATCTGTGCTTTATGGAGGTATTTTATTGGTTGCAGGGCATAGTATTCTTGCAGTAGAACAAATGTGGGCCTTTTATACAGGTTTAGGTCTTATTATAGCAGGTGTTGGTATGCTAAAACCAAATATTTCTACCATGGTAGGTGGTTTATATAAACAAGGGGATATTAGACGAGATAAGGGCTTTACTATTTTTTATATTGGGATAAATGTAGGTGCATTTCTTTCGAGTTTAATTGTTGGATATGTCGGTGAGGTACATGGATGGCATTATGGATTTGGACTTGCTGGTATTGGTATGGCTCTAGGGCTATTACAATATGTTTTAGGTCAGAAGTACTTAAAAACAGTTGGTAACTTTACCGGTGACTCTGAAGATGAAGAAGAAAAGGCAGCTATGAAACGTCCTTTGACTAAAATTGAAAAAGACAGAGTAGTTGTACTGTTCATTTCCTTTTTACTTGTTATTGTGTTTTGGGGAGCCTTTGAGCAGGCAGGTGGATTGATGAATATTTACGCGATGGACAATACCAATAGAATGTTAATGGGCTGGGAAGTACCAGCGTCTTGGTTTCAATCTCTCAATGCAATGTTTATAATCTTTTTAGGAACATTCGTTGCAGGTTATTGGGCAAATAGAAAACTAAAAGGAAAATTAGCAACATCCCTATTTAAAATGATAATAGGTTTAATTATAATGGGTACCGGTTTCTTCTTTATGTCAGCGGCTTCTGCTCAATTTGAGAGTACAGGGTCTTCAGCTATGTACTGGTTGGTTTTAGCTTATTTATTCCACACTGTTGGTGAACTTTGTATTTCTCCTGTGGCATTATCTTACATCACGAAATTAGCACCACTGAAATATGCTTCTTTAATGATGGGTGTTTACTTTGCTATGACTGGTTTTGGTAACAAACTCGCAGGTTTATTAGGTGAGGCTTCCGAAAAGTTAGGTGAGTTTACAATCTTTACAGGTATTGCAGTTTTCTGTGTGTCATTTGGGTTATTAGTCATGATCTTCAGAAAGAAATTAGAAAAATTAACTCACGGTGCAGAAGACAACGAGCATGAAATGCTAGAGACGGAAAAGTACGAACTGGCAGACCCAGACATTAATAACTAACAAATAATTCAATTCCCTCATAGGTTTTTATTTATGAGGGTTTTCTCTACTAACTAAATACTCTAAGACTTATGAATAATTCATCCGAAAATTTTTTCGAAACTAAAGTAATGGGGCATCCTGCAGGTTTGTTTGTACTATTCTTTACCGAAATGTGGGAGCGCTTTTCTTATTATGGAATGCGTGCAATTCTTGTGATATTTTTAACAGGTATGGTAACAGGTGATAATCCTGGTTGGGGCTGGAATAAACCTGCGGCTCTATCACTTCTTGGAACATATGCCATGTTTGTTTATCTAACACCCATTATTGGAGGTTGGCTGGCCGATAATAAAATCGGTTATCGTATGGCTGTTGTTATTGGTGCTTTACTGATGACACTTGGTCATGCCTCTATGGCGATAGAAACTCCAACATTTCTTTACATCGGTATTTCACTTTTAATATTAGGCAATGGGTTTTTTAAGCCAAATATGACATCGATTATATCTAAAATGTATGAAGGTCATGATGAAAAAAAGGATGGAGCTTATAACATCTTTTATATGGGTGTTAATGCTGGTGCATTTTTGGGAATTATGCTTTGTGGTTGGCTAGGTGAAAACGTAGGATGGAGTTATGGGTTTGGATTGGCTGGAATTTTTATGTTTTTAGGTATGGTTCAGTTTTATTATGCACAGCCTTTATTTGGTGATGTTGGAGCTAAGCCCAAAAATGAAAAGAAAGGCATTATAGATACGTTATCTGAAGATTTAGAAACTTCAAAAGAAAAGATAAGTGGAAAACTAAATCATTTCGTAACCATTGATTATGTTTTGATAGCAGTTTTTATTATTTCTGCACTCATTTTTATAGTCAATGATCCATTAAGTAAAATAGGTAACATCAACACGTTAAATTTTACTGTAGCAGGAATGACAGACTCGTTGTTTTTTGCATTGTTAGCGGCAATAGTATTTATTTTAATTCTTGTTGTTAGAATTCCACGATATGAAAGGGTTGTTAGAGACCGTATGATTGCTTTTACAATCTTCTGTATTTTTACAATCTTCTTTTGGGCTGCGTTTGAGCAGGCTGCGGGTTCGTTGCCAATTTATACCAGAGATTTTACAGATAGAGTTTTAGAAGGAAATGCAGCTTCAATATTTAAAATAATAGATGCAATTGTAACCATTGTGCCTATCGGAATCATAACCTATGTTTTAATTAGTTTATTTAGAAAAACATTTAGTAGAATAGGTTTTTCAAATATTGTTTTAGCAATAAGTTTTATTATTATTTGGGCATTGGTTATTTATAAACTTTACATCAATTTTAGTGCTGAGGCTAAAGAGGTTGAAATAACATGGTTCGCCATTCTTAATTCATTATTTATTATTGTTTTTGCTCCATTATTTACAAAATGGTGGGATAGTAAATACAATCCGCCTGCATCTGTAAAATATGGTTTGGGTCTTATAATCATGGCTATTGGTTTTGGTTTGTTAGCCTTTGCTACCAGAAATGTACCTTTAGGTGCTGAAACAGCTAAACTAAGTATGGTTTGGTTAGTCTTAGCCTATTTATTCCACACGCTTGGTGAATTGTGTTTATCTCCAATGGGATTATCTTACCTAAGTAAATTAGTGCCTGCAAGAATGGTGGCATTTATGTTTGGTGTGTATTATTTAGCCATTGCTATAGGTAATAAAATGGCGCATTATGTAGGTGGTGATATTGAGAAAATAACTAAAGAGGATGGGTTGTCTTACTTCTTCTTAATTTTTACAGTTGTCCCTATAGGTCTTGGGTTGTTGTCATTCGCACTGCACCCATTATTAAAACGATTAATGCACGGTGTACGTTAACAATAACCGTTAAAAATAAAAGAAAATGCTCCTGTTTAGGAGCATTTTTTGTAAGTTCGGTATAAGATTTGCAACAAAATAGTTACTGAAATAAATTCAGCATAAAAATGAAAAAAATAAAACTACTTATAGCTTTTGTCACTTTTGGAACATTGGTTTCGTTTCAAAATGCAAGTGAAACCTCAGAGAAAGAGATTAATTGGATGACTTTGGAAGAAGCTATTAAGCTTCAGGAAAAAGAACCAAGAAAAATCATTATGGATGTGTATACCGATTGGTGTGGTCCATGTAAAATGCTTGATAAATATACCTTTCATAACGAGGATGTTGTAGATTATATAAATGAGTATTATTACGCTGTAAAATTTAACGGTGAAGGCAATGATACAGTAAACTATAAAGATAAAACATATACAAATCCTAATTACGATCCGGCAAAAGCTAATAGACGTAATAGTGCCCACGAGTTAACACGTTCTCTTAATGTTAGAGCATACCCAACAATGGTGTTTTTTGATGAAGATGGAGAGTATATTGCACCAATTTCTGGGTATTTAAAACCACGTCAAATAGAATTATACTTAAAACTATTTAAGACAGATAAGTATAAAGAAATGGATACCCAAGAGAAGTTTAATGAGTATTATAAAAACTTTGAGCCTACTTTTAAGGAATAGGTTTGTGAGAATTATTTAATAATAAAAGCTCCCTTTTCGTTTGTATAATGGAAAGGGATTTTTTTATCCCTACATGTTTTTTTCCAACGCGCTACGTAAGATTTATAATTACTTGCATCTGCAATAATCTGTTGCGGCTTTAAGCTATCAATAACTCTATTTAGATTGACTCTTGGTGAGCTGCTAAGCAAAACATAGTCAGGTTGAAATGACAGATTTTTATAAACTCCTAAGCTATCAATTACTAATAGTGTTTTGTTTTTAAATTGATAAATATCTAGTAAGTTGTATGTAGCAATACTATCAATCATTTCACCGACTTTGTAGTTTTTTATAGTATTATCAATGGCTTGTTTAGAAGCATTTAGATTATGATAAACCTTAATATTATTATTTTGTTTTAGTCCTATTATTGAAAAACGACTTTTATTAAAAACAATTAAAACATCATTTTGGTTGTTAGCACTGTAATAAACATAAGTCACTTGAAGACAAATAATACCAATTAAACTTAAAGCTACCCATCTAAATGTTTTGAATTTATATACCTGCACTACACAGATGATTATAGCATATGCACATACTACTTGAATTGAAGTAAAAGAAATATCTCTAAATAAAAATTCTTCAAACTGAGCAATCCAAGCAATAAATCCGTTTAAAGAATCAATTATTAAGCTATAAATGGCAACCACAGTTTTGGGAAGAAAACCAACTAAAGCCATTACAATTACCAAAAGGCCTAAACCAAGTATCAATCCCAAAAACGGAATCACCACTAAATTTGAAATAAAAAATAAACCAGGAAATTGATGAAAATAGAATAAGCTAATGGGTAGAACACCAGCTTGGGCCGCTAATGTTACCGTAAATATCTGCCAAGGTTTATCTAAAATCCAATATCTGGGCTGCCAGAGTCTATATAAAATAGGTTGAATACTCACAATGGCCAAAACCGCTATATAACTCATTTGAAAACCCACTTCAAACAAAAATGTAGGCTTAAAAAGTAAAATAAAAAAGGCTGAAATGGCTAGTGTATTGTATATGTTGGTTGGTCGTTTTAGATGCATGGCAATGCTTATAATACTAAACATAGTAACTGCTCTTGTTACAGATGGTGACAAACCCGCAATAACGGCAAATATCCAAAGAAAAGTAATTATGATTAAAGGCCTAAAAATACGGCCGTTTTTAATAAGTAGTAATGGACTAAAAACAAAATTGAGAATAAGTAATAGAATCCCAACATGCAGGCCAGAAACAGCTAGAATATGAATAGTGCCAGAATTCACATAATTGTTGTAGATGCTTTTATCAATTGTCTGTCTTTGACCTAAAAGTAATGCGTTAATAATACTTAAAACATCATCTTTAAAGCCTGCATTAGTCAATTTTTCGTTGATAGAAGTCCTAAATAAGTCTGCATAGCCATAAATAGTTGTAGGTTCTTTTGATAGTATAAGAATTTCGCTAGGTTGAATATAAATCTGATTATAAACTTGTCTTAATTCTAAATACTTGCTGTAATCAAATTGATGCGGATTAAGCGGTTTTTGGATGTCTCTTAAATTTGATTTGGTGTAAATAATAGCATCTACAGGTAACTTACTAAATGAAGAGTCTCTTTTAACATTTATAAGTAGTTTTCCAGAAGCTTCACTCTCATTAGCTGAAATTAATGATACAATATACTTATCGTTATAAAGATCTGGTTTTAGACGTTCCTTTATTTTGAATCTTAAATCAGGGTTTCCCTTTAAATTTAAATTTGTGTAGTGTTTTGGCAGTCGTTTTTCATCTTGTGTGTTATAAGTGGTGATACCAAGACTTATCATACAACAGTAGGCGAGTAGTGCAAAATAAGGTGAACGACTAATGTGTTGTTTTAGCCTTAAGTAGTAGATAAAAAGTAAAGCCATCAAACCTAAGGATAGGTAAATGGCTACGCTAAAATTTGGTTTAAAATAATGGGCAATACAAATGCCTATGATTAAGCAAACCGTAAGTTTTATGATTATAAAATTTAGTAACTTCATGGTTATGAGTTACTAATATAATAAAAAGAGCGTATTTGTTAAGAAAAATATTATAAAACTCGCCTCGCCTGAACAAAGGCAAAATACCAGTATTTTTCTGCTAAAGAGGATATCATAACACCTCTGCTCGAAGATGCATGTATAAACTCTACATTGCCAGTGCGTACGTTGGTAACAATACCAACATGGTTAACTTTACGGCTATTTTTTTTGGTGGCAAAGAATACTAAATCGCCAACATTGACCTCTTTGAGATCTATCCAATCTCCATAGGATGATAAGCTGCCAGTTGTTCTTGGTAAAGAAATGTTATTGTCTTTAAATGTAGTGTAGACCAAACCAGAGCAATCCATACCGCGCTTTGTGGTGCCACCATATTTGTAGCTTGTACCATTAAATTTTTTAGCATATCTGGCGATAGCTTCACCTTCTTGTGTAGGTTTAATGGAAGTATTAACTTTTACCGTATGTGTTTGTCTTTTTTTAGTGGAGTAGGATTTCTTTGCTTTACAACTTGTTAATGTGGTAACAACACAAATAAGTAATATAATTTTTTTCATAAGGTATGTATACTATCTAATGATTACTACTCACTGAATTAACAATAAGTTTGGCTGCATTTTCACTGGCACCTTTGCCACCAAGCTTCTTTTCAAGTTCAAAATAATCTAAAAATAACTGTTCTCTTTTGTCTGAATTTAAAATAGCATTCAATTCTTTCTTTAAGCGTTTTTTGTTGAGGTCTCCTTGTATTAATTCGGTAACCACTTCGCGATCCATTATAAGGTTTACTAGCGAAATGAATTTTAAGGTTATAATACGTTTTGCGATATGATATGATATAGCATTCGCTTTATAACATACAACTTGTGGTACTTTATACAGTGCTGTCTCTAAGGTTGCTGTACCAGAAGTTACCAAAGCAGCATAAGAAATACTGAGTAGATCATAGGTTTTGTTAGAAATGAAACTAACGTTATTCTTTTTTATAAAGGTTTTGTAAAACTCAAAATCTTGACTAGGAGCACCAGCAATGACAAATTGAAAATCTTTAAAATCATCAACCAAACTTAGCATTACTCCAAGCATCTTGGTGATTTCCTGTTTGCGACTACCAGGTAGCAATGCAATAATTGGAAGATTGCTTAATTGATGTGTTTTTCTAAATTCAGTTTCATCAACTTGTGGTCGGTCTGCAATGGCATCAATTAATGGATGGCCAACGAAGTGAACATCGTAACCATAGGTTTTGTAAAAGTCTTTTTCAAAAGGAAGAATGCAATACATAGCATCAATATCGCGCTTTATTTTTTCAACACGACTCGCTCTAGATGCCCAAACCTGAGGAGAAATATAATAATGAGTTCTAAAATTCTGCTCTTTAGCCCATTTGGCAATTCTTAAGTTAAAACCAGAATTGTCAATAAATATGATAACATCTGGCTGAAACTGAGAAATGTCCTTTTTACAAAATTTAATATGACCAGAAATTTTTCTGAGATTCATAATCACTTCCGCAAAACCCATAAACTGACGCTCCTTGTAGTGCATTATCAATTCACCACCAACAGCTTTCATTAAATCACCTCCCCAAAAACGAATATCGGCTTTACTATCTTCTTTTAATAAAGCTTTCATAAGGTTAGATCCATGTAAATCGCCAGAGGCCTCGCCAGCAATGATGTAATACTTCATTGTTAATTAAAAAATTTAATAATCATGGTTATTATAAAAATTAACAGTGTTGCTATGAGTACTCCTTGAGCTCTATTATCTTTTTTCTTCCTTAAAAAGAAAAAGAAAATCGCCAGATTAGGTAAAGCACCGAGACTTATCATTTTGGTTAAAATACCACGTTGCGCACTTTGCCTTAACACTAATAGCCAATCATCGTCATTTCCAAAAACTTGTATAGTTATTAAAAGTCCTAAAAACGTACCAATAATAGCAACTAAAAAACCAATAGCTATATCTTTATTCAAATTTGCATTTTTAGTTGGTATTAATGTCATTTCATTCTGAAAATTAATTCAATTTCCATGTATTAAGGGATTGGATGGTATGATGTGCCGTTAAATCAAATTGAACAGGAACAATAGAAACGTAACCATGTTCTAAAGCCCATTCATCTGTGTCTTCACCATTATCCATATTTACAAATTTTCCAGCCAACCAATAGTATTCTCTGCCCATAGGATTAACACGTTTATCAAACTCCTCAACCCAATTGGCACGTGCTTGCCTGCAAACTTTTATGCCTTTTATGTCTTTTTTGTTGAGTTTGGGTAAGTTCACATTCAATACCACTCCATCGGGTAAGCCGTGTTCTAAAACTTGTCTAGTAATGGTTTCAACAAAAGATTTGCAATGCTCAAAATTAGCATTCCAATTATAATCTAAAAGCGAAAAACCAATTGCAGGAATCCCTTCGATACCAGCCTCTAAAGCAGCGCTCATAGTACCCGAATAAATCACATTTATAGAAGAGTTAGAGCCATGATTTATGCCAGAAACACAAATATCTGGTTTACGATCTAAAATTTCTCTAACGGCCAATTTTACACAGTCGGCAGGTGTGCCAGAGCAGCTGTATTCTGGTTGTTTTCCATCAATATCTACTTTTTCTATATAAAGTGTTGAGTTTACAGTAATGGCATGTCCCATGGCACTTTGCGGACTGTCTGGAGCAACAACCACAACATCTCCAATGGTATTCATTACACTAATTAGTGTACGTATACCAGGAGCAGTTATGCCATCATCATTAGTCACTAAAATTAAAGGGCGCTTTGCCATAATCTACTAGAGGTTTTAACTAGCGTAAAAATACTAAAAACCTTAAGAAGTAGAAGTATTTATATCTTTAACAAAAAATTAGTGTCATGATTTTTTATGGCACGGTTTTTTCTTCTATTTTAGTGAAATTAATCACTATCTACTTATTGTAATTAGAAAAATTAGAAACATGAAAGGGAATTATAAGTTTTTACTATTGGCATTTTTAATAGCATTTGCCTCATGTAGCTTTACTAGTAAGAAATTTGATGATAATCCAGATAAAGATAAACTGCTTATACAGCTAATCACCTATGTATTGGATAATGGTCATTTTAACCCACAAGATTTAAATGATAATTTTTCTGAAAATGTATTTGAAGATTACTTAAATCAATTAGATCCATTTAAGCGTTATTTTTATGAGTCTGATATTAAGGATTTTGAAGCCTTTAAAACGCAATTAGATGACCAAATTAAGGATTACGATGTGGCATTTTTTAATCTTACGCATGATCGTTTATTAAAACGAATTGAAGAATCTAAAGCAATCTATGCCGAAATTTTAGAAAAGCCTTTCGATTTCACAAAGGATGAAAGTTATAATGCTGACTATGAAACCTTAGATTATGTAAAGAACAAGCGAGAAATGAAAGAGCGCTGGAGACAACAGCTTAAATTTTCTACAATCGCTAATTATGATGATGCTATTTCACAGAGAGATACAGATATAGATTCCAATACACTTCCTGAAAGCGTTTTTTCTGCTCAAAACGAAAAATCTGCAAAAACTGACAAGAAATCTTTAGCGGAGCTAGAAATAGAAGCAAGGGAAGCAACAAAACGTTCTTTAGATGAGCTTTATGACTTTATTGATGACAGACAACGCAAAGATTGGTTTGCGGTTTACATCAATGCCATTGTTGAAGAGTTTGATCCGCACACATTCTATTTTGCACCAGAAGATAAAGACCGCTTTGACGTTGCCATGTCCGGTAACTTTGAAGGTATTGGAGCTAGACTTCAGAAGAAAATGGACGCTATTATGGTAAATGAAATAATTAGTGGAGGTCCTGCATGGAGAGCAAATGAATTAGAGGTTGGTGATCAAATCTTAAAAGTGCGTCAATCAAATGAAGAAAAGCCAGTGAATATTGTTGGTATGCGTTTAGATGATGCGATTAAGTTGATAAAAGGTCCAAAAGGTACAACTGTAGTTTTAACCTTAAAGAAAGTTGATGGCACCATTGAAGATATATCTATCACAAGAGATATAGTAGAGCTTGAAGAAACCTATGCAAAATCATCGACAGTAATCAAAGACGATAAAAAGTTTGGCGTCATAAACCTTCCAAAATTTTATGTCGATTTTGAAGACTATAAAAACAGAAATGCTGCATCGGATATAAAGCAAGAAATTATTAGATTAAAGCAAGAAGGTGTTGAAGGTTTAGTTCTCGACTTAAGAAATAATGGTGGTGGATCGTTGCAGACGGTTGTGGATATAGCAGGCTTATTTATAGAAG
Source organism: Winogradskyella sp. (assembly GCA_030149175.1). Lineage (GTDB taxonomy): Bacteria > Bacteroidota > Bacteroidia > Flavobacteriales > Flavobacteriaceae > Winogradskyella. Next base: position 1,236 of record JASBSA010000119.1, on the reverse strand, counting down.
AAGGACCTGTGGTACAGGTTAAAGAAACTGGTCAACCAAAAGAAGTGTTGAAAGATAGAGATAAGTCTATAGTTTGGGATGGACCTTTGGTAATTTTGGTAAATGAATTATCTGCTTCAGCATCTGAGATTTTAGCTGCGGCAATGCAAGATTATAAGCGTGCAATAGTTATTGGTAGTAAGCAAACTTATGGTAAGGGAACTGTTCAGAATGTATTAGATTTAAATAGATTAGTTCGTAATAACTCTAACGGAGATTTAGGAGCGTTAAAGTTTACAACCCAAAAGTTCTACAGAGTCAATGGTGGTTCTACGCAGTTAGAAGGTGTTAAAAGTGATGTTATTGTGCCAGATAGATATAGCTATATTGATATAGGTGAAAAAGATCAGGAAAACCCTCTGCCTTGGGATAAAATAGATGCTGTAGATTATGATGTTTGGGGTAACTATTTTGATTATGACACTACAATTGAAAAAAGTAAAGCGCGTATGGCAGTCAATGAGCAATTAAAATTAATTGACGATAATGCCAAGTGGGTGAAGAAAATTAGAGATCGTGAGAGTTATTCTTTAAACTATGAGAACTATAAAAAAGAAATGGAGCTCAATGAAGAAGAGGCTAAACGATTTGAAAAATTGTCTGAATATAAAACTAATTTAACATTCACTTCCTTACCATACGAAGTCGAGTTAATGGAGCAAGACTCTGTATTAAAAGAAAAACGTAATCGTTGGCACCAGAGTTTAGCTAAAGATGTATATATCGAAGAAGCTCTAAATGTATTGAATGATTTAAAGATGACTTATGCTATAAAAAATAAAGTAGCAGAAGTAAAGAATTAATTAAAATTTGGATGTCATGCTGAGCTTGTCGAAGCATTTTATATAAACTAATTTTGAATAGAACCAACTCACTAACAAGTCTAGCGCTTCAAAAGTTTAAAAAGAACTTTTGGGGCGTTTTCAGTTTAGGGATAATTGCTTGCATAGGATTGGTCTCAGTTTTTGCCTATGTGTTTGCGCCAGATGCTACTAAGAATGCCAATCAGATGCATTTGTCTATTCACTCAAAACCTCCTGGATTTCAAGTCCAGATGTTGACGCTTCCATCGAGTATTGAATCCGAACAAGGTTTCTTGTCAAGACTTTTTTTTGGAGCAGAGAATACAGATACAGAAATTCCTGTTCAGTCTTATGAGGTAAAAGATAATATGCTGACTTATGTTGAATATGCTTC
>JASBSA010000117.1 GCA_030149175.1 Winogradskyella sp. | reverse complement strand
ATACTGTCTCTTTTTCTCCAAGAAATGTTATTTGATATTACAATATCAGTATCCAAACCTCTCATGTCCTTTTCTGGTTTTAAACTTTTATTGTAAGAAAAGATATAGTCATCAATATCATCATCAAAGACCATAAAAACCTTTAAGAAGTTATTGGTAACTACTTTAGATGAAATGGCTACTTCGTCAATAAAATCATCATCTTCTAATAAATCTTCATAATGTCTATTGTCTGTAATAATACTGCTAGAGTATAAGTCTATATTAAAGTAGTTAGATGTATTATACTTCACACTTGTGCCAACCAAGATTAAAATATAAATAGGAACAAGGGAAAGGCTAATGCGTCTTCCAAATTTATTATCTAAAAAATTATAGACCAGAGGACGATACAGAAATGCTAATGTTATTCTGCTAAAAACCCAATAGATAGGAAAATAAATCTTGCTTATCCATTTCTTTTTTTTGAGCCATCCTTGAGTAACAAAATCTATAAAAGTGAATAACATACCTAGCACAATGAAGATTATAAGAGGTACACCAATCCATAAACCAAGTGTTTCATTAATTGTATCATTATCTAGAAATAATTTTACGACTAAAACAATAGATAAAATTGTAAACGTAAAGGCTAATACATAAAAAATTAAAAGAAATGAAATTGCAAAGATTACACTACAATAGTTCTCTAACCTTGCAATATATCTGTCAAAGGAGCCAACTTTCTTTTTTAGATACCTCGTAAATTTTGGGCTGTATTTTAACTCTTCATAATCAATGTCACCAGAGACATATCGTAATCCTAAAGCGCCAATCCAAAGTCCTCGTAAAACAACATGAAGTAGTAAGTTGAAAATTAAAATAGCACAAGAAACCAAAGCAACGGATAATATAATCCATGAGTAAATTTTACCATCATTCTGTGCAGCCTTTACTGCAATATTTATATGAGGAAATGCCGTAAACAAACCAAATATGGCAAAACCAGAAATAAGTAACTCTAATTGCCAGCTTTCTTCCTGTAATTTTTGAAGCAATTTTTTAAACGCAGGATTGTTATAATCTTGACTCATGGCTCTTTAGTTGGTGTTATTTAAGTCTAAAGTTAATTATATTCAATTAAATTTTACTTTTTTGTTCAAAATTTGAAACCCTTATCACTTTTCCTCGTTTTTATGTACAAAGACGCTGACCAAACTAAATGCAAAAGCAAACAGAATCCTTAATTAAAGCCAGTAAAAAAGGCAATCAAGTGGCACAGATGCAACTATACGATAAGTATTGCAATGCCATGTTTACAGTGGCTTGCAGGTATCTAAATAATGAAGAAGATGCGAAAGATGTAATGCAAGAAGGCTTTTTAAAGGCATTTGTAAACCTTGATAAATACAAACCAGAAGCAACATTTGGAGCGTGGTTAAAACGAATTGTAATCAATCAATGCTTAGATGTTTTAAAGAAAAGACAAATAGAGTTTTTTGAAGTTGAAGTTTCAGAGTTACAAACAATAAATGAAGACGAGTGGAATTTTGATAGTTCTCTAACCAAGAAAGGCATCATAAATGCCATAGAACAACTTAATGAAAAACATAAAATAGTCATAAAACTTTATCTCATTGAAGGATATGACCATACCGAAATTTCTGAGATATTAAATATACCATCAAAAACCTCAAGAACACATCTAAGGCGAGGCAAACTAAAACTGCAAGAACTCTTAAAACAGAAGTATAATGAAGCAAGATATTAGAGATTTTTTTAAAGACAGAGAGGATTTAAAAATACCACCAGCAAATCATAGGAATGAGTTTTTAGATAAGTTGAAAACACAAAACAAATCTAAAAAAAGAGGGTACACTTGGTTGAAAATAGTAGCTGTGGCAATTGTAGCATTAACAGTTGGTTTCTCAATATTCTATGAAAAACCAGTAGAGAATGTCTCACCAATGTTAGCACAGGTAGAAGCGGTAGAGGAAGAGTATTTAAAAGAGATTAATGCTGAGTGGGAAAACTTTGTGGCCATAGCAAACGATGAAGTTTTGGTGGCACGTTTTAAAAAACGCTTAGACGCCTTGGATAGAGATTACCAATCAATATCAAAGCAATTCAAAAGTGATGTAAATAATATTGTGGTAGTAGAGGCTCTGGTAGATAACCTACAAACTCGACTTCAGATTTTAAAAGATATACAAGAACACATCAAAATTTTAAATCAAAAAAACGAACAGAATGAAAAATCAATTTAAATTTTTATTGCTGATACTAATCACATCAGCTATAGGAAACGCACAGGTTAAGGAAATTTTTAATAAGAGTTACGATACTAAAGACTTAAAATCTCTTAATCTTCAATTTAACGGAACCTATGTTGAATTGTCATTATCTGAAGATGATAAAGCACATTTTGATTACACATTAGAGTTTGAAAACTATTCAAAAAAGGAGGTAGAAAGCAAGCTTAATGAGATTAAAACTGAAGCAACAATAAAAGAAGGGGTTTTAGAATTTAAAACCAGTGGAAGTGAGGCTAAAAATGATGTATCATATAGTCTCGAAACATTATATGGTATTGAGTTTGAAGGTGATTTTATAAATTTTAAAGAAAAATCAAAACGAGAGTTTAGAAAGTCTAAGCAGTATTTTTTAGCTATAAATAATAGCTCTCGAGGAAAAAGTCTTAAGGAGTATTTAAAGAATTTAAGAGAAGTAGATAAAAAAGGCAACAAGAAAAAAATCAATACTAAAAATGTAAAGATTTTAAGAACAAAGTTTTCTATAAAACTACCTCCTGAAATTATGATTCGTGTAATGGCTGAAAATTCTAATTTGGTATTTAAAAACGACATTAATAACCAATTGGTTGTAAATGCAAGGACCACACAATTAAAATTTCAAAGTATCCAAAACCCATTCAATATTTTAGATGTAGTAAACGGAAGCTTTAGGGCTAATTTTTTAGAAGGAGGAAGCTATAAGTTTACCCATGTTGATGAGGTACAAGTCGCTCAGTTAAAAAAAGTAGATGTTGATACCGAGTTTAGCAATATTAAAGTTGGTGAAGTAGCTGAAAAGGTTAGGGTTGTAGATTTTAATAGTAAGTTTTGGTTCCATAATTTTTCTCAAAACTTTAGAGAATTTCAGATGGCATCAGATTATTCCGAAATCAATTTGTTTTTTCCTGAAAAGTCAGAATACGTTATCGAAACCTACGGCTATAATACGGTGCATTATTGGGCAAAATTAATTACAGAAATTCCACCAAGCCGAAAAAAAGAGCACTCCAAAATGATGGTGATTGGAGAGAAAGAGAATACTAACAAAATAAAAATTCATATTACAAACGGTATTGTAAGATTTGGAGAAGATTTTATAGATTTAGACCAATAAAAAAGCGCAGGTCGATCAAACTTGCGCTTTTTGGCTATTAATCCTTTGGGATTACTTAAAAATCTCGTTAGGGACTGTAAATTTAGGGTTAATTGAGCAATAAAAAATTGATGTATGTTAATAAATGTGAGCTTGTCACATTTCTTTTCTAATTCTGCTAAGGCTTTCTGTAGTAATGCCTAAAAAAGATGCAATGTGGTAATTTTTAAGGTATTTTTCTATTTCAGGGTAAGTGGCCATGAAGTCAATGTAACGCTCCTTAGCAGATTTAGATATACCTCCCAATATTCGCTTTTGAAAAGCAGCAAAAGCTCGTTCTAATTTTTTTCTAAAAAACCGATCTATTTTTGGTATTTGATGATACAAATGTTCTTTATCTTTTCTGTTTATTTCATATATAGTAGAATCTTCAAGGGCTTCAACAGTTAATATTGCTTTTTCTCCAGAGAAAAAAGCCGTAAAATCACTCATCCACCAATCTTTTATTCCAAATTGAATCGTGTATTCTTTTCCTTGCTTATTTGTATGAAAGGCTCTTAGGCAGCCATCTAATATATAATACTGCGAATCTACGGTATCACCAGGATGAATAAGGATATCACCTTTTTTAATGATACTTTTATGAAAAACAGATTCTATGAGCTTTATTTCAACATCTGCAAAAACAAGCCCCTTAAAAATTTCTTTAATTATAGAATTATCTGATTTCACTCGGTTTGGTTAATAGCAGCTTTAAATTAAATAAAACTAAAACTAAAAAAAGTTAAATTCGATATTGGTAAATAAAAGAAGTTAAAGCGTCGCTTTCTATAAGAAAAAAACCACTTAGAATGTTCCAAGTGGTTTTAAATTTATAGTGTTTACTGTGCTATTCTATTTTTTTAGCAATAGTTTCTTGTCCTCCTTGGTATAAAGTAAAACTCTCTACTTTTCCTGAAGTGTTTTCGTTGAATACTATTTTTAGTGCTGTTACTTTTGCAAAAAATGTTGTCTCATTTTCTGCAAAAATCTCAAATTTTCCTTGCCCTGTAGCCTGCGCGAATATTTGATTGCCTTCTACTGTAACTTCTACATTAAAGTTAGGCGCTAGTTGGTAGGTGCCTATATATTGTTTCAAAATTTCATTCGATAATTTCATTTCACTTCGAGGTTTAGGCATTGTTTTATTTGTTTCTTTGCCTTTAAAGTCTTGTGATTCTGTGCTAAAAACCACTGTTCTGTTACCATCCTCCGATTTAGAAAAAATGTACTCAATGAATTCATTTTCAAACATAAACCTCTTTTCTGATAGTGGGAAAATGTCAAAAGGAGTATTGGTCTCAGATTCTCTCATGCTTTTTAGTTGTCCGTTTTCTAAATAGACATGCCTTATTGCGCCATCTTCAAACTCGTAAGCACCAACCCATTGTTTTAACTGTTCTTCAGAAAGTTCTATAACATCTTTCATGGTTGGGTAAGGTTTATCAATTGCCAAAGCGGCTAACTTGGCGGTTAAGCCATTAATATTATTGCAGTTACAGTTACTTAGCCCAATAACATAGACGTCTTCTTCAATAAAATAAATGCCATCCGTAGAGGTGCCAAAAATGCCACCACTATGAGTATAGCCTTTAGAACCTTTGAATGTTAGTTCACTTAAACCATAACCATAAGCTATATGTTCTCCATTATTTAGATTAGATCCATTAATTGCTTTCTGCAATGTTGAGTTTTTTATCAGCGTATTACTTGTTAGGGCATTTTGCCATTTTAGCATATCGTCAATAGTTGAGGTAAGTGCACCTGCTGCATGCGGTATAGACATACTAAGGTAACTTGCATTAACGTAGCCATTGTCTGCTTCTTCGTAAGGCATGGCTCTGTTTTTAATGAGTTTAGTATTACTGCCATACTGCGAAGCATTCATTCCCAAAGGTTGAAATATGTGGTTGTGTATAAAATCGGCATAGTTTTCACCAGATACAACTTCTATGATTTTACCGAGTAATACATAGCCAGAGTTATTATAACTATAATCTTCGCCTGGATCAAAATCCATAGGTTCATTCTTAAAATAATCTATTAATTCGTTCAAGGTCTTGTCTTGTCTTGCCACTTGTCTTAAGTCACCAATACTTGTGTAGCTTTTAATACCTGATGTGTGGTTGAGAAGATGATGTACGGTTATTGTTTTGCCATGTGTAGGATAATCTGGAATAAACTTAGTAATAGGGTCATCTAAGCTTAGTTTGCCTTGTTCTTCTAGCATTAAAATTGAAACTGCTGTAAACTGTTTTGTGATAGAAGCCAGCATAAATACGTTCTCAGGAATCATATCTACATCTAGTTCCAAATTAGATTTACCAACAGCCTTTCTATAAATAGCTTTTCCGTTTTTAGCAACTAAAACCGTTGCGCCAGGTGCATTATTATCATTGTAGTATTGGGCTACAATATCATCGAATTGTTGAGTTAAATTTTGATTTTGTGCTGTTGTAAAAAGGAAGATAAATACAACAACAATTAGAGAAATCTTTGTTTTCATTGAATAGTTTGATTGATTGTTACTTTAATAAGACGACGTCTCAGATTTAAAGTTACAAAAAAACCACTTAGGATTTTCTAAGTGGTTTGCATTACAGGAAATACCAAAACAAGTTCAGTATAACAAATTCATAAAGATTATTTCATCTTCTATCTTTTTCAACCATGCAAACCCAATCACCTGGTTGTAGCGTGAGAATTACAAGTAACTTTTACATATCTCTTTCTCCATTTAATGTACCATCTATTTGTTAAAAATATGTTAAAAACCAACATTTTCTAAAACCGACCCATTGATAATATCGTAAGCATGTTGTCTTACCTTTTTATTAAGACCGACCAATATTTGTCTAACATTAAAACTAATCCAATGAAACACAGAATTACTTTTATTGCTGTAATCATAGCAATATGTTCTTCATCACTTTCATTTGCCCAACTCGTAACCAGTAGTGCAGATGATGGAACTGACGGAACACTGCGAAATGAAATCGCAGACACACCAGATGGTGGTACAATTACATTTGCACCATCAGTATTGACTGTCACTTTAAATAGTGAATTGTTAATAGATAAGGATTTAACTATTACTGGTACTCCTGTAACAAATGTTACTATTGATGCTAATAGTAATGGTAGGGTTTTCAATATTACCGCTGGTAATGTTACGCTCAACAATCTTACAATAACTAATGGACTAGCCTTTGATGGTGGAGGCATCTATATGACCAATTCAGCTGTCACTATCAATAATTCAATTATCACTAATAATATCGCCAACGGTGTAGGCTCTCCAGCTGGATCAGGTGGAGGTATCTTTAATGATATAGGTGGTGTATTAGTTATTAATAATTCAGAAATTTCAAATAATACAGCTAATCGAGCTGGTGGTGGTATCGAAGATAAAACCGGAACAGGATTGGCAACTACTTTAAACAATGTAGATTTATTAAATAATAATGCAGGTGTTCCGCCAGCTACAGCAGCACCAGGAAACGGTGGTGGTATTCATGTATCCAGCGACGGATCAGTTAATATTACTGGAGGCACAGCAACAGGAAATATAGCGGCTCTTGAAGGTGGTGCGCTATGGAATGGCTTTGGAACAATGACCGTAGATGGAATGACAATAGATAGTAATGATGCTCAAGGTAATGATGCAGATACAGGTGGTGGCGGAATCTTCAACAACGGAGGTGCTTTAATCGTTACCGCGACTACAACAATTACAAATAATACTGCGTCAGGTGCTTTGGGATCCGGAGGTGGAATATTCTCATTAACACCAGGAACACTCAGTATCGATGGGCTTACTATAGAAAATAATACAGCAAACAGAGCTGGTGGTGGAATTGAAATTAATTCTGCAGTAGGCGAAACCTATACATTCAATAATGTTAGTTTATTTGGAAATGTGGTAAACGGACCAGCACCAGGTAACGGTGGTGGATTCCATATTACTGGTGCTGGTGACGTCGTTTATAACGGAGGTACGGTTTCAAACAACGTTGCCTTTGAAGGTGGCGGACTTTGGAACAGTGTTGGTTCAATGTCCATAAACGGAACAACGATAACAGGTAACACTGCCAATGGAGATGTGACAGGTGGTGGAGGATTGTTCAATAACGGGGGAACTCTAAATATTGATGCAGCAACGACTTTAACTGGAAACGTAGCTATGGCTGCCACACCAGGTGGTCGTGGTGGTGCAATTTTCAATAGCACAGGTGGAACATTAAATGTTGCTTCTGGTTCGACAATTTCAGGAAACTATGCGAGTAGAGCAGGTGGAGCTATTGAAGATGCTTCCAATGGAATGTTGATTTTAGACAACGTAACACTTACTGGAAACTCAGCTGGTGTGGATATCGGTTTAGGTACTATGGCAAACCCTGGTAATGGTGGTGGAATTCACCTATCAGGGACAACAAGCGCAGATATTTTAAACAGTGATATCAATTCTAATTTAGCAGCGCAAGAAGGTGGTGGACTCTGGAATAATATGGGAACTATGACTGTTAGCGGTTCTACTTTAAATCTTAATGAAGCTCTAGGTAACGATGCTACTGACGGTGGTGGTGGCGTATTTAATAACGGAGGAACTCTAGTTTTAAATTCAAATACACAAATAACAAATAATAGTGCTACAGGATCAGCTGGTTCAGGTGGTGGTGTTTTTAGTACTGCAGGTTCTGTTACTATCGATGCCGTAAACATTTCAAATAATGATGCTGTCCGTGCAGGTGGTGGAATTGAAGCTATAGATGGTACTTTAACTATAACCAATACAACTTTAAATTCTAATACAACAGGAGCTGCCCCTGGAAATGGAGGTGGACTTCATATCACTGGAGTGGCAAATGCTAACATCACAGGTGGTACGGTTAATTTTAATACTGCAGCAAGAGAAGGTGGTGGTCTTTGGAATGGCTCAGGAGTTATGACTGTTGATGGTACTACAATAGACGGTAACGTAGCAAGTGGAGCAACTGCCGATGATGGTGGTGGAGGAATCTTCAATAATGGGGGTACTTTAAATGTTCAGAACAATACGACAATAAGTAATAATATAGCTGACGGAGCATCTGGCTCTGGTGGTGGTATTTTAACCATCGGGGGAACGGTTACGGTTGATGGATCATCAATTGTTGTTAACCAAGCCAATAGAGCTGGTGGCGGAATTGAACACGCTGGTGGAACTTTAAATCTTACTAATGTTACATTAAATTCAAATAATGCTGGTGTTTCGCCTGCTGTGGGAGCACCTGGTTCTGGTGGTGGACTACATGTTACAGGTTCAGCAACTACGAATATTACAGGAGGAACAACAAATAGTAACGTGGCTGCCAATGAAGGTGGCGGACTATGGAATGGCTCTGGAGTCATGACCATTATAGACCATTCAATTAATAGTAATGTGGCTTCAGGTAACGATGTTATGACAACAGGAGCTGCTGGTGGTGGCGGAATTTATAATGAAGGTGGTACAGTAGATATTTCAGGTGCTACTGCAATTGCAAATAATATTGCCGATGGTGCACAATCCACTGGTGGTGGTATTTTAAATGCCTCTGGTATAGTTACTGCTATTGGGACGACCATAGTAGATAACCAATCCAATAGAGCTGGTGGTGGTATTGAAACCAATGGCTCAGGTTCGGTAACCTTAACTAACGTGACATTAAACTCTAATGATACAGGTGTTGTTACTGGTCCTGGAGCACCTGGTAATGGTGGTGGTCTTCATGTGAGTGGCAGTGGTACGGTTGATGTTACTGGTAGTACAATTAATGTGAATACTGCTGCTTCAGAAGGTGGTGGCCTTTGGAATGGTTCAGGAACGATGACTGTTGATTCTTCAACATTAGTCGGTAATGACGCTCAAGGTGATGGTGCTGACAATGGTGGCGGCGGATTGTTCAATAATGGCGGTACGTTAATCGTTCAGAACAACACAACCATCAACGGAAACACAGCAACAGGAACCGCTGGTTCTGGCGGTGGTATCCAAAACGTAGATGGTGGAACTGTAAATGTTTCAGATTCTTTCGTAATATTCAACACAGCTAATAGAGCAGGTGGTGGTATTGAGGACAACTCAACCAACGCAGTTGGTACGGTAACCTTGACCAATGTATCCTTAAATGATAATTCAGTAGGAAGCGCACCTGGAAACGGTGGTGGTTTCCATATTACTGGACCTGGTAATGCTGCGGTTACTGGCGGAACGGTTAACAATAACTTTGCTGCTGCTGAAGGTGGAGGATTATGGAATGGAACAGGGACTATGACGGTTGATGGTGCAATAATCGATAATAATACAGCTACTGGCGCATCTGCCGACCAAGGTGGTGGAGGAATCTTCAATGCAGGAGGAACTATAATCGTTCAAAATGGAACACTCATAGTAAATAACGATGCAACAGGAGCTGCAGGTTCTGGTGGTGGTATCCTAAACGATATGGGAACATTGACTGTTATGGATTCTGAAATTAGTAATAACACTGCTGTAAGAGCTGGTGGTGGAATCGAAGTGGCCTCAGGTGGTGGTATGAATACTCTTACCAATGTAACTCTAAATGCAAACAGTACTGCGGCTGCACCAGGAAATGGTGGAGGTCTACACATTACTGGTAGTGATAACTCTATGATTACAGGAGGAACAGTTAATGGTAATACGGCTTCATTAGAAGGTGGAGGTCTGTGGAACGGAACAGGAACTATGACAGTTGACGGAACGATTATAACAGGAAATACAGCTAGTGGAGCTCTTGCCAACGAAGGTGGTGGAGGAATCTTTAATGCTGGAGGAACAGTTTTTGTTCAAAATGGAGCTTTAATAAGCAGTAATGTTGCTGATGGAGCTGCAGGTTCTGGTGGTGGAATATTAAATGATATGGGAACATTGACTGTTATGGATTCTGAAATTAGTAATAACATTGCTGTAAGAGCTGGTGGTGGTATTGAGGAAAACTCAATGATGGGTAGTTTATTAACCTTAACAAACATTACTTTATCAGGTAACAGTACAGGTGCAGCACCTGGAAATGGTGGTGGATTACATATTACAGGTCCTGGAAATTCTAATATTACTGGTGGTATTGTAAGTATGAATGATGCTGCTAGAGAAGGTGGTGGCCTTTGGAATGGTTCTGGAATCATGACAATTGATGCTGTTATTATCGACTCAAACACAGCTACTGGAGCTGGAGCAGATGATGGTGGTGCTGGAATTTTCAATAATGGTGGAACACTAAATGTAATTAATGGAACAATTGTATCTAATAATATTGCTTCTGGTGCGTCAGCTTCGGGTGGTGGTTTATTAAGTACTACAGGAGATGTCACAGTTACGGATTCCACATTTGACGGTAACTCAGCCAATAGAGCTGGTGGTGCTATTGAATTGATAGATGGTAATTTAACGTTTACCAATTCAGTAATGTCTGATAATGATGTTGATGGAGGAGCAGGAACTGCAAACCCTGGAAACGGTGGTGGATTCCACGTTACAGGGATATCTGGTTTAATCACCATTTCAACTAGTACAATTTCAGGTAACGCTGCTGCTAATGAAGGTGGTGGACTTTGGAACCAAAATGGTACAACCATGAATGTTTCTATGTCAACCATAGATAACAATACTGCTGGAGAAGGTGGTGGAATCTATAATAATGGCGGTGCAATTACTACGGTAATGACAAGTACAATTTCTGGTAACTCTGCATCAATTTCTGGTGGTGGTGCTACTAACAATGGTGCTAGTTTAGACTTTAATGCAGTAACAATTGCCCAAAATACTGCCGCAACAGGTGGTGGAATTGATGCAGTAAACAATGTTTCTTTGAAGAATTCAATTGTAGCTTTGAATACTGCCGGTTCAGGAACTGATGTTTCAGGTACGATTTCTTCTAACGATTATAACTTAATCGGAATGGATGATTTAGGAGTTTTCACGCCTCAAGCCAATGATATAGAAGGTGCTGATCCGGTTTTAGGGCCATTACAAGATAATGGAGGTACAACTCTAACACATCAATTATTGAATGGTTCTCCAGCCTTTGATGCTGGTGATCCTGTGGATACTTTTGTAGATCAAATTGGACAACCTGTATTTGGACTAGCAAGAGATATTGGTGCTTACGAATCGCAAGTGGCTTTATCTATCGACGAGTTTAATAAAGCGTCTGTATTGAGCATTTATCCTAATCCGACAAAAGGGCAATTCAATATAGTTATTGATGATACTGTTAGTGGTTCAGTCAGAGTTCAAATTGTATCTATGACTGGTAAGCTAGTGAAAGAACTATCCATCGGAAATGGTATAAACCAAATGGATATAAGTGGAATGGCTTCAGGTATTTATATTGTAAATATCAACTCTGAAAGAGGAAGTGCAACACACAAATTGATTTTAGATTAGCAGTAGCTATTAACCAATTGCTTAAATTGAAAAAGACCATCGGAAGATGGTCTTTTTTCTTTTTAAAGAAATAAAATTTTAGTTCTCTTTTTGGGAAATATCAATTAATCGTCCTGCTACAGTACTTACTTCTTTACCAGAACCCGATGTATTTGAAACGACTGCAATAACGGTTTTTAAGCTTGGAATTATAAAAAGTTGTGATGAAGCACCTGTTTGCGCACCATTGTGTCCAATTATTACTCCTTCGTTTGGTTGCTGTCCATACAGATAAAAACCAAACCCATAACCATTATTGACTTTTTCGAGACTATGGTGTTCTCTCATTAGATTAAATGTGTCCTCACTTACCAATGTATTTTGTAGAAGGGCATTTCCAAATTTAATAAGGTCAGACACTGTAGAATAAAAACCACCTGCAGGAACACGGTTACTCAAATTATTAACGTCTGCCTCTTTAATTTTTCCTTTTTTATATTTGTGATATAAGTTGCTAGCTTTTTCATTATTCGAAATATCTTTTTCAATTCCAGTATGTTGCATATCAGCTTTTTCCCAAACATTTTTTTGCATGTATTCTTCAAAAGAAAGCCCTGAAACTTTTTCGATAAGAAGCCCTAAAACAACATAACCATAGCTAGTGTAATGAAATTCAGTGCCAGGCTCAAAACGTAATTTCCGATCCTTAAAAACATTGTAAGCTTCTACAAGTGAGACGTAATTAGTTTTGTTTTCAGCTTCTCGATTATTTTTGTAACCATCAATTCCTGAGGTGTGGGATAGTAAATGTTTTGTTGTGATTTTTGTATCGCTTTTTTGAACAAATTCTGGAATGTAATGGTCTATTGGCAAATTAATATCTATCTGGCCTTTTTCAACTAGCTGCATCACGGCCACAGCGGTCATGGATTTTGCTATTGAAGCAGTTCTAATCTCGGTATCTAATTTAAAAGGAGATTTTTTGTCTTCATTGTCAAAACCTACTGCACGTTCCCATAAAATTTTACCATCTACGGAATAGCTGCCAGCAGCTCCAATAACGTGCTCATCGCTCACTAGACTTTCTAGTAAGGTATTTGAAATTTCGGTTTGGTTTTGAGAAGGCAAAAAACAAATTAAATGGGAAAAGAAGATTGAAATTAAAAGAGTCTTTTTCATATTGAAAACTTTAAAATTGAACGAGATCAAAAGTATTGTTTAGTCAATGATATCCAAATAAAAATAGAGGTTTAGGGGCGAGTTTGTTGTTTTTAGGGACGACTAAACAAGCTCCATTACTACGGATTTATATTTCTTTGAAACAGGTATATCTATACAGTTCAATTTTATACTTTCAGAACCATTCCATTCTTTAAAATGTATTGGATTTATAAGATGGGAACGATGTACCTTTAGTAATTCTGGAATATCATTCTGAACTGCTTTTAATGTATTTCGAAGTAATTTTTTCTGAAGTGAACCTTTTTCAGTATAATAGATTTCGACATAATTATCTGCACTCGAAACACATATCAAATCTTTAAGTTGAATTTTGAGAATATCCAATTTGTTTTCTCCTTTAATGGTAATGCTGTTTTTTGTTGTATACCTCATTTTTTTATTCAAAAACCATCTTGAAAAGATAATTACAGTTAAAAGAATAATTCCAACAGGTAAATAAATTTTTAATAAAAAGGACTGAAAATCGTATTCTCCGTTTACGAGTTTGGATTTATAGTAAAAATAGGACGTAAAAATTTGGATAAAATTGAATACAATGATGAAAAGGCTTTCAAAAATTAAATTCCAAAAATGTAATCTTTTATAGATTAAATTTTGGATTGGCACTAACACCATATAAACTATGAAACTTAATAAGCCGTAAACTGGTAAAATCTCTAATCGAGATGTGAAATTTAAGTCAGAAATGTCAAACGGACCAATAATAATTAAGAATAACACCAACCAAATACTTATTACTAAGGCTACAATTGTATGATGTTTATAGGATGTATTTAAGGGTAGTCTTTGCATTTAAGTGAGATTAACATTTAAATATAAATGAAATCTTTTATAAATTTTAAACAAAAAAAGCCACTTCAATTTTGAAGTGGCTTTTTAATTAATCTAAAAATTTGATATTATTTTATCATATCATAGCTACGCTTTATAAAGTTTGTCAGTTCTTCACCTTTAAGAAGTCCTTGAGATAAACGAGCCAAGTCTAAACTTTGATTTATTAAACGTTCTTGCTTCTTCTTTGTTTTGGTGTTCAAAATTTCATTTACCAATTCGTGATTGGTGTTTACCACCAAATTGTACATTTCTGGCATATTGCCCATACCAAACATGCCACCACCTGTTTGTTGCATCTCTTTCATTCTGCGCATAAACTCTGGTTGAGTAATCATAAATGGAGATGCATTGCTATCCATGGCCTCTAGCTGTACCATAAATTTCTCTGAAGGAACGACCTCTTTTAAAAGCTCGTCTAACTTAGTTTTTTCATCTTCAGATAACTTAGAAATTGTAGTGTCGTCTTTTTTGATAAGGTTGTCAATATGATCTGCATCTACACGTGCAAAAGAAATATTTTCTTTAGTTGTTTCTAACTTTTGCATTAAGTGACTTACGATAGGAGAATCTAATAGCAGTACTTCGTAATCTTTATCTTTAGCTGCTTGGATGTAAGCATGCTGTTCATCTTTGTTAGATGCATAAAGAATTACCATTTTATCATCCTTATCAGTCTGCTTCGCTTTAATAGCGTTTGTTAATTCTTCAAAGGTGTAGTATTTGCCGTCAACTGTTGGGTACAATGCAAAAGCATCTGCTTTTTCAAAGAATTTCTCTTCTGAGAGCATTCCGTATTCAATCACAATTTTAATGTCATCCCATTTCTTTTCGAAATCTTCACGATTGTTGTTAAATAAGGATTTTAACTTATCGGCAACCTTACGTGTGATGTAAGATGAAATCTTCTTTACTGCACCATCAGCCTGCAAGTAACTACGAGAAACGTTTAACGGAATGTCTGGCGAATCAATAACACCTCTTAACATGGTTAAGAATTCAGGTACAATACCTTCAACATTATCAGTTACAAAAACTTGATTTTGGTACAGTTGAATTTTGTCCTTTTGAATATTAAGGTCGTTCGTCATCTTAGGGAAATACAATATTCCAGTAAGATTGAATGGGTAATCTACATTCAAGTGAATATGGAAAAGCGGCTCTTCAAACTGCATTGGGTAAAGCTCTCTGTAGAAGCCTTTATAATCTTTATCTTCTAAATCTGCAGGTTGTTTTGTCCACGCAGGATTTGGATTATTGATGATATCATCAACAGTTATTTTTTTGTGTGGTTCAGTGGTTTCTTTTCCGTCTTTATCCTTAGTTGTTTTTGGTGTAAAATCTGGATCGTTAATTTCTTTAGTGCCAAACTTAATCGGGATTGGCATAAACTTGTTATACTTGGTCAACAGTTCACGGATTCTTCCTTCTTCCAAAAATTCTTCTTCACCTTCAGATATGTGTAAAATAATTTCTGTCCCTCTTTCTTTTTTGTCGGTTTCTTCTAAAGTAAACTCTGGTGAACCATCACAAGTCCAGTGAGCAGCTGGTGCATCTGTATGCGATTTTGTTATGATTTCTACTTTATCTGCCACCATAAAAGCAGAATAAAAACCAAGACCAAAATGCCCAATAATACCAGCATCTTTAGCAGAATCCTCATACTTGTTTAAAAATTCTTCAGCACCAGAAAAAGCCACTTCGTTAATGTACTTTTCTACCTCTTCAGCCGTCATACCTAAACCTTGATCTATGATATGAAGCTTTTTCCCTTCTTTATCAATCTTAACCTCAATTTTTGGTTCACCATAGTCTACTTTAGACTCACCAATGCTAGTTAGGTGTTTTAACTTTAGAGTTGCGTCAGTTGCATTACTGATAAGCTCACGTAAAAAGATTTCGTGATCTGAGTACAAGAATTTTTTAATTAACGGAAAGATATTTTCTACCGATACATTAATACTTCCTTTTGCCATTTTATTAAAAGTTTTATGTCAGTTCGAGTTGAGACGAAGTCGAAGCACTTCGACAAGCTCAGCAGAGCTATCGAGAACTTCTCGATACATTTCGAAATAAATTCCAAACACTCGAAGTGACGTTATTAGTCAATTTGTTTCGAGACAGCTATGGTCAAATAAAATACCAATTAAAGAATTATGACAAGATGGCATAATTTCAAATATTATGCATGCATAACGAATACGTGTTAGTTTCAGTTGAAAATGGGTTAAATTTGTAATTCTAACTATAATATAAGCATGTATAATTCAAAAATAATAGGTTTAGGAACTTATGTTCCAGAGAATGTAGTTACTAATGATGATTTATCTAAAATGATGGACACTAGTGACGAGTGGATACAGGAGCGCACCGGAATTAAAGAACGTCGTTGGGTAAAGGATGGTGATGGAGATACTACAGCAACAATGGGTGTAAAAGCTGCAAAAGTAGCTATAGAGCGTGCAGGAATAGATAAAGACGATAT
>JASBSA010000115.1 GCA_030149175.1 Winogradskyella sp. | reverse complement strand
TTTCTCCACCAAGTCCTTCAATATCCATAGCTTTTCTGGAAATGTAGTGCTGAATACGACCTACAATTTGTGGTGGACAACCATTATAATTAGGACAATAATGTTTCGCTTCCCCTCCTGGTCTTATCAATTCGGTTTGACATTCTGGACAATGCGTAATATAAGTTGTTACCTGAGAATCTACAGGACGTTTTGCAAGATCTACTGCAATAATCTTCGGAATAATTTCACCACCTTTCTCTACAAATACCTCGTCTCCTTCTCTAATGTCTAACTTTTCAATCTGATCGGCATTATGCAACGATGCACGTTTTACTATTGTACCAGCTAATTGCACAGGCTCTAAATTTGCCACAGGTGTAATAGCTCCTGTCCGACCAACTTGATAGGTAATTTCATTTAATCTCGTTGACACTTGTTCTGCCTTAAACTTATAAGCCATAGCCCAACGTGGTGCTTTGGCTGTATAACCTAACTCATCTTGCTGATATAGGCTATTTACCTTTACCACTACTCCATCAATTTCGTATGGTAAATTGTGTCTATGTTCATCCCAATAATTTACATACTCTAAAACCTCATCTATAGAGTTGACCAACTTGGCCTCTTTGGGTACCTTAAAGCCCCAAGCCCTAGCCTTTTCTAAACCTTCAAACTGTGTTGAAACATTAAGGTTATTCCCTTTTATACTGTACAACAAACACTCTAAAGGTCGTTTTGCTACTTCAGAACTATCTTGCAACTTTAAACTTCCTGATGCTGTATTTCTTGGATTTCGGTATGGCTCTTCTTCGTTAGCAATACGTTCTTCATTCATTTTTAAAAACCCTTCAATAGGTAGAACGATTTCTCCTCTTATATCAAAACGATTTGGGTAATCACCTTTTAGTTGAAGTGGTACTGTATTAATGGTTTTCACATTAGCCGTAACTTCATCACCTTGTACTCCGTCACCTCTCGTAACTGCTCTAACTAGCTTTCCGTTTTCATAAGTTAAGTTCATAGAAGCTCCGTCATACTTAAGCTCACAAGTATATTGCACTTCTCCGTCAATCATTTTCTTGATACGCTTTTCCCAATCCATTAAATCTTCTTTAGAATAGGAATTGTCTAAAGAATACATTCTAAAATCGTGAATAACCGTATTAAAATTTTTAGTAATAGTACCACCTACACGTTTTGTTGGTGAATTTTCATCATGGAACTCTGGATGTGCTTCTTCTAAAGCCTGAAGTTCTTTCAACTTCATGTCAAAATCGTAATCGCTAATGGTAGGATTATCGAGTATGTAGTAGTTATAATTATGTTGTCGTAACTCGTCTCTTAACGATTCAATCTTAGATTTTATATCCATTCTATAATCTTTCTTTGTTTAACCATTTAGGTGCTGGTAATGGCTTGTAGTTATTCATTTTATCAAATAAGCCTTCAATGGTCGTATCTACAACCACAGCATCTAAATTCTCTTGTTTTAAAAATCCTCTCTGCACCATAATCTCACATTGTGCAATTAAGGCATCATAATAACCATTGATATTTAAAATCCCAATAGGTTTGGTATGCAAGCCTAGTTGTCCCCAAGTTGTAATCTCAAAAAACTCATCCATAGTACCAAATCCACCAGGAATAATGATAAATCCATCACTTTTTTCATACATGATGATTTTTCTATCGTGCATGTTGTCTGTGGTAATCAATTCTGTCAGTTCTGCATGAACAATTTCTTTGGTTTTTAGAAAGGTTGGAATAACACCAACGGTTTTACCGCCGTTTTCAATAACACCTTGCGCCACTTTTCCCATAATACCAATCTTAGCGGCACCATAAACAAGCGTTATATTTTTTTGAGCAAATTCTTTACCTAGAGCATAGGCTGTAGTAATAATTTCTTTGTCATTTCCGTCGCTACTTCCGCAAAAAACTGATATACTATTCATATTACTTTTTAGTTCCTTTTAGCATTCTGTCATTTCCGTTTAAATCCTTTCTTAACTGAATATCCTTAAACTCAGCACCAACTAAAAGTTTCTTTGTTTCTTGTCCAAGATACTGGTTAATTTCAAAATAAAGTGAGCCATTAGACTTCAACTTATCAACAGCAAAATCAGTAATGGCTTTGTAAAAAATTAGTGGATTACTGTTTTCTACGAATAGAGCTAAATGCGGTTCATTATCGAGAACGTTTGGCTTTATTTCTCGCTTTTCTAGCTCACGCACGTATGGTGGATTTGAAACGATGATGTCGAAAAAGTCCATCTGTCGCAAAACAACATCTTCCCATAGGGAAGACTCTAAGATATCGGCTTTAATAAACTCAACTTGAACTTCATTTCTATCCGCATTCTCTTTGGCTATTTTTAATGCAGATTCTGAGATATCAACTGCAAAAACCTGAGCTTCTGGTAAGTGTTTTGCTAAAGAAATTGCCATACACCCAGAACCTGTTCCGATATCTAAAATATTGAAGGTATTAGAACTTTGGACTTTAGATTTTGAACCTTTAATGATCCAATCAACGAGTTCTTCGGTTTCGGGTCTAGGGATTAATACATTTTCGTTAACTTTAAAGTTCAATCCATAGAACTCAGTTTCTCCTAAAATATATTGAATTGGTTTTTGCTGTTTTAAGTCTTCTAGAATTGAAAAGAAAACATCTGTTTCATTATTAGTTAAGGTAAATTCTGGCTCTAATTGTAATTGGATTTTAGCAATTTTAAGTTGGTGCTCTATACTTAGGTAAAAAAAGCTCGCAACTTCATCCCTACCATATATAGTATCTAATTCCTTGTGAAATATGTCCTTTAAATCTTTTGATTTCAACTTCAAAATGTTTTAAGCATCCAAACCGTACATGAATAATGACCAGTATTTCCCAAAGGCTTGTCAATATATTCAAAACCCACCTTCTGATATAACTTTCTGGCATCATCCATATATGGCATAGTTTCTAAATAACAACTTTTGTAACCTGATGTTTTTGCAAAATTCAGGCAAGTATGCATCATGGCAATTCCTAATCCTTTTCCTCTAGCTTTTGATAAAAAGTACATTTTTTGCAACTCGCAAACATTGCCTTCATAATTGTCTAAAGGCGCTATACCTGCACCGCCCAGAATCTCTTCATCATTGGCCAAAACAAAATATTTGGTTTTGGGTTTACTATAGGTTTCAGTCATACAATCTAAAGACGCATCTTCGTATGCTGTTCCCACTTTAGGCACTCCCATTTCTATTAAAACACTGCGTATTGCATTGGCAATTTTTGAATTGTCCTTTTGTTCAATTTCTCGAATAACTATGGTATCTTTACCCACCTTATTAAACTTTTTATACCAGTTTTTTTTTACGGTATGAAGATAGTTATAATTACGTTTTTATGAAGAGAAGCATTGTATTCATTTTGGTGATTTATCCACTTGTTTTTAACTGTACTGTTAGAGAAAAACCTCAGTTTATTGGTATTGATAATTTTAAGGTCTTGGATTCCGATATTGAGAGCATTACCATAAGCGCAGATGCCGAATTTTCCAATCCTAACGATCTTGGTGGCACCTTACAGACAGATGCTTTAAAAGTGTTTGTTAACGATAAAGAAATAGCCACATTCAGCTCTAAAGAATTTGAAGTACCCTCTAGAGATAGGTTTACGATTCCACTTACTGTTTCTGTAGCTACAGATAGCATTATAAACCAAAGCAATCTCAGCGGTTTGCTCGGAAGCTTACTCTCTAAAAAAATAAAAGTACAATACAAAGGTGATATTAAGTATAAAATTTTGGGTTATGCTTCTACTTATAAAGTAGATAAGACCGAAGACGTAAAAATTAAACTCTAGTTGCAAACTCACGACTACTACATAAGACGTTGTCTTCAGATTGCTAAAAATGGATTGGGCACCACAAGACCCAATCCTATGGTTGGTGCTGTAATTGTTCACGACAATAGAATTATCGGTGAAGGTTACACCAGTCCTTATGGCGGACCGCATGCCGAAGTAAACGCCATAAATGCTGTTAAGGACAAATCGCTACTTAAAAAAAGTACCATTTACGTTCTTTTAGAACCATGCAGTCATTTTGGCAAAACCCCTCCCTGTAGCGATTTAATCATAAAACACAATATTCCCAATGTGGTTATTGGCTGTATAGATGATAACCCTGAAGTAGCAGGCAAAGGTATAGCCAAATTAAAAGCGCATGGTTGCAATGTTATAGTTGGTGTTTTGGAAAAAGAATGTAAAGACCATTTAAAACGTTTTTTTACATTTCTTAATAAAAAGCGACCTTACATTATTTTGAAATGGGCAGAAACACAAGATGGCTTTATTGCACCTTTATCAAAAGACGAACAAAAACCAGTTTGGATAACTAACATCTATTCTAGACAATTAGTGCATAAATGGCGTGCTGAAGAGCAAGCTATTTTAGTTGGTACCAATACAGTGATTGCGGATAACCCTAGCCTTACGGTTAGAGATTATGAAGGTGAAAATCCGATTAGAATTGTTTTAGACAACACTAACAAGCTCAATAAGAATTATAACGTTTTTGATGCGTCCGCAAAAACTATTCAATTTACAAATAACGAATTAGATTTTGATAAGCCTACAGCTTCTCAAATTTGTAGTGCCTTGTACCAACATAATTTAAATTCTGTCATTATTGAAGGCGGTTCAAAAACGCTTCAAACATTTATTAATGAGAATTTATGGGATGAAGCAAGAGTGTTTATTGGTAAAACCGAATTTAAAGAGGGCGTTAAAGCACCTATTCTAAAAAAAGCCAGATTAATTTCAGAGCAAAATATATTAGACGATTTTTTAAAAATCTACAAGAATGATTGATACACTTATTTTTGATTTTGGCGATGTATTTATAAATCTTGACAAACAAGGAGCTATGCAAAATGCACTCAACCTGTTTAAGATGGACACCTTTGATGAGGATATGCTAAAAACCAATATACTATATGAAGTTGGTAATATTTCAACCGAAGCGTTTATCGACTTTTATAAATCTAAGTTTCCTTACTTGGAAACGCACCAAATCACTGAAGCATGGAATTTCATTTTGAAAGATTTTCCTAAATACCGATTGGAATTCATTCAGCAATTAGCAAAAGAGAATCGTTTTAAACTCATATTATTAAGCAACACTAATGCTATGCACATCGACTTCATAAAAACTAATATTAGCTTTTATGAAGACTTTAAAGAATGTTTTCACCAGTTTTATTTATCTCAGGAGATTCAACTGAGAAAACCCAATAAAGACATATTCGATTTTGTTTTAGAGAGCAATAACCTAAAGCCGGAATCGTGTTTTTTCATAGACGACACCAAGGAAAATACAGATATGGCGTTGTCTTTAGGCATTAATGTCTGGAATATTGACGAAACGCGCGAAGATGTCATCAATTTGTTCAATCTTAATAACACATTGTTTTGATTTTTCTTTTACTGAGTGTCTTGTCCTCAACCTCAATTTTTGTGTTATTCAAACTTTTTAAGAATCATAATGTCAATACACTCCATGCCATAGTATTCAATTACATCACCGCTAGCACCTGTGGGATTCTTTTTTACGACAAAAAAATTGATGTTGTTGATTTTGTTGACCAACTCTGGTTTTATGTAGCCATAGGATTAGGCTTTCTGTTTATTAGCATTTTTAATGTCATGGCACTTACAGCGCAAAAAAATGGATTATCAGTAGCGTCAGTTGCCAGTA
The DNA here is from genome assembly GCA_030149175.1 of Winogradskyella sp. GTDB lineage: Bacteria > Bacteroidota > Bacteroidia > Flavobacteriales > Flavobacteriaceae > Winogradskyella. Next base: position 15,676 of record JASBSA010000115.1, on the reverse strand, counting down.
AAATGAGTGTTATAATACCTGTTTTATTCGGAATAATAGTTTACAATGAAAGTATTGGTTTTTATAAGGTATTAGGCATAATACTAGCGCTAGTTGCTGTAGTCTTGGCATCCATAAAACAGACAAGCAATGTAAGATTAACACGCTCCATCTATCTTCCAATTATATTATTTTTTGGATCGGGTGTTATAGAAACTAGTGTTAATCATTTTGCTCCAGAAGGAAATATGCCATTATTCTTGGCTATTATTTTTGCAAGTGCAGGAATAATAGGATTTGCATCAATGCTTATTAAGTCCTTAAAAGAAAAACAGGTTTTTAAAACAAAAACTATTCCCTTTGGTTTTGCTTTGGGTTTAGTAAACTATTGTTCTATGTATTTTTTATTGAAGGCCTTGAGAGTAGAAGGTTTTGAAAGTTCTGCTGTTTTTACTGTAAACAATGTAGCTATTGTTGCAACATCATGTTTAATAGGGTTATTAATTTTTAAAGAAGCAATTTCTACCAAAAACTGGGTTGGCATTGTTTTGGCCTTAGTTTCAATAATCTTAGTAACACTATAATAATGACCGAAGACACTTATAAAACCATTTCTAAACCCTCAATAGGTGAAACGTTTAAAGACAAGAACAGTAAGTTTATTGGCTATGCTTTTCCTGTTGAAAATGAAGACCAAATCAAAATCCAATTAGATAGTATTAAAAAAGAACACCATTCTGCAAGACACTGGTGCTATGCTTATCAATTAGGCCCTGAGGTTTCAACCTTTAGAGTGAATGATGATGGTGAACCAAACAACTCAGCTGGCATGCCAATATATGGTCAAATACAGTCTTTTGAACTAACAAATATCCTAATCATTGTAGTTAGGTATTACGGCGGAGTAAAACTAGGAGTTGGCGGCTTAATAAATGCATATAAAACTGGCGCACAATTAGCTCTTGAGGCCTCTGACATTATTGAAAAAACAATTAATAAAAAATTCGTTCTCAAATTTGAATACAAAAACATGAGTAAGGTAATGCGCCTTCTCAAAGAAAACCAGGTTGAAATATTAAAACAGGAGTTAGAACTTAACTGTTTGTTAGAAATATCTGTCAGAAAAGGTAACGCTTTGAAAATATTTGAGTTATTTAATCAATTTTATGGTGTCGAAATAGATGAATTATAACGAATAATTTTGCAGTTTATCTAAAAGATATTTTGGACATCTCGTAGGTCTATTTCGTTTTGCATCTATAAATGCTAAAATTGTACTGCCAGTAGCCAGCAACTCGTCATTATCATTCCTTAATTCATATTCAAATTCTATTGACGCCGTTGGTATTTTTTTTAACTTAGTTTTTACTTTAAGCACATCATCATAACGTGCTGAATTTTTGTAGTTTATCTGTAATGAAATTACTGGAAGCATTATACCCTCTCCTTCCATTGCACTATAGCTAAGACCAAACTGGCGCAACCACTCTGTTCTGCCTACTTCAAAATATATTGCATAGTTAGCATGGTACACAACTCCCATCTGGTCTGTCTCGCCATAGCGGACTCGTATTTTTGTTTCGTTATAATTCAAAATTTAAGGTGATTTTTAAATAAAAATTTGTAGTTTTAGAAGATTTTAAACATGAGAAAAAAAATCTTAAAATTCAACCTGAATTGATTTTTTTTTTAAATATTTTGTTCACATATTTGTCATGTTCAAAACGTTAAGAGAATCCTAATTCTCTTTTTTTTTGCTAATCTAACTAACAATTAAAAATCTAATTTAACTAATGGAGATCACAGCGGAATCTGTATGGAATAATTGTCTCGATTTTATTAAAGATAACATACAACCTCAAGCCTATAAAACATGGTTTGAACCCATACAAGCTGTTAAACTTGCCGCCAATGCGCTGAGCATTCAGGTACCAAGTAAATTCTTTTATGAGTGGTTAGAAGAGCATTACGTTAAAATTCTTAAAGTTGCACTTACTAAAGAATTAGGTAACGATGCCAAATTGGTTTACGTGATTAAAATGGAAAACACCTATGGCAACAAGCAACCTTTTACCGAAAAGATTCCAAGTGCTAACCGAACGCCTGTAAAGTCACAAGACGTTGATGTACCGTTTAACAATAAGAGCCCTGAATTAAAAAACCCTTTTATAATTCCTGGTATCAGAAATGTAAAAATTGAATCTCAACTTAATCCTAGTTATACTTTTGAAAATTTCTTAGAAGGTGATTCTAATCGTTTAGCTAGAAATGCAGGAATCGCTGTTGCCAATAAACCAGGTGGAACGTCTTTTAATCCGCTTTTGATTTTTGGTGGAGTTGGTTTAGGCAAAACTCATTTAGCTCATGCTATTGGCGTAGATATAAAAGATAAATATCCCGAAAAAACAGTCCTTTATATTTCTGCTGAAAAGTTTACGCAACAGTATATTGATTCAGTAAAAAAGAATAACAGAAATGACTTTATTCATTTTTATCAAATCATTGATGTTTTAATCATAGACGACGTACAATTCTTATCGGGTAAAACAGGCACACAAGATGTGTTCTTCCATATTTTCAATCACTTACACCAAAACGGTAAGCAAGTTGTATTAACAAGTGATAAAGCACCTGTTGATATGCAAGATATTGAACAACGTTTATTATCTCGTTTTAAATGGGGACTTTCTGCTGAATTACAAACTCCTGATTTTGAAACCAGAGTCTCTATCCTTAAAAATAAACTTTACAGAGATGGTGTAGAAATGCCAGACGAAATTGTAGAGTATGTTGCTAAACACATAAAAACTAATGTTAGAGAACTTGAGGGTGCCATAATATCATTAATTGCACAATCATCTTTCAACAAAAAAGAAATTACAATAAACCTAGCTAAGGATATCGTAGATAAATTTGTAAAGAACACAAAACGCGAAGTATCTATAGATTATATCCAGAAAGTAGTTTCAGATTATTTCCAGATGGATGTAAGTACACTTCAGTCTAAGACGCGAAAGCGTCATATTGTACAAGCGCGTCAGTTAGCTATGTTTTTTGCAAAAAAGTACACTAAAGCTTCATTAGCCAGTATTGGATCTCAAATTGGGCAACGTGATCATGCTACTGTTTTACACGCATGCAAAACAGTAGACAACCTTTCTTCTACCGACAAACAATTTAGAAAATACGTTGAAGATTTAGCAAAAAAATTATCGCTTTAAACTTCTAAATCATGACTCGAATTTTAATGGTGTGCCTTGGCAATATTTGTCGTTCGCCATTAGCTCATGGTATTTTAGAATCTAAACTTAATTCTTCCGAGTTTTATGTAGACTCTGCTGGTACAGCAGCTTATCATGTTGGTCACCAACCAGATCGCCGTTCAATCAAAATAGCCAAAAACAACGGCATAGATATTAGCCATCAAATGGCGAGACAATTTAAAGTTTCAGATTTTGATAATTTTGATTTTATCTATGCTATGGATTCTTCTAACTATACAAATATCGTTAGCCTTGCTAGAAATAACTCTGATATTGAAAAAGTAAAATTGTTTCTTGAAGAAAATCCCAATATTTTCAATAAAAATGTACCAGATCCGTATTACGGTGACATGAGTGATTTTGAACATGTTTTTGACTTAATCGAAGCTACATCTTTAATTATCGCTAGGCGATTTCTTCCTTAAGATTAGTCAAAAGCTTTAACTAATTATTTGATTTTTCGTAACTTAGAAACATTGTTACTTTCAAAATTAACGCTATGAAAAAACTATTTACACTCTGCACTATCTTTTACTTATGTTTTTCATTCGCTCAAGACATTGAGTTAGAATCCTTTGCTTCAGGATTTAATCGTCCTGTAAACATAAAGCACGCTGGTGACAACAGATTGTTTGTTATGGAACAGGATGGCATAATTAAAATTGTAAACTCTGACGGAACTGTTGAAACAACGAACTTTCTAAATATCGATGACCGTGTTAGAAGCATAGGAAATGAACAAGGCTTATTAGGCTTGGCATTTCATCCAGATTTTGCGACTAATGGCTATTTCTTTGTTAATTACACCAATAACTCAGGAGACACAGTAATTTCTAGATTCTCTAGAATCGGTGAAAATCCTACTATTGCAGATCCGAATTCAGAGTTAATAATACTTACTTATTCACAACCGTTTAGCAACCACAATGGTGGCGAGTTACATTTTGGGTCAGATGGTTATTTGTACATCTCGAGCGGAGATGGTGGCTCTGGTGGAGATCCACAAAATAATGGCCAAAATCTTAATAGCTTGTTGGGAAAACTACTCAGGATAGACGTGAATAACTCTTCAGCTTCAAACCTTTATGACATTCCTGCAGATAATCCTTTTGTTGGTGATGCAAATGCAAGAGATGAAATTTGGGCTTATGGTTTGCGCAATCCTTGGAAATTTTCCTTCGATAGTCTTACGGATGATTTATGGATTGCAGATGTCGGCCAAAATGCTAGAGAAGAAATTAACCAAGCAGCTCCTACTGATGCCGGGCTTAACTACGGTTGGAGATGTTACGAAGGTAATAGCAGCTACAACTTAGCTGGTTGTCCGAGTAGCAGCACTCTAACTTTTCCAGTTTCTGAATATTCACATTCTGGTGGTAGATGCTCAATCACAGGAGGCTATGTTTATAGAGGTTTAACATACCCTAATCTTGTTGGCACTTATTTATTTGGAGATGTATGTACACAAGAAATAGGATATTTAAAATTTGAAAACGGAAGTTGGAATTCAACTTTTGAGAGCTTTTCTGGAAATTGGGTAGCTTTTGGTGAAGATATTAATGGAGAACTCTATGTATCTAGCCTCGGTGGTAATATCTTTAAAATCACAGATTCACTACTTAGCATTGATGAAAACACGCAAAGCTCAATATCAATATACCCCAACCCTGCAAATACTTTTCTGAATATTGACTTTCCTATTGGCAGCTCACAGGACTCAACAAGCATTGATATTTACGATATACAAGGGAAATTAATTAAATCAGTTCTAAAAAATAATAATGATACCTTTACAAGCGTAAATATTTCTGACTTAAAAAGTGGTTTTTATATTCTTAAAATTGAGTCTGAAGAAAGAAAGAAAATTACTCGAAAATTTGTTGTAAACTAAGATGACAAACTCAAAAGGCCTACTTTATCTCATACCAACAAGGCTTGGCGATAATCCTCCGCTTGAGGTTTTACCAATCTCTATAAAAAAAGTAATTGAGGATATTGATTATTATATTGTTGAAAACGAAAAGACTGCACGTCGATTTATAAAACGTATTTCTCCAAGTAAGTCTCAGCCTTCACTTAAGTTGAGCGTACTCAACAAGTACACGACCGAAGAGGAACGCAATACATTTTTAAATCCATGTTTGGAAGGTCATACCATTGGACTACTTTCTGAAGCTGGCTGCCCTGCAATTGCAGATCCTGGCTCTGATATTGTGAGTTTAGCACATAGTATGGGCATAAAGGTAGTACCCTTAGTTGGTCCTTCTTCAATAATATTAGCATTAATGGCGTCTGGTATGAATGGACAGAGCTTTTGCTTTAATGGGTATTTGCCCATAGATAAAGCTGAACGAAAATCTAAACTGAAAAGCTTAGAACGATTATCATCAGAGTACAAACAAGCTCAGATTTTTATAGAAACACCCTATAGAAATACTAAAATGCTTGAAGATTTAGCCAATGTACTTCATCCTAAAACAAGAGTTTGCGTAGCTTGTGATATCACGTTGCCAAGTGAATTTATAAAAACATTACCAGCAAAAGATTGGAAACGAAATAAGGAGGATCTCCATAGAAGGCCAGCTATCTTTATTATTCAAAAAGATTAAATCCTTGCTTTAGCTTTTTTGTTTGGCTTAATGATAGTTGTATCGTAACCAGAAAACTTTTTCATGTAATGCTTCACTGTAGAACCATAAGCATCCGAAAAGTTATAGTCGCCGTAGCTGCGCAAAAACTTCTTTACGGTACCAGGACCTGCTAAATGTGCAGCCGCTAAAATACCAGACTCTGTTACTTTGACACCTGCAATGTACTTGCCTTCAAAACGCTTAATATCCTTTCTTAAAATCCATTTATTGCGAGAGGCATTAGCCATAAATGCTTTTTCTTGTAACTCTGGATTGTATAAGAAGTGGTTTGGATTATAAACACCTATTAATTTTAAGGTTTCAGCACCAAATTGATACTTTCCTAAATAACCCAAGGTATTTACAGTAAAGTAATCTCCTCTAGACTCCTTAAAAGCTAAAGCTTCTTTAAAACCTTCAAAAGACTTTCCTAGGTGTGGAGTAAAAATGTCTGGTTTGGATAAATCTGAGCCATCAGACATGGCTAAATCAGACTTGATATTGTAATTTAAATCCAATCCTTCTGTAGAATACATTTCTGTATTTAAGGAGGAATTTGGATAAAGTGCCAATGCAACTACTAAGCAAATTGAAAATGGCAATAAATAATTCTTAACGCTATTTTTTATCATAACAGCCAATTTTTAATTGATAAAACTTTCCCCATAAGTATTTATCAAAATCGCGTGCAAATATACGGAATTTATTTAAATATTGAAAATCAACATGTTAAGGTTTGTTAAAAGTTATCAATAGTAGAAATAATGCATCTTTAAACGCCCTTTAGTGTTTAATTCCAATGCCGGAAAAGGCACCTTAATTACGTTCAAAACGTCAAAAATAGTTTTTAGGACATGAGATTTTGTTTTAATTCTACTAAAATCTATGTCTAAACTAAGGTAGTATTGCCTTATCCTATTTTGATTTATAAATAACGGGGCATCTGGTTCTCCTGTTAACATGCCATCTGCACCATAACCAAAAGCAAGATTTAGCCAATTGGGAAGATAATCAGTTTTTAAAAAGGAATTAATGTTGGCGCTTAACCAATATGTTTGCCCATTATAGTCTTTTAAAAACTCTTCAGCTAATCCATCACCAAGTTTTTCTGGTCGTTGTTTTGCAAATCGTGTTTGATGAAATGAATATTTTAATAGTATACGTTGTTCTTCCCATAATAATTCCTGACCGACAAATAGTCCTGTACCGATAGTATTGGAAGCCATGTCTGTCCACGAAAATCCCCATTCTTCAGAAAAGCCATCCATAACTTCAACCGCTGTCAAGAATCCTAAGCCTAATGTTGATCCATAAATAATTTGATTTTTTCTACTTAGACCAGTCCAATTAATTGTATTGGCACCCAGTCTACCTAATTGATATGAAGAAAATACATGACCCAACTTATCCATTTGTAACCATTCTCCACTATCGTTAATAGTTTTGAATTTTGAGCGTGGATAATCTGCATACCACAATTGGTCTAAACCGATAATTGCAGTCGTTACTAATGAGACTTCTGAAAAAATTACTGCATTTCTGCGAGACTTGTTTAATGAATCGCTTGGCTTTAAAAACTGATTAACTTTTGATTGTGAAAAAAGTGGCCCTGTAGCACAACACAGTAGAATGATATGCGTTAAAAAAAACCTCAATCTTTAACGGTTAATTCCTTGAGACGATAAATACCTCTGATATTCTCTAGCATTATTATTATGCTGTGCCAATGTTTTAGCAAACTTATGATAACCCAAACGTTTTGCATCTGCCGCAAAATAAAGATAGTTGTGTTTCTCTGGATTTAAAACTGCATTTATAGCAGACAAATCTGGCATAGCTATAAGTCCTGGTGGTAATCCCAAATTTTTATAAGTATTGTAAGGTGAGTCTATTTCTTTATGAACATTAAGAACACGTCTAATCACGGTGTCCTTATATTCTGGTAAATGATAAGCCGCAAACTTTAGCGTTGGATCGGCCTGCAAAGGCATACCTATTCTAAGCCTGTTTAGGTAAACACCTGCAACCCTTGGCTGCTCATCGGCTTGTTTAGATTCTTCATGCACAATAGAAGCCAAAGTCATTACCTTGTCTGGCGCTAAGTTTAATTGTTTAGCTTTTGCTAGCCTAGAATCATTCCAAAAACGATTATATTCCGTAAGCATTTTATCTCTAAAACCTTCTGCGGACGTATTCCAAAAAAATTCATAGCTATTTGGCAAATACATACCTAATGCTGTGGCTTTATTAAAGCCGTTTTTCTCTAAGAATGTATTATCTGTCATAGCTTTTAACAATGAAATACTATCCGCTTCAATCTGAGTACTAATTCTTCCTGCTAAATCCTCTAAAGTATGTTGATTATTGAATGCTATTTTTAAAGGTATGTTTTTACTTCGTATAGAATTAATAATCTCATTATTATTCATTCCTTTTGAAATCAAAAAGCGGCCGGCTTTTATATTAGAGGTGTATTTTTTCTGTTTTGCCAAAGCATCAAAAGAACCCATATCTTTTAACAAGGGCTCTAACTGCTGTCTTACTTGAATATAATTAGCACCTGTTGATACGCAAATATATTTGGTTTGCGTTTCGAACTTGGTATTAGGTTGAAACATAGCATTATAAATATAGTAAGCAATAGCACCAAAAATTAATAAACCGATTATGGCCACTGCCCAAAGTATCTTTTTTATATACATATATTAATTAGAGTTAATGCGCTGGAGCATAAATTCATTAGAAAAATGTTGCCCATCAAAGCGCCAATCTTCTTTTAATCCTATTTTTTTGAAGCCGTTATTCTCAAACAAACTTAAACTCGCTTCATTAGTTTCCGAAATATTCGCATAAACCTGATGTAAATGAAGCGTTTTAAAGCAATAACTCACTAGTAAATTTAAAGCTTCTTTTCCGTACCCTTTATAACGGTTTGTTTCGTCTTTTATTAAAATACCAATACCTGCTCGTTTGTTCTTAACATCAAAATCGAATACATCTATTAAACCAATAGTAACGTCATTAATGGTAGAAATTGCTAATCTTAATTGTTTGGCTTCAAAAATGTCTTGTTGAGCATTTTCAAGATATTGCGTTAATGTAAATCTAGAATATGGTGTTTGTGTATCACTTAAAGACCAGAGTGACGTATCGTTTTCAACCTCATATACAAAGCCTAAATCCTCAGGCTCTAAGGCTCTTAAATAGATATGTTTGCCTTTTAAACTTACCATTCTATTTCACCTTTAAACACTTGCTCTGCAGGACCAATGAGCCAGATATCTTCGTAACCATTATCGTTTTTGGTAAAATGCACTTTAAGTTCTCCACCTTCTACTTTTAATTCAACTTGGTTTTGCATGGTTTTATTAATCTTGTGCATCGCTAAAGCTACCGCAGTAACTCCTGTACCACAAGACAAAGTCTCATCCTCTACCCCACGCTCATAAGTTCTTACTGCAAAACGATTATCTGCTAATTGTTCAACAAAATTAACATTGCTTCCTTCATTGTGATACGGCTCGTCATATCTAATTTCAGAACCTTTTGATTTTACATCCAAGGCTTTAATATCACTTACCATTTCTACATGATGCGGTGAGCCTGTATCCAAAAACAAATGGTTATCAAAAACTTCAACAGTTTCTACATCTTGCATGTGTAAATGCACAATTTCACCTTTAATCTTTGCTTTATGCAAACCATCAATGGCCAAAAATTCAGTATCATTTTCTATAATACCAAGAAATTTAGCAAATGCCACAATACAGCGTCCACCATTGCCACACATGGTACTTTCGTTACCATCAGAATTATAATACACCATCTTAAAATCTGAAGAATTGTCATTTTCTAACAGTATAAAACCATCTGCTCCAATGCCAAAACGTCTGTGGCACAATTCGGCAATACGTTTGGTATTGTTTTTGTCAATATGTTGTAAACGATTATCTACGATGATAAAATCGTTTCCGGTGCCTTGGTATTTATAAAATGTCATTATCATATTTGTAGCACAAATATAAGAATAATAGGCAGTATAAAGCGATGTTAAAAGGCAGTTAAAGTTGACGTTAAATAGTCGTTAAAATAAAATTTAAAATTCAATATATATCTAAATTTAAGCGTTAAAAAGAAAAACTTAAATCCTAAAAATTATGAAGAAGATTCTAACATTAGTAGGTGTTTCGGTATTAGGTGGTCTTCTAACCCTAGGCGGTTACAAGCTTTTTATTGAAGAAGAACAACAAAAGCCCTTAGCTGTTGAGCAGGTTTCTGACTTACCTATATATGTACCAACAAACACAACAATTAATAATACAGCTGCACTAACACCAAACTTTGTTGATGCTGCAGAAAAATCCTTAGATGCTGTAGTACACGTTAAGAATACAGCCATAGTTTCTGCTCCAGTTACAATGAGCGATTATTTTTTTGGAAGGTCTCAACCTCGTGCTCAAGTTGGTACTGGTAGTGGAGTCATCATTTCACCAACGGGTTACATTGTAACGAATAACCACGTAATACAAAATGCAAACGAAATAAGCATTACACTAAACAACAATAAAACCTACATGGCGGAATTAGTAGGAACAGATGAAACTACTGATATAGCACTAATAAAAATTGAAGCTGATGAAGATTTGCCATTCTTAGCCTTTGGAGATTCTGATAGTGCAAAAATTGGCGAATGGGTTTTGGCTGTTGGTAATCCATTTAACTTAAATTCTACAGTGACCGCTGGAATAATTAGTGCAAAATCAAGAGACCTAAGCGGTCAAAATACACAGTCTTTTATTCAAACTGATGCTGCAGTAAACCCAGGAAATTCTGGTGGTGCTTTAGTAAATACCAATGGAGATTTAATTGGAATCAATACTGCTATTTCGTCTCGTGACGGTTCTTATATTGGCTACTCATTTGCTGTACCAAGTAACATTGCTCGCAAAATCGTTAACGATATTATGGAATATGGTAATGTACAAAACGGTATTCTCGGAGTTGTAGGAGGTGCATTGAATAGTAAAGCTGCCGAAGAACTAGGTACAAATATTACAGAGGGTTTCTACGTAAGCGACGTTACCGAAGATACGGGTGCAGAAAAAGCTGGTATTAAATCTGGTGACATTATTAAGAAAATAGACAATGTTGAAATCAATAAGTTTTCTGACCTTTCAGGATATTTAAAAACTAAAAGTCCAAATGATGTGGTTAATGTAACATTAATAAGAGACGGTGACGAAGAAATTGTACCTGTTACCTTATTAAGACCCTCTGTTACTATTATACAACCTATTGGTTACGTGAAAAATGCTTCAGAAGAAGACCTCAAAAAATATGAAGCAGACTACGGTGTAAAAATTTCTGAATTTAACGACAATTATAAATCCGATTGGTACAATGCTGGTGTAGAAGAAGGAAGCATTATAACAAAAATCAACGGAAAAAAATTATACTCTGTAGACGATGTACAGGCTGCTATTAAAGGTAGAGGTTTTAATAAACCACTTCTTATAGAAGTTATTAATAAGAATAAAGAAAAGGTGATTTATCGACTTTAGATCTAGATAAAAAACCTTAAAAACAGATAAAAATCACCCTTCAAAGTACAATTCTTTGAAGGGTTTTTATTTTCGGTAAAAAGTGTTACGAAAACGTTTGAAATATGTATTTTTGCGCAAAATCTAAAAACACTAAACCAATAAAAAATGGGTTTTAACGACACTTACGAAAAAGAGTTAGCGTTTCAAGCAGACCGTCGTAGAGCAACGGTTGAATTTATTAAAACAGTAAGCGACCTTTGGTACGACAATTCCATTGAGCTTGTTTTATTCAGAAATCAATTAATTGATAGAAAAGTGAGCGAAATTTTAAACTTGCACGAGTATGCAGGCGAGTTCGTTCAGAAGCCGATTTCAATTTTTGACTCTGTAGAAATTGCCCAAGCCATTAAAAAACTAAACTTACCACCTGCTAAGTTAGACATAGGTAAATTAACTTATGAGTACCACTTAGAAGATCAGAAGTACAACAATGCTACGGCTTTTGTTGCCGCTAAACTTAAGGATGCTAATAAATCTAGAGACCTAGAGCCTAAAGATGTTATTCTGTATGGTTTTGGTAGAATTGGTAGACTAGTAGCACGTGAACTGATGACACGTACGGGAAAAGGGAATCAACTGAGATTGAGAGCTATTGTAACACGTGGTGAAGTTAACGAAACGGTTTTAGAAAAGCGTGCGTCTTTATTGAGAAACGACTCTGTTCATGGAGATTTCTCTGGTATGGTAACGATTGATGCTAAAAATAGCGCACTTATTATTAATGGCACCACAGTTAATATCATCTCTGCAAACGCACCAGAAGATATAGATTATACAAAGTATGGCATCAATAACGCCTTAGTAATTGATAATACTGGAGCATTTAGAGATGACAAAGCACTAGGAAGACACTTAAAAGCTAAAGGTGTAGAAAAAGTATTACTTACTGCACCAGGAAAAGGAGTTCCTAATATTGTACATGGTGTTAACCACCTAGAGCACAATCCAGATAAAGTGAAAATTTTCTCTGCCGCTTCTTGTACTACAAACGCTATTACACCAGTTTTAAAAGCTGTTGAAGATTCTTTTGGTGTAAAATCTGGTCACTTAGAAACCATTCACGCTTATACAAACGACCAAAATTTGGTAGATAATTTCCATAAAAAATACAGACGCGGTAGAGCTGCTGGTCTTAATATGGTAATTACAGAAACTGGTGCCGGACAGGCAGTAAGTAAAGCATTACCTTCTTTGGATGGTAAATTAACCTCAAACGCAATTAGAGTTCCCGTACCAAATGGTTCATTAGCTATTTTAAACTTAGAGTTAAGTAAGAAGGCCACTGTTGACAGTATGAATGCCATTATGAAAAAGTACGCTCTTGAAGGTGATTTAGTAGAGCAAATTAAATACGAAATGAGTGATGAGCTAGTATCTAGCGATATTGTTGGTAGCTCTGCACCATCAATATATGATAGTAAAGCAACCATTGTAAGAGCAGACGGTAAAAATGCCATCTTATACATTTGGTACGATAATGAATATGGCTACAGCCACCAAGTAATCAGGCTTGCAAAATATATTTCTAAGGTAAGACGCTATACTTACTATTAGAATCTTTTGAAAAGGGAAAAAGAAAAAATCTTGCCATTTGGTAAGATTTTTTTTGTTTAAAACATCCAAATCACTACTAAAGGCGTATATCAAATGTTAAATAGAAATGATGATGCATTTGTTTAATAAATTATTGAAACTTATGCCCATAAAATCATTATCTTGGGACCTAATTAATCGAACACAACCAAAATAATTACAATATGAAGTTTTTAGCTAAAGTCGCTGTAATTCTTATAGTTACCTTTAACCTACAAACCTTAACCGCACAAACTCAGCAAGACGATGCTGATGAACAATATTCATTAGACAGTGGCAGTATAGATAGTCAATTTGAATATGTTTTTAGAAAATCCGGAAACTTTAAAGGCACAAATGGACAACCTTACGAAGCTGTAAAACAAGCTTGGTTATTAAAGTTAAAAGCCAATGTTTTAGACTCACTAAAAACAACCTATAAAAATTTAGCCAATTCTGAAGCTACAGTTGCCAACCAAGTCAAAGAAATCGACGATTTAAAAGCAAAGCTAGGTAACACACAAACCACTTTAGACCAAACCAACAAAGAAAAAAACAATATGGCATTATTGGGTATGCAAACCAGCAAAACCAATTATAATGTTATTATGTGGGCGATTATTGCTGCACTTACTGCTCTGTTGTTGTTCTTTATATACAAGTTTAAAAACAGCAACTCATTAACCAAAGAAGCAAAACATAAACTCGAAGAAGTAGAAACAGAGTTTGAGGAACACAGACGCAATGCTTTAAAGCGCGAGCAAAAAGTAAGACGCCAACTACAAGATGAGATTAATAAGAATAAGGCTTAGCAATTAACTTTTTATAAATATTGAAAATCCGCAATTTATTATTGCGGATTTTTTGTTCACACAATGTTTAATTTAAATAATATCAATTTAAAACTACCTTTGTATTCCAATTAGAAAGACCATGCGCATAGATATCATAACCGTACTACCAGAACTTTTAAAAAGTCCGTTTGAGGCTTCAATACTAAAACGCGCTATAGAAGCCGATTTGGTAGAAGTTCATTTTCATAACCTTAGAGATTATACCACAGACAACTATAAATCTGTGGACGATTACCAGTTTGGTGGTGGAGCTGGTATGGTAATGCTCATAGAGCCCATAGATAAATGTATTTCTGGTTTGCAAGCAGAGCGCAACTACGACGAGATTATATACATGACACCAGATGGTGAGCGTCTTAACCAAAGCATAGCCAACCAAGTATCGTTAAAAGAAAACATCATCATACTTTGTGGTCATTATAAAGGTGTAGACCAACGTGTGCGCGATAAATTTATCACCAGAGAAATATCAATTGGAGATTATGTGTTGTCTGGTGGCGAATTGGGTGCAGCTGTGCTGTGCGATGCGGTTATTAGATTAATACCAGGTGTTTTGGGCAATGAGACTTCTGCCCTGACCGATTCGTTTCAAGATAATCTGTTGGCACCACCTATTTATACAAGACCACGAGACTATAAAGGTATGAAAGTACCTGAAGTATTGTTTAGTGGTAACTTTGGTAAAATAGAAAAATGGCGCGAAGAGCAAGCCTACCAACGTACCAAAGAAAGACGACCAGATTTACTGGATGAATAATCTTCTCAAAATTATTAATTATTAATTGCCAATTACCAATTAATAATTATCTTTGCACCCACTTTTGGATTAACCTCTGGCGAAAACCGTGAATGTTGATTTGAAACAACCATTATAAAAGAGAAAACATGAATTCTTTAGTAAAATTTGTTCAAGACGAATTTGTAACCAAAAAAGACTTACCGAACTTTAGCGCTGGTGATACTATTACAGTTTACTACGAAATTAAAGAAGGTAGTAAAACACGTACACAGTTCTTTAAAGGCGTTGTATTACAACGTAAAGGAAGTGGATCTTCAGAAACTTTTACAATCCGTAAAATGTCTGGTACTATTGGTGTAGAGCGTATCTTCCCAATTAACTTACCAGCTTTACAAAAAATTGAAGTGAACAAACGTGGTAAAGTACGTAGAGCACGTATATTCTACTTTAGAGGTCTTACTGGTAAAAAAGCTAGAATTAAAGAAGTTAGAAGATAATCTAACGCACATAACATTAAAAAAGCCTTCAATACTGAAGGCTTTTTTAGTTATTAACTTTTGTTGATAAGTGTGGTTTATAAATTGTGCATATCTAAACCGTTAAAAAATTTGAATATTCGGATCATAAACATAATTTAGCTAAACAATCAACAACAAACAGTGTTTGGTTTTAAAAGAAATTTTAAATTTATGTTAATTGTTTAAAGTAACGTTCTTTAAAATAATAAGATTGTTTTTTGAGGTTGGCGAACCGCTTGTGTAGGCAAGTGTTGGATAGTTAACCATGAAGCTTTAGTTTTATAGTATGCTTGCAGATTATAAAGCCTAAGTGAAAAGCTTTGAAAAAGTAACGGAATCGAAAGTGAACGTGAAAAGGATGAGCAATGTTTTTGGATGTGTAGGACACGCAAGTGAAGAACAAAGAAGAAAACATCAAGAAAAACAAATCTTATGAAACAGAGTAGTATCAGGTCAATACATTTTGAAAGGTATGAAACGTTTCACTTGAAGTAGGAACACTTGAACTGAAAAGGATG
>JASBSA010000011.1 GCA_030149175.1 Winogradskyella sp. | reverse complement strand
CAGACGAAACGTAGTGCTCAACCAAATGGTTAATTATGGTTTCTTGGCAAAAGATTCTTTAAAGTTTTATAGTAATGAAACATTAGAACTCAATTATAAATCCTACAATCACGATTTAGGTTTAGCACCTTATTTTAGAGAAGCTGTGAAGCAAGAGCTTTCAAAAATATTAGATACACTAAAAACGCCAGATGGTGACACCTATGATTTGTATAAGGACGGATTGGTTGTGCATACAACGTTAGATTACCAAATGCAGCAATATGCTGAAGACGCAATGAAATCACATCTCACAAAATTGCAAAGTGATTTTGAAGCCTCTTATGGAAAGTATGGACCTTGGAATGATAACTCTAAAGTTTTAAATACAGCTGTTCAAAAATTACCTATCGTAAAAAAGTATAAGGAAGTAGGCTTGTCTGATGCGCAGATTAAAGATTCTTTAAATGTAAAGCGTAATGTGGAATTATTCAGTTGGGAAGGTGATACCATCAAAAATAGTTCTGTAGTAGATAGTTTAAAGCATTATCTAAAATTCTTAAATACCGGAATGTTGTCCATCGACCCAAATACTGGTGCTGTTAGGACTTACATTGGTGGTATTGATTATCGTTTCTTTAAGTACGACCACGTTTCCCAAAGTGAGCGTCAGGTAGGTTCTACTTTTAAACCATTTGTATATACTGCAGCAATTGAAAACGGTCTAGCCCCTTGTACCTATTTTTCATTGAGGGAAGTCACTTATACCAATTATGACGATTGGACACCAAGTAATGCTGGTGGCGACGAAGAAGATCCTCATATTAATTACACCTTAGAAAATGCATTGAGTAATTCTGTAAATACCATTGCTGTTAAGGTGTTGGAAGAAGTTGGGATAACAAAAACCATAAAACAAGTTGAAAAATTAGGCATCACCCACGAGTTGCCCAACAAACCATCCTTGGCATTAGGTGTTTCAGAAATAAATTTAAAAGAACTTACAGGTGCTTATGCTAGTTATGTCAATAATAGTAAGCCAGTAAAACCATTTTTAATAACAAAAATTGAAGATAAAAATGGAAATGTTATCGCTAATTTTGAACCTGAAGTTGCCGAAGAACAAGCCTATAATGATTATACAAGGCAAGTAATGCTGCAAATGATGAAATCTACCGTAGATTTTGGTACAGCTACACGATTAAGAAACAACTACGGTTTGCGAAATGACATTGCAGGAAAAACGGGAACGACGCAAAATAATAAAGACGGTTGGTTTGTAGCTTTAACACCAAAATTGGTAACGATTACTTGGGTAGGTAACGATAACCATAGTATAGGTTTTAAATCAACAGGAATGGGACAAGGAGCCAATTCAGCCTTGCCAATTTTTGCAAAGTTTTATCAAAAACTCAATAAAGATTCAGACTACAAGAGTATTACAAATGCTCAATTTGAACACCCAGATGAGGAGGTGATAAAAGATTTGGATTGCGAGCCAACCAAACGCGATGGTTTTATAAAGCGTCTGCTTAAGAAGAAGAACAAAAAGAAAAAGTTTGATTAAAAGAAAAAGGTTGTCTAAAAGTGATGTTTTGTCAATCTGAACTCGTTTCAGATTCTAAACACTTTGAAAATCTATTCAAATGAGATTCTGAAATAAATTCAGAATGACAGATTTTCTAATTTTAGACAACCTCTTTTTATTTTTTAACCAGGGTAGTATTAGAACTTGTAGCTTAAACCAATTGTATAATAGGTTTGTAAATCGTTGTCTACATTGTCAAAAGTTGGCTCATCTGCCGTGCCCATAGGGTCGTATAGACTTAGAGCGTAGTTAAGAGCTTCTTGTTTATTGTTTCTCAATCCAAAATCAAAGCCAACACCAATCATTTTCCATAGTGTGTAGCTAAAAGAGTTGGTCCACGTCCAGTTAGATAAGTCGCTAGATTTATAACTCTGGAATGTAGAAAAATTAGACTTAAAGGCAACTGCTCCAATTTGTCTTGTATAATCTGCAACAATTTTTGCACCCATAGAAGAATCGAAAACAGCATCATTGTCAGCAAATACAAAGTTATAGTTTAAAGGATGAATAACTACGATTAGATTATCTAGTGGAGTCCAAGTAGCACCAACACCTAAGTCTAAATATCCAGGGTCATTAAAGTTGTTTAATAGTGTGGTCCTGTACTCCATTAAACCAGAAACTGCCCACTTTTCACTTAACTTACGACCATAGAGAGACGATAAGTTAAAAACATCTGTGGTTGGCTCAAAGTCATCACTATCAGTGTCAATATCCTTATTGTCTAACTTTACCCAAGCTAAGTTTGTAGTTAAGGCATTTCTCCAGAAATACTTATCTTCAATTTTATTGGCAAACGCATTGAAAGTAAAACCAATATTACCTGAAGAGTTGTTAGGAGCACCCTGAGCATACCAGTTGTTAAAGTTAGATAAACTACCACCTATGGTACCAAAAGCACCAACTCTCCATCCTGGTAAAGCATCTATCTGTGCTTGTAAAGCATCAGCTTCTGCCTGAAATTTGTCTGCCTCTGCTTGTTTCTCAGCTTTTTGAGCTTGTAATTCTTCCTTTGTTTGAGAAAAACCAAATGAGATTGCAAGCATTAAGAAAGCTGATAAAAGTAATTTTCTGTTCATAATGAATTAAATTTTAATAATTTAAGTTGTAATTATTCTACAAATATAAGTGATTATTAGTCTTTTAGATATTTTTTAATCTATCTAAATGAATACTATTTAGACATCAAAAAAGATGAAAAGTCACATTATTTTTTTCTTTTAAATAATGGTACAGAAGAACAAGCCTCACCAAACATAATAGATTTGGCAATTGGTCTTAACTTTTGAGATAATAAAACCAAAGCATTAGCAGGTACAGGTTTATTAGAGCAACCTTTAATAATTACCGGCATGTCTTGATAGGTACTTAGGTCTAATTCTGAAATTATTTTTGAGAACAATAGAGATTCTAAATGCTCTAAAGAACCGATAACAGTTAACTTTGAAAACTCTTCAAGTTCTAAAGAAATCAGCATATATGCCCAATCAGGAACAATAGCGTCGGTAGAACAATGCAATGCGACATAGCAGTTATTATATTGTGACCAATCGTGCTCCTTAACATAAGTTCTAAAATCGTTTTCACGAAGCACAAGGCCTTCAAGAAGCCAGTCTTTTATGTCAAATAAAACACGACGACCGATAGGATAGAAATCTTCGAGATCAATGACCTTAAGCTTACTATTGGCAACCCTATTTATAATTTCCTCAGCCATAATCTATTTTACACTGTAACGACGCAGACCGTAATTGGTTTCTTCGCGTTCAATAAAATCTAACGAGATTCTACTTCCGTTATGTATTGGTGTTTCAATTTTAGAACGGTGAATGTTCTCATAAGTATCTACATCTATAGATGCTCTTTGGTTCAAAGTTTCAAAAAGTTTAATTAAAGACACCTTAGAGCTCCAGTTTTCTTGTATAACACCTTCAAAAACCTTAGATTTTGAGCCGCTTCCATAGGCTATGAAACCAATAGTTTTTCCTGATAGGTCTGTGTTTTTATTGTAACTATCTGACAACAAACTTAAAAGAGACATAAAAATTGATGCCGTGTACATATTGCCAATTTCTGAAGAAGCGAGCTCTCCTTGAGCAATTTTTGTATTAATGAATGTGCTGTACAGTTTTGATTTATAAGCGTTTTTAGACCATTCTTTTTTGTCTGAATCTTCAAATCGACCTATCTCATTTTCTAATTCTCTATAAATATTAGAAGATTTGATCCAATTTAACCAATTGTCAAAAATGATACGTCTTCCATGAAATGCATAAGGCAAATGAAATACAATTTTGTGCCAATCGTTATTAAAAGCTATGTCTTTTTGACTTTTAAAATGGGAGAGTGCTTCTGTAATTCTATCATTATAGCAGGCATTAGAAAATTGCCCATCAAAAACAGGTTCCTCCTTAAAGACTTCCACAATATCGCTACCATCCGACCAAAAGTCAGATTCTGATGAAGCCATAAATTCATTTATTTTTTCATCAGAGGTATCTAAATTTAAATCTTTAAATACTGTTTTTAGTAGTTCTGCTTTTTTATAGGTTCGTCTAGGTTTAAAAAAGTCCCCTTCACTTTTAGAGGCTACTCCCCAAACATTATTTATTTCTATGATAGATGGATTATGACTTACCAAAACTGCAACCGCACCAGCGCCTTGGGTATACTCTCCAGTAGAATTAATATCATACTTAGACAGGTCTGAAGCAATGACGACCGCTTTTCTGTTAACATCTTGTTTTACCCAATCTATACTATTGTGCAAGGCATCTACAGCACCAACGCAAGCAAAGGTCATGTCTAAAACGTCGCAGTGTTTAAAGCTACGTTCTCCATAAGTTTTAGCGAGTTCGTTTTCAACAATTTCTACCGCATAGGTTGCTGTGGGTTTTGATCCGTCTATAGCACTTTCTGTACCCAAATACACACGGCCAATGTCGTTTGGGTTGATATTGTTTTGGGTGATTAGGTTAAGGAGTGCGTTGGCAGCAAACGTAGCAGCATCTTCGCCCACGTTTGGAACAGCCATTTTTTGAAGACCTAGCCCTTTTTTTAGTTTTTCTGCAGGAATTCCTCTCGCCTCAGCAAGATTATCCATAGATACGTAAAGTTGTGGAACGTAAAATGCTATTGCGTCAATTCCTGTATTGCTCATAATGCTTAATTTATAACATTCCTAATTCTAACTTAGCTTCTTCACTCATTAGGTCTTGAGACCAGGGCGGATCAAATGTAATTTCAACCTCTGCATCCTTAACCTCATTAATGGATTTTACTTTTTCCTCTACTTCTAAAGGTAAAGTTTCAGCCACAGGACAATTTGGAGTGGTTAAAGTCATTAATATTTTTACATCATAATCTTCGTTTACAAAAACATCGTATATCAATCCTAATTCGTAGATGTCTACAGGGATTTCAGGATCGTAAATGGTCTTTAAAACACGTACTATTTTATCTCCTAGTACATTTGTGTCTATTGCTGATTCGCTCATCTTAGTTCAACTGTGTTTGGTATGCAATGGCATACATTTTTAATTGTTTTATCATACTAACCAATCCGTTAGCTCTTGTGGGTGATAAGTGTTCTTTTAAACCAATTTCATCAATAAAATCGGTGTTTGCCTCAATAATATCTTTTGGGTGTTGATTAGAGAACACTCTAATTAAGATAGCAATGATACCTTTTGTAATAATAGCGTCACTATCTGCTGTAAACTCTACTTTATCATTGTTCATTTCAGCATGTACCCAAACCTTACTTTGGCAGCCTTTTATGATATGGTCATCGGTTTTATATTGTTCGTCAATTAAAGGAAGTGTTTTTCCTAAATCTATCATGTATTGATAACGTTCTTCCCAATCGTCAAACATTGAAAACTCATCTATAATTTCGTTTTGAATTTCTTCAATAGTCATAATCATATTCATTTAGAGCAAAGTTACGAAATAGCTATTGTTTAGTTGCAATTTCTGTCATTGATAATATCTTATTAACTATTGATTCTATTTCTTTAGGTGGTGCACCATGGTCAAAGGTGGGAGTCATCATTATAACATCTCCTTTTATGACAGATAGTGTTGCATGTGGTGCACCATCATACAGACGTTTGTCCGTAGGTGCTTTTAGCAGATCTAGATTTTCAACAACTGAGTCGCTCAGCAATTCTTTAAGCATCTTCCAATCTTCTGGATTACAGTTGTAAGTATCCGTTTTTTCTAAATTTCTATCATTTGAAATTTTGATTTCATTTTTTGAAATTTCGATGTGTTCAAAAGACCCTCTCGTTAAGGTTTCATAAATAACCGCAAATTTTTTGTAATTCTCTTTTACAATATCGCTCTTACTAGGTTTTGACGCTTCGCTTTTTGTTGCTATAAAAATTTCAGTTTTTTCATTTAATAAAATGATGTTGTCGTTTTCAAGAGTAAAAGCATTAACATTGTTTAATGCCTTTAAAAACCCTTGTTCTAAGTTGTTTTGCTCTGCTCCACAATATTTTTTAGAAGTCGCAATTGGTCCGAATTTAAGGGTGTTATCTTTAACAGTATAGTTGCTAAAAAAAGTGTTGCAACCCGAGAAACCAGAGACTTGATTGGTGGAATCGTTAAACGCTATCGTAAGGTTTTTAGGTGCTATATCTTTAGATTCTAATTGTTTGATGTTGTAGGTGCCAGATAGTCTAGTTTGTGCCATACCTTCTTTTTGTTCCACAAGTGTTTCCTTAGCAGAATTACAAGATCCTGTTAATGTTACTAAGGTAAAAAGACTCAGTAAAAATTTCATAATTAAAGTTTTTATTAGTCTAAGGTACACTTTTGATGCCAAACTCTCTATAATCGAGGTTTTATCATTTTTAGGTATGGTAAAAAAAGTTAAGACAACATCATTACAGCTTTCTTAAGAGCTGTAATAAACGTATCTATTTCCTCTTTGGTATTGTAGAACATAAAAGACGCTCTTATGGTACCAGGAATCTTATAAAAATCCATTATCGGTTGGGCGCAATGATGACCAGTGCGCACTGCAATTCCCATTTTATCGAGTATGGTGCCTATGTCGTAAGGATGTATGTTGCCAACGTTAAATGAAATTACTGAAGTTTTATTGTTAGCAGTGCCGTAAATAGTTAAGCCTTCAATGTTTTGAAGTTGCTTAGTGGCATAGACTAAAAGTTCGTGCTCGTATTGTGCAATGGCATCAAAACCAATAGCATTCATGTAATCTATAGCAGCACCAAAAGCAATGCCTCCACAAACATTTGGTGTGCCAGCTTCAAACTTGTGAGGTAAATCGGCATAGGTAGTTTTTTCAAAAGATACTTCGGCAATCATTTCGCCTCCTCCTTGATAAGGAGGTAACATTTTGAGCCATTCTTCTTTTCCGTAGAGCATACCAATACCTGTTGGACCACAGATTTTATGGGCAGAACATACATAAAAATCAACGTCTAGTTCTTGAACGTCTGGTTTTATGTGTGGACACGATTGAGCACCATCAACCAATACCGCAGCACCAACTTTGTGCGCTTTTTCTATAATAGTTTCAATAGGATTTATGGTTCCCAGAGCATTTGAAATATGGTTTACAAAAACAAGTTTTGTGTTTTGGTTAAGAAGTTTATCAAACTCTGAAAGCACTAATTCACCATTTGTATCCATTGGTATTACCTTAAGAGTTGCTCCGGTTTGTTCGCACAGCATTTGCCAAGGCACAATATTGCTGTGATGCTCTAAAGCAGATACAATAATTTCATCCTCTTTTGTTAAAATTGAAGAAAAACCATTAGCCACTAAATTAATACCATGAGTGGTGCCAGATGTAAAAATAATCTCATACGCTTTAGCGGCATTAAAGTGCTTTTGAATCTTTATACGAGCTTGCTCATAAGCATCAGTAGCCTCTTGACTTAACGCATGCACACCTCTGTGAATATTGGCGTTATAGTTACTATAGTAATCTACAATAACATCAATAACCTGTTGCGGAGTTTGAGAAGTTGCCGCATTGTCGAAATATATGAGTGGTTTTCCGTTTACAGTTCTATTTAGAATGGGAAAATCTTTTCTTATTTTTTGTATGTCTAGCATAATGTCTAATTCCATATACAAAGATACAAAGCAAAGCATTTAAACTAAAACATATAACGCATAGCTTTTTGGCATTATATCAAAAAAATAAACATTTTTTATAAATACATTTAAATAAAATGTATATTTGAAATATGTATAGCAAAGAATTAACAAAAGGAACATTGCAACCTATCATTTTATCCGTAATTAATAATAAGGGTAAAATGTATGGTTATGAGATTACGCAAGAAGTGAAAAAGATGACCGCAGGTAAAATAGATATTTCTGAAGGTGCATTATACCCAATTTTACATAAGCTTGAAGCAAAAAAGGTTTTAGAGACCGAAAAGGTGTATATAGGTAAGCGTGTTAGAAAGTATTACAAAGTAACCAAAGAAGGGAAGAAAATGGTGGAAAGTGTTACAGAAGAAATTAATGACTTTATTAATACGCTTAGCTTAATTTTTAACCCTAAACCTATATAAATAATGGAGCTATCTGAAAAACACATCGTATTTATTGATAATAGCTTGTCCTTATATGGTGTTAAAGATGAAAAATTAAGAGAAGACTTGGTTGACCATATCTGCACATATATAGAAAACAATGATTCTGAGGATTTTAATGCCTTGTATCAGCAAGCATTACAAAAGTTTGGTGGCTATGCCAGTTTTCAGAACTTGCAGTTAGAAACAAACCATCAAAAGTTAGCTAAAGAAATCATTACTGTAAACAAATTGAAATTCTCCTTAGGATTTATTGTAATTCTTTTACTGGTTATGAGTTTGGTTTTTCAAATGATGAATTGGCCTTATGCCAATGCTTGGTTGCTTGGTGCAATAGCTGTCTCGGTGTTAGTCATCTTACCAACGCATTTATATGCTAATTATAAAAAATCTATTCACAAATATTCATAAACAAATCTCTCATGAAAAAATCATTTTACATCTTAGGTTTTATAACCTTTTTTATTCTCGGTATTGGTGCTATGTTTGAGTTTTTAACTTGGCCATACAGAGGAATAATAGTTTTTGTTGGATTTTTATTTCTAAATTTTGGACTTATACCAACCTATTTTTATCAAAAATATAAGCAATGCAAATAGTAAAACGCTACTTTTTTTTGCTATTTGTTTTAGGTTGTCTCATTAGTAATGCGCAAACAGATATTTCTCAAAAAATTGATAATCTTCTTGAAGATTATGTCTCTAATAGTTTACCTGGATTAAGTGTAAAAGTTATCAGTCAAGGAACACCAATTTACTCCAAAGGCTTTGGGCTTTCTAATTTAGATTATAACATTAAGAATTCCGATTCTACGGTCCACAATATAGCATCAATTACAAAGCAATTTACGGCAGCTGCTATTTGGGCATTAATCAATGAAGATAAACTAAGTCTAGAAGATGATATAAGACTGTATTTACCAGAATTTCCGGATTATGGAGAAGTCGTTAAAATCAAACATTTATTAAATCATACCAGTGGCATAAGAAATTATCATACATTAATGTATTTGTCAGGTTTTGACTATGATAACAAATATTACGATAATAACACAGTTTTAGAATTAGCTAAAAGACAAAAAAATCTTAATCATTTGCCAAATGAAAAAGTAAGCTATTCCAACACCAATTATAATTTATTGACCATTATTGTTGAACGAATTTCAGGACAAAACTTGAATGACTATTTAAAACTTAAAATACTAGAACCTTTAAAAATGAACTCCACATTTGTAAGGGTAGAGCACGGAAGATCTATAAAGAATCGAGCGATAGGATATGCGCCAGATGGTAATGGATTTAAATACTCAGTCAATAATCAACTAAGTTATGGTGCAGGTAGTATGGGTTCCACAGTCAATGATTTGGCTATTTGGACAAGTATGCTGAATGAACAAATTGCAGATTTTAAACCTCTAGCTCTGTTTTTAAAACAGACCGAAATTTTAAATTCTGGTGAAAAAGCAAACTATGCCAGAGGATTAATGATTGATAACTACAAAGGATTTGAGGTTGCTGGGCATAGCGGTCAAGGTTTTGGTTGTCGTTCACACCTTATGGTAATAAAAGAAAAACAAATAGGTATTATTGTTGTAACAAATTTTGAAAATTATAATGCTACAAGAATTGCTTATCAAATTTTAGATGTTCTTTTGGATGATTTGAATTTTCAAGAAGAACAAAACACAAATCTACCTTTTGAAAAACAGGATGTTAATAATTTTATTGGTGAATATAAGGAAGTAAATAGTGATATGACCATGAAGTTATTTGTAAAAAATGACACTTTAAAAGCTTTGGGTTCAATGGGTAAAATATCAGTTGCTCTTGTACAATACGCCACAAATAAATTCCATAGATTACAAAGCGAAAATGTAAAGTATGATTTTACAGCGTCCCCCAATCATGATATGGTAATTTCATTTGGTGGAACACCATTTTATTTTGAACATGCTAAATTTATTGATGCCACTTCAGTAAATGTAGAAGATTTTATAGGTGACTTTTATTCAGAAGAGTTAGATGTTAACTATCATTTTTATTTAAAAGATAATGCGCTTAAACTAAGCTATAAAGAAAACGAAGCGATTGCATTAAAACCGATTCAATTAAATGAATTTGGAAATGGAGACAGAACGTTATATCATTTTGTAAAAGATAGAAATGGCAAGGTAACAGGAATGTTATTATCTTGTGATGGAACTGTAAAAGACATTATTTTTAAAAAGAAAAGGATTGCTGACTAGCAATCCTTCTTAAGTAATATTATTGTTTATTGTGAAATTTATAAATCAAACCCAATATTAACACCTAACTTACTAGCAATAAGCTTGGTAATTCTATTTTTCAATTCAGGAATTTTTACCGAATCCAAAACGTTATTACTAAACGCAAACATTAACAGACCTCTAGCTTCTTTTTCAGGGATACCACGAGATCGGAGGTAAAACATAGCACTTTCATCAAGCTGCCCAATAGTACAGCCATGGGAGCACTTTACGTCGTCTGCAAAAATTTCTAGTTGAGGCTTGGTGTTTATGCTTGCCTTATCGCTTAATAAAATATTGTTGTTGGCTTGAAAAGCGTCGGTTTTCTGTGCTTCCTTTTCAACCAAAACCTTACCGTTAAAAACACCTGTTGCACTATCACCAAAAATACCTTTGTAATCCTGGTGACTCTCACAATTAGGTTCTATATGATGCACTAAAGTATTATGGTCTACATGCTGTTTGTTACCAATAATGGTAATACCTTTCATGGTTGAATCTATGCGTTCACCATTTTGATAGAAGTTGAGGTTGTTCCTTGTAATCTTTCCACCAAAAGAAAAGGTATGTACCTTAGCAATACTTTCTTGTTTTTGGTTAATAAATGTATTGTCAATTAAAGACGCCGTTTCTCTGTCATTCTGAATTTTGTAGTAATCTACAATGGCACGTTTGTTAGTGAAAATTTCGGTAACAGAATTAGTTAAAACAGGATTATCTGTTAAGCTCTGATGGCGTTCTATAATTTGCACATGAGAATTTTCGCCCACAACAACTAAATTTCTTGGTTGAAGCATTAATGCCGCTTCATTACCTGTTGAAAAATGTAAAATCTGTATAGGTTTTTCAACGAGTTTGTTTTTAGGTATGTGTATATATGCTCCTTCTGCTGAAAATGCTGTGTTTAATGAAGATAGACTGTCTTTTGAGGCAATTTTATTAAAATAGTTTTCAATAACCAGTCTGTATTTTGGCTTAGTAAGTGCGGCAGACATTAAGCAAACGTCTATACCATCATGTGTGGTTTGGGATAAATGCGAAGAATACTTGCCATCAATAAAAACAATTTTGTAAGAGTCAATATCGTGAATAAAGTATTTCTTAACATCCCTAAATTCTAAAGCATCTTCATGCTTAGGAAACACACTATAATCGTGCTTTAATACTGAATTTAATGAGGTATATTTCCAAGCTTCTTGACGCTTAGTGGGAAAACCTACATTTTCAAAATGTTTTATAGCTTCAGTTCTTATATCATGGACAGGTGAGTCTACATCGACCATATCCTCAAAAGCCATGAAAGAAGACACTAACTTTTCTTTTAATTCCATTTCGCTTTCCAATTAGGCGTTTACTTCTTCTTTAATCCAATCGTACCCTTTAGCCTCTAACTCATGAGCTAATGCAGCAGAGCCAGATTTAACTATTTTACCATCAAGTAATACGTGTACATAGTCTGGTACTATATAGTCTAACAGCCTTTGATAATGCGTAATAACAATAACAGCATTGTCTTTAGACTTTAGCTTGTTGACACCGTTAGCAACAATTCTAAGCGCATCTATATCAAGTCCAGAATCTGTTTCGTCAAGGATTGCCAATTTAGGCTCTAGCATTGCCATTTGGAAAATTTCATTTCGCTTTTTCTCACCACCAGAAAAGCCTTCGTTTAGAGATCGCGATAAAAACTTACGGTCTATTTCTAAAAGTTCAGATTTTTCACGAATCATTTTCAGCATTTCGTTGGCAGGCATGTCTTCTAAGCCTTTAGCCTTACGAGTTTCGTTGATAGCAGTTTTCATAAAATTAGTTACACTAACTCCAGGAATTTCTACAGGATATTGAAATGATAAGAAAACACCTTTGTGCGCACGTTCTTCTGCTGCAAGTTCGTCAATGTTTTCACCTTCTAACAAAATTTCTCCTTCTTCAACTTCATACTCTTCTTTTCCAGCAATTACAGAGGCTAATGTACTTTTACCAGAACCATTAGGTCCCATTATAGCATGTACTTCTCCAGGTTTAACTTCAAGGTTAATACCTCTTAATATTGCTTTATCTTCTACGCTTGCGTGTAAGTTGTTTATCTTTAACATTGTCTTAGTTTGATAATTTTATAACGTCTTCTTTGTTTGGGTTTGGTTTTTCAACCTTTAATATATCCTTAATTTCTAAGGCTTCTTCCCATTTAATATTTGGGTTTGTGTTTTTAGATTTTTTTACTCTCACTGTTACAGGTACAGAGGT
>JASBSA010000110.1 GCA_030149175.1 Winogradskyella sp. | reverse complement strand
TTAGAAAACGCAAAAAGGAAGCCAACCAAAATCAGCAACACTATGACTTTTATGTAGTTAAGATTAACTCGCAACGCTAAAGGCTTCTTTTATATGTTTTACTTCTACGCCAATATCTCCGGCACCTATTGTTAAAACAACATGCGCCTTAGAGGCTTTTATTTCATCAATAATCATTGATTTGGAAATCAACTTTTTATTTGGGTTTTCAATTTTATCTAACAGCCATTCCGACGTTACTCCGTCAATCGGTAATTCCCTTGCTGGATATATATCCAAGAGCAATATTTCATCGAATTTTGAAAGACTCTGTGCAAAACCATCAACAAAATCTCTTGTACGACTATACAAATGCGGCTGAAAAATTGCCAACACTTTTTTGTCAGGATACATTTCTCTAACCGCTTGATGGACAGCATTAATTTCTTCAGGATGATGTGCATAATCATCAATAAATACAAAATCTTCAGTTTTAATCTGGTACGTGAATCGTCTTTTAACACCCTTGTAAGATGCTAAACCCTTGGCGAGCTGGTTGTAAGGGCAACCGTAGTCAGCAGCCATCGCCAAGGCGATTATTGCATTCGACAAATTATGTCTACCAGGTAGGTTAAATTGAAAATCTTTATATAATCCGTTAGGTGTTTGCACATCAAACACGTAACTACCATTAATTATTCTAATATTTTTAGCACTGTAATCTGAGTTATCATCTACTCCATAGGTGATCCCTTTTAATGGCAATCCATTTTTTACAAAAAGTTTACCATGAGGTTTTACACACTCCGAAAATGCTTTGAATGTTTTTGTAAGTTCAGTAGCATCACCATAAATATCAAGATGATCCGCATCCATAGAAGTGATACACGCCAAATCTGGCGATAAGGTTAAAAAAGAACGATCAAATTCATCAGCTTCAACTACTGTAACTTCAGTACCATTTAGGATTAAGTTAGAGTTGTAGTTTTCACTAATTCCACCCAAGAAGGCTGTAACTGGCACATCGCATTCATTCAATAAATGTCCTAAAATGCTTGTTGTTGTGGTTTTACCATGTGTTCCTGCAACAGCAAGACATATCGTTTGCTTAGTAACTTCTCCAAGTACTTGAGAACGCTTACACACCTTAAAACCGTTATCCTTAAAGTAGTTTAACTCGGAATGGTTTTTTGGAATTGCTGGAGTATACACAACCAGCGTCGTTTCTTTATCTAAAAACTCTGGTTTAACCTCTGAAATACTATCATTAAAATGAACCTCAACACCTAATTCCTGTAAACTCTCGGTAATATCCGAAGGCGTTTTATCATAACCAGCAACATCTTTGCCATTAGCCACAAAATAACGTGCCAATGCACTCATACCGATACCTCCAATACCGATAAAATAGATGTTATTTATAGCTTTTAGGTTCATTTATTTTTTTAATAATTTTTCTACCTCATCAACAATAGCATTTGTTGCATTCACCAATGCTAAGGTCTCTATATTTTTACTTAGTTCTGACTGCTTTTCTTCGTTTGAAATTAATTCTGAAAACTGGTTTTTAAAGTCATTATCTAAATCACTTTCTTTTATTAAAATCGCTGCATTTTTATCTGCTACAGCATGTGCATTCTTTGTTTGATGGTCTTCTGCCACATTAGGCGATGGGATAAAGATGGTTGGCTTTCCAACAATACATAGTTCCGAGACCGAAATCGCACCAGCTCTTGAAATAATAACATCTGCAGCTGCATAGGCCATATCCAT
>JASBSA010000101.1 GCA_030149175.1 Winogradskyella sp. | reverse complement strand
TTTCTGACTGCGTTTGTCTTTAATTTCTTCATACCAATCTGCATAATTATATTCTGCAACAATAACCGGAACAAAGTGTTCCCAAATTAAAGGACTCACATTTTCATCTTCAAAAAGATTATTAATAAATATAGTTCTACCGTTTTCATCTTTTACAATAACGGGATATTGATACGCTGTGGTTTCTTCCCAAACCATAAGCACCATTTTATTTTGAACTTTTGCCAACGCTTGTGCAATTTGTAGATTTTTCATCCATTCTTGAGCAGAAGCAGTGTTTACCATTAAAACAAAAAGCAACAATTTTAGTAGAACGTTTTTCATATTTAGATTTTTTCTAAAGTTGTATCAAAAATTATTCCGAAGCTATTTATTATAGTTTTATTTGTTTTTTCATTTCTTCAACAATATTATAGACTGCTGGACAAATAGCTACATTTTTTAAAGTTAAATTAGAAATTTGCTGAAACTTTTTACGATCTGTGTGCGGAAATTCTCGACAAGCCTTTGGTCTTACATCATAAATCATACAGTAATTATCCGCATCTAAAAACGTGCATGGCACCGATTGCAACACATAATCATTATCTTCATCTACACGTAAATATTGATCTATAAATTGCTGCTCTTTCATTTTGAAAGATTTAGATATGCGCTGAATATCCTTATCCGTAAATAAAGGCCCTGTGGTTTTACAACAATTAGCACATTGTAAGCAGTCCGTACGCTCAAACTCTTCCTCATGCAACTCTTGCATAATGTAGTCTAACTGTTTTGGTGGCTTTTTTCTAAGTTTTGCAAAGAAGGTTTTGTTTTCCTTATGCTTATCTTTGGCCAGCTTTGGCAGATTATTGATTTGGTTTTGCATATTGTAAATATAATCAGAATGAGATGCTGAATCAAGTTCAGTATAATAAAAATACTATGATGAAAGACATCTTTGGAAAAGCACTATTAGACTATCAGAATGGCAATTATTCTGAAGATATTATCACATGGACCAACATATCTGACAAAGACGAATTACCACTTCACTATTTATTCAGAACTTATTCTGAAATGCCTAAACTAGAGCAAAAAGCTTTACAACTAAGCAAAGGCAAAATTCTAGATGTTGGGTGTGGTGCTGGTAACCACGCGCTATGGCTACAAGAAAAAGGATTTAATGTAAAAGCAATTGACAATTCTAAAGGTGCTATTGAAGTCTGTAAATTACGAGGTCTAAAAAATGCCGAACATATAGCGTTATTAAATGAAACAGATATATTTGACACCATTCTGCTTTTAATGAATGGTACTGGTATTTTTCAGGAAATAATTCAGGTTGCTAAATATTTAAACCATCTAAAAACTTTATTGAAACCAAACGGACAAATTTTAATCGATTCATCTGATATTTCATATATGTACGAAGATGAAGATGGTGGTACTTGGTTAGATTTGAACAGTGGTTATATTGGTGAACTTGATTATTTCTTTAGCTACAAAGGCGAAGAAGGAGCGCCAATGAAATGGCTCTACCTCGATTTCGAAACACTAAACACAGCTTGCCAAACCGTAGGTCTTAAATGCGAAAAAGTTATGGATGGTGAACATTTTGATTATTTAGCGAGGATTATTCATGCATAACTGACATTCTGAACTTGATTCAGAATGTCAATAAAAAGATTCCTGCTTTTGCAGGAATTTTAGAAATCAAACTGATATGTAGCTCCTGCTAAAATCTGAATGCCTTGAACAGGGAAGTTTAAATAGCGTTCGTAATCCTGGTTAAGTATGTTATTCACTTTTCCAAATACAGATAACTGGTCGTTAATCTTATAGCCTAAATGTGCATTAGCATCAAAATAACTATCTAAAGTCATAACAGGACTTGGGTCTTGTGGCAATAATGTAGCTACTAAGTCTTGTTGGTCTTTTCGTTCTCCAACATAAATAGCACTTGCACCTGCATACCATTGCTCAGATATTTGTAAATCCATAAAGATAGAACCTGTTACGTTTGGTAAATTCCATGCTTCGGCTTCATTATCCACATCATAGTTAAAATATTCTCCTTTAAAACCAAGCGTAAAGTTTCTATTGACATCAATATTTAACTCACCAGCAACCGAAAAGGTAGTAACATCATCATACACCACACCAAAAGAATTACCGTATTGGTAATCTGCTGTTGCATCACCTCTGGCATCATTTGCTTTTAATAACGCTTTATTCTCTTCTGCGTAATAATTTCCTTTAACGTTATAACTCACACTATTAGACAATTTTCCTTTTAGTCCTAAAAACCCTTTATAGCGTTGGTCTGTTGGAGCAATATAAAGTGTTGGAGATACAAATGGATTTTCTGTAGCAAAATCGTAGTAAGAGTTTTGTTGTAACTGCCCTGTGATTCCACCATAAGCAATTAAGATTTCGTCTACTAAACGGTATGAAGCATCAATATTAGGGTAGATAAAAAACTTATTATCGCTAAGTTCGGTATCGTTAAGATAGACTAAACTCAAACCTAAATTGACCGTTAAATCATCTTGAGTTAATTGATACGAAGGAGACAAACCAACTGTAAAATTTCCGTAATTAATGTCACCTAAATTCTCGTAATCACTATCAAAACTTCCACCAATATAATCTACATATAATTTTGTTTTTATAGCTTCACCTTGCACAGGAATATCAAAACCTGCTTTGGCTACAAATCGGTTTTCACCAGAATTTTGATTATCGCCAAATCGTCTAAAACGTAAACTACCATCGTTGATGATAGCATCTTCAAAATTAATTTTTCCACCTAAATAAAAACTATTAAATGTGTGACTTGGATTTATCATGTCAGCTTCCGTTTGTCCAAAGAAATTCTGTGGCAAACCATACCAGTTGTATGTCATTAAGTCGAAACCTCCATCTACTTTCCACGAAAAATCTCTTAACTTTTGAGAGTAATGCGCATTTAAATGCGTGGTAGAAAAATCGTCATCTAACAGTAAATCTTCAATTCCACCTTGAGAAGAATGATGACTGAAATAACCTCCAACATTTTCAGAATTACTTAGCTCATGATTAAGATATACTTCCCCTAAAATTGAAGTATAAGTACCCACTCCAAGCGATGCATAATTATCGTATAACTTAACGGCCTTTGCTTTATCAACCGTTGCTGCTTTACCTTTTGCAGGCGTGAAAGTTGAAGCCACAGGAATAGAAAAAATATTGTACTTCACCTCTTTTTTCTTTACCAAATTAGAGTCTTGCAATTTTGGTGTATCCTTAATTTTAAAGGCATCTGAAATTGTAGGTTTGTAAGGTGTTACTACATTTACTACCTGGTCATCAATAGTGTCTTTTACTCGTTCTTGAGCTACAATTGATAAACTGCTTGATATGGTGATTATAAAAATTAAAAACTTGATTTTCATATTTAATGTTTTGATTACATTTCGACTAACTAAATGAGACATTTTGCCCATTACTAATTATCGTCAGTTTCGATTGATGAATTTGTTTTAGCTTCTTCGGTTTTAATCTTGTTAAGTTCTTGCTGTGCCTCTTGTACCACATCATCAAACTCTGGGAAATTAGAAATCACACTTTCTAAAATATAATTCGCCTGAAACGCATCACCCAAAGCATAGAAATTCTTCGCCATAACTACCAAACCTTTAGCACTGTAATATTTGTAACTGCTATAATCCTTAGCTAATTTTTGAATGGTTGTGTTTGATGCTTTATACTTACCTTCCTTATTTTTAAAATACGCATTGTAGTATAGAGCTTCTGCTGCAACGCTTCCTGTAGCGATTTTTTCTACATCTGCATAGGCTGTTTTTGCCTTATCCTCGTTTCCTGTTTTTATAGCAGAACGCGCAATAATGATTTTAGCATCACTCTTCACTTTAGTATCTAAGTTAGAATTTGCCAATACCTTTTCGGCATAATTTTCAGCAGATGTATAATCTTCAGTTTGGTAGTACGCATTCATTAAGTTAGACTGCGCATACATTACATTCTGAGGATAATCTGCTTCAGCTTCCAAAGTTTTTAAAACCGGAATCGCTTGAGACCAGTTAGAATCATTCAAGTAAATTTCACAAAGTTTCACTGTTGCTTGCTCTGTATATTCACTTCTTGAAGCATCAACAACATATTTGTAATGTGGTTCCGCAGTTTCAAATAAATCTTTCTTGTAGTATAATTGTGCAATGTAGAAATGCGATTTTAACGCATGAATACCATTAGGAAACTGATTTAAATATTTATTAAACTGACGAATAGCATTCTCAGTATCGTTTTCTAAGTATGGCTTTTCGGCTGCCAAATACATAGTATTATCCAGCTCTACATCAGACACCTCAACATAATCTAAAGACTTTACCCAAGCTGCGTAGTCATCCACTCGACCCAAATCGATATAAATTAAACGCGCCGTAGATACTGCCTGAACAGCTTCTCCAGAATTTGGAAAATCGGATGCTACTTTTTTAAATTTAGTTAATGCACGCTCATTATCATTAGCATTGTAATACACCAAACCTTGACGCAATAAAGCTTTTGAAGTGAAAGCACCACGTTTGTATTCCGAATTTAATCGGTCGTACATCTGCATCGCTTTATCAGTCTCGTTAGACTTAACATAAGAATTTGCCAACTCGTACATAGCATCATCTCGTAATGCTGACTTTGGATACTTATCTATAAATGTATTAAGCTCTGAAATTTTAGTTGAGCTTTTGCCCAAATATCCATTACTCATCGCTTTTTGAAACGCTGCATAATCGGTTTCAATTTCGTTAATCTGAATGGCTTTATCGTACGCACTGATGGCGTTTTGGTATTTACTAGAAACAAAATAGCCGTCTGCCAATCTTAAATAGGCATCGTTTCGTCGTAGTCTATCGCTAGAATTTTTATCGATAAATTTTTGAAAATATTTTGATGCATTGGTATAGTCTTTCAACTTGAAATACGTGTAAGCCAAATTGTAGTCTAAGTTTTCATTCTCAGATAATCCTGAAGCTTCAGACATACCTGCAAATTGTTTAAACCCAATTAAGGCATCATTATAGTTGGTGAGATTATATTCGGTTTCCGCTTTCCAGAAGGTGGCTTTGGCCACAAAAACTGGATCTCTAGGTTCTTTTAAAGAGTTATTAAATAACTCTAAAGCTTCACTATACTTGGTTTCATTGTATAACTCAACCCCTCTAAAAAAAGCTACTTTTTGATAGGCTACTTTGTTTTCAAAACTGTTTTTTCCTTTTAATAACTCTAAGGCTTCTTTATAGTTTTTTGATGTGATGTACGAATCAATCAGCAAGGTTTCTATTTCTTCTCTATAGCTTGTATCAGGATATTTATCCAAATAACCAGCTAATACTTGTGGTACAGATTGGTAAGGGTTACCAATTTCGTAACTTATTTTGGCATAATTTAACCATGCATCTTCCTGGATTTTTAAATCGTAATCCATCTCGGATGCATTTCTAAAAGCGTTTAGTGCTTCTTGTTTTTTATCTAGATTGATATAGCTTTCACCTAAATGATAGTAAGCATTCTGTGCTACAGAGTTATTACCATCTATAATTTTATTGAATTCTGAAATGGCTTTTTCAAAATCATTTTGCTTGTAATACGCGTATCCTATTTGGTAATAATCAGTATTGTTCCACTTTCCTTTTTTGCCTTCATAGTCCTGAAGGTACGGAATGGCTTCTGTATATTTTTCGAGGTTGAAATAACTTTCACCTATGATTTTAGAGAGTTCAGATTTTTCGACACCTCTAGAACTTGGTAACTGCTCCAGAGCAAGTTCTATGGCTTTTTCAAACTTTCCTAATTTGAAGTTTAAATCGGCTTGATAATAGGACAGTTTTTCCTTGTATTTTTCATTATCACTAACTTGGTCAAAATACTCATTAGCCGTATCGTAATCATCACCTTCATAAGCCATATAACCAATGTAATATTTTGCTTGCGAGCCGTACTCTTTTGAATTTACAACACGATTTAAATATTTAGTGGCTTGCGTCTCACTTTTGGTGGAATATAATGAGTAACCATAATTAAAATTAAAACGGTCGCGCTCACCTCGTGCAATGCTAGACTCATCCACTTTTTGGTACCATTTACGTGCATATGCATATTTGGAGTTTTCGAAATAATAATCTGCCACATCAAGAAAGGCCGTGTTTCGCTTGGTACTTGTTGGGTATTCTTCAACAAATTTTTCTATTAAATCGTCTGCATTTCGCTGATTTAATCGTACGGCACAATTGGCAATGTAGTACGAACAGTCGGACTTTAAAACAGCATCATCTGTATTGTACTTAATATCATCAAACAGTGATTGTGCAGCCTTGTACTGTTTATTATTGTATAGTGTTAATGCTTTTTGATAATCTTTTAACTCACTGGTATATACTGCAGATTTTTGTGCAAATCCCAGCATTGAAAACGTAAGAAAAACGATAAGAAATTGTCTTTTTAAAAGTAGCATCAGAGTCGTTTTTTGATTAATATGTATTGATGATAAACTATCACTATTCAAATATAATTGAATACAAAATGTATAACGATAGAAAACTTGTATAATTATAAACTGGCTTATGAAATGTTAAAATAACCACCCGAAGATCCGTTTAAAAATATTCTGCTTTTTGGTATTATCGTCAAATACAATTCTGTAAACACCAAAATTATCTGCCGATTTAGTTGCAACAGTATTATGCAAAGGTTTTTCAAAAGCTTTTAAACCCATCGGAAATATTATTTTATTATTCTCGGAAAGCTCACCAGATTTTACAACTACATTTCTGTTTTCCAAATCATAAATTTTAAAAGACGATCCTTTTTTGATATTGTAATCGGTAAAATCTACAGTTACATCATTTCCGTTTTTTTGCAATAAAACAACATTGTATTCATTTGGTACTAAGCTCTTTTGAATTTTCAAAACTGGTTGAATATCAAAATATTTTAGCTGTTTCCAGTCACTATCCTTATCTAGATTAAAGGTGTTTTGCCACATCGATAAGTTATAATCTGTATGTTTTAAAATCCTGAACCCATATCCTTTTCTTGTGTAAAAGGTATTATTGTTAGAGGCTATATTTTTAGTTTCCAGGGCCTTGAGACTAGACTTATCAAAGTGAACATACCCAGAATAGACACTATTATTTCTAAACTCAGCAGATTTTATATGCATAAGATTTAATGCATTATTTCTTCCTACAATAATGTTGTTTAGTATTGAAATATTTTCTACAGGTGCTTTTGAAGTGTACCCAAGAGTAATTGAATTACCGTATCCAAAATTTTTATAATCACTAAAGTCTGTGTTATGGTAAAACACATTATTTTTTACTTTAATATTTTTAGCAACATTAATACCATTGGCGTCAACTGAGGCTATTATTAAGTTGGCCCAAGGCTTTCCGGAAGGTGAGCCGTTGTTAAAAACAACATTATCAACAAAAGACACATTCTTTACAAATTCTCTATTTGTACCAGAAGTTGCAGACCATACCTCAACACCTTTATAGTAATTATTAAAAATTACGTTATTCCTAATTATTCTAAATTTTTCACCCTCATTTTGTATGTAAATACCAACACCGTGTCCTCTCTGGCCTTGGTAGCCATTGTTATAAATAATACAATCTTCAATAATGGTTCCGCCTGTAGCTTTCCATGAACCTATACCAGAACCAGGTATATTATGCACAACTAAATTTTGAAACTTGCAGTCTACACCTTCAACATGATTTATTCCTGTAACAGCTTTAAAGTTTTTGTCTGACTTTTGACGTGAAAAATCACCTAAATATGTTATCTCTATGTTTTTAAAGACAACCCTATCTCCACTTACTTTTAGCACATAAGATTCGTTCTCAGCAACATTACCATTAATTATAACTTTATGGTCTTTGTATGCTGAAACAGTGATATATTTTCCATCTATAGCAGACTTTATGGTACTCTTATAGTTTCCATTGTATATTCCTTTATGTAACCAAATAATATCTCCTCCATTTATACGTTGGGAAGTTTGAGATAAAGCGGTTTGCAGATCCCAAGGGTTAGCGACACTTCCATCTCCATTTGGTGACCCTTTAGTTTGCGCACCATCTATAGGAAAGACATGAAATTCTTTTTGTGCAGGTGAACATACACTGAATATTAGTAGCAGAAAGCTGAATAATTGTCTCATAAAAACAACTTTTCAATTACTATGCCAAGGTAGAAATTAGTATTTGGGATTTGAAATTTTACGCCATACATTTACAACTATTAAAATTATAGAAAAAATATGTCCGAAACTGTTTTACAACTTAAAGATGCTACAATATATCAAGGTGGCAATATGGTATTAGACAACGTAAACTTTGAAATGCGAAAAGGAGACTTTGTTTATCTCATAGGTAAAACAGGAAGTGGAAAAAGTAGTTTTATGAAAACACTTTATGGTGATTTGGAATTAACTAAAGGCGAAGGTACAATCGTAGATTTTAACCTCAGAACCATGAAGGAGAAAGATATTCCTTATTTACGCAGGAAATTGGGTATTGTTTTCCAAGATTTTAAGTTATTACCAGATCGTACTATAAATAGCAACTTAGAATTTGTTTTAAAAGCTACAGGTTGGAAAGACAAAGAAAAAATAAAAGAGCGAATTGATAAGGTTTTAGATAAAGTGGCAATGAAAACCAAAGGCTTTAAATTTCCACATGAACTTTCTGGTGGAGAACAACAGCGTATCGCTATTGCAAGAGCTTTACTTAATGATCCGGAATTGATTTTAGCCGATGAGCCAACTGGTAATTTAGATCCGCAAACGAGTATTGAAGTTATGGAAGTACTTCAAGACATTAATAAAAATGGTAATACCATTTTAATGGCCACACACGATTATGCTTTACTTTTAAAATACCCAAGTAAAACCTTAAAGTGTGATGAGAATAAAGTTTTTGAGGTGGTGCAGCGAAAGAGTTAATTCTACTTTAGCTTCTGTTTATCTCATTTCTTTAGATAAGAAACTATGCTTTCTATCCTAATCCCAACATATAACTACAATATAAATCCTCTCGTTGAAGAGTTATATAACCAGGCAAATGCTTGTGATATAAAATTTGAAATTATTATCGTAGATGATGCTTCAAGTCAAATAAAATATAACTCCCAAGAGTTACGGAGCTCAAAGAACATAAGCCTAAAGGTGCTAAATGAGAACATTGGTAGAAGTGCGATTAGAAATTTGTTGGCCAGCCTGTCTTCCTATGAAAACTTACTTTTTGTTGATGCAGGCACATTTCCAAAACCTAAACAATTCATAAATAATTATTTAGAAGTCTTGGAAGGAGATGTTGTTATAGGTGGAATGATACAAAACAAAACAAAACCTAAAAAGCCTTACACCCTAAGATGGTTATATACAAAAGAACGAGAGTCTGTATTAAATAAAAACATTAGTACCTCGGCTAATTTTTTAATAAAAAAATCTATAATACTATCTAACCCCTTTGATGAAACCATAAAAACCTATGGTTATGAGGATCTATTATTCTTTAAAACATTAGAGTCTAATGGTATAACCTTGCAGTTTATAAACAATCCTGTTGTACACGATTGTGATGAAGACGCTCGAACATTCATTACAAAAACTGAAGATGCTCTAAAAAACTTGCACAATTTTTCTTTAAGCCACTCAAATCTTTTAATTGACAATAAAATTTTAAGGACTTATAACCTACTAAACAGATTATT
Source organism: Winogradskyella sp. (assembly GCA_030149175.1). Taxonomy (GTDB): domain Bacteria; phylum Bacteroidota; class Bacteroidia; order Flavobacteriales; family Flavobacteriaceae; genus Winogradskyella. Next base: position 22,836 of record JASBSA010000101.1, on the reverse strand, counting down.
TTTAGATAGAATTTTTGGAATCTTGATTAAAATAACGAGACCTCTATTATTGAAGAACCTATATTCTTCCCGTCCATCACTATTCGTATTCGATTTATATAAGTTAGGCTACTTTTGTAATCTAAAACAAAAAAACTAATGCCATTTTTTTCTGTAGTCATAACGGTTTATAACAAAGGTGAGTTTATAAAAAACACAATAAATAGTGTCTTGAATCAGTCATTTCAAGATTTTGAAGTTATTGTTGTTAATGATGGCTCAACTGATGAAAGTAAAAATATCATTGAATCTTTTAATGATAAGCGCATTCACCTTATTACAACTAAAAATCAAGGAGTTTCAGCAGCGCGTAATACTGGCATTGGGATTGCAAATGCAGGTTATATCGGACTACTAGATGGCGATGATTTATGGGACAAAGATTTTTTAAAATTTATTAAAGAAGCTATAACCGAATTTCCAGATATTTCGGTTTTTTCGACAGCTTTAGCCCATAGGTACAGAGACAAAGTGATTCCTGCCACATATAACTTTAAGCAAACAAAAACTAATTGTATTCATAATTTTTTTAAGTCTAGTTTAGACCATACCATTCTTACCAGTTCCAGTATAGTATTTAATAAAATTATTCTAGAAAAAACAGGCTATTTTGACACCTCAATTGAATCTGGTGAGGATACAGATTTTTGGATAAGAATAGGAATGCATTATAAGATTGTGTTCATAAATAAAATTCTTGCACATTACAACTTCGTACCTGAAAGTATTAGTAATACAGTATTTAGTGTAAAAAACAAACCCAAATACGATAAGTATTTTAAGGAAGAACAAAAAGACAAACATTTGAAAATATATATTGACAGAAATAGATTTCCTTTAGCTATACTTAGCAAACTTGAAAGAAACAAAGAAAGTTTTAAGTTTTACAGAAACCATATAAACCCTGACAACTTACGTTTTAGTCAAAAAATAATTTTAATCTCGCCAAGGTGGTTTATTAGAATATTACTTAGGATTAAGTCCTTAAAAGGGCAAAAATTATATTACCCTTTGACCTGATTCCGAAATTGATTATAATCTCTGATATACTCTTCTTCTTTAAAATTTGTTGAGGCTAATACCAAACATACTGCTCCAGAAGAAAAGTTATCAATTTCTCTCCAAATATAAGTTGGAACATATAATGCCTTTGTTGGCTTATTTAATGTTACTTTTTGTTTAATATCACCATCATCTAGTGTTACTTCAAAACTTCCGCTTAGTGCAACAATTACAGACTCCTGCTCTTTGTGTGCATGACCACCTCTATAGCTATCGCTTGGCACATCATACAAATAATATACACGCTTTATTCCAAAAGGTATAACTTCCTTTTCTATTACAGCTAGGGAACCTCTTTCATCATGCACTTTAGGAATATCTAAAATTTTAACTTTTTTTAGAGCACAACTCATTTAATAATTATTATTTACTTTAAAATAGTTTGCCATTGCAAACCAATGTTTTCTTTAGAAAACTTCTCTACACTGGCTGTTGAATTTGACTTGCAATGTAAGTATAATTCTTCATCTTGTATCATCTTGTTTAATGCTTTTGCCAGTGCTTCTACATTGTAATTTTCAACTAAAAGCCCATTTTGCTCATTTATAACAATTTCATTAGGTCCTGATTTACAATCTACAGACACAACAGGAACTCCTAAAGCCAAAGACTCTATTAAAGCTCTCGGAAACCCTTCGTACCTACTTGTCAGAACTGTAAATAACGATGATTTAATAATATTATTTGGGTCAGACTGAAACCCTAAAAATTCAACTTTGTCTACAAGATTTAGGCTTTTAGTTTTTTCTATTAACCTAGGTTTATCCTCGCCTTCACCAAGAATTTTTAGTTTTATATTAGAATCTGGTAAAATTGATTGTGCATAGGCCTCTAACAGTAAACTTATATTTTTAACAGCATCATCCAATCTCCCAAAAAACAAAATATATTTACCACAGAAATTTTCGTTTTTGGTTTCATCTGGTTTCAAATCAATAGGATTATAAATTGTTGAAAGATTATTAAAGTTATAGTCTTTTTCTAACTTTTCCTTTATAGCCAATGATACCGTCACAATCTTGTATGCAGAACCATATAAAATTTTACCTAGAAATCTATTACGGTTAATATATAAATCAGTATTGTAACTTCTTACACAGTATATAATCTCTTTGGGCTTATATACCCATCTAGAAATAACAAGTTCCTTCCAAAAACCAATTCTAGTTCTATTATCAATCACATAATCAAAACTGTGCTTTTTTAGATAATCCTTAAAAATCCCTAGCCTTTGTAATCTCCCTAAACTTGAATCATTTTTAGCCTTATACTCACCTAAATTCAAGAGTTCACCTTTGTATGGAAATTGAATATCATCTAACACAGAAACTATATGCACATCATACCCAAAATCGAACAAAATTTCTGACAGAGTTGCTGAAGACCGTTCTGCACCACCACCACCTAGTGAAGAAACAACAATACAAATCTTTTTGGTGTTGGTTTTAATCATTTACAATTATCTTTGGACAGCAAATGTAACGATATAAATGAAGATTTTACTTGTTGGAGAATATAGCAGGCTTCATAATTCTTTAAAAGAAGGCATAGAAAAACTTGGGCACGATGTTACCATTGTTGCTTCTTTTGATAGTTTCAAAGCATACAGTGTAGATATTCTTATTAAAAAAAAATACCAAAAAGGAGTTAAGCAGAAAGTAAAGAACCTTTTTTATCGTTTGTTCGGTTATGACCTCGAATCTCAAAACGTAAATAATCAAATCTTAAAACTACAAGACAGATTAAGTCATTTCGATATCGTTCAGTTTATAAATGAAGCTCCCTTTGGCTGTACAGCAACTGTTGAAAAAGACATTTTTACCACTATTTCTTCATGGAATAAAAACATATATCTATCGTCTTGTGGCACAGATTATATAAGTGTTTCATACGCTAATAAAGATAATTTTAAATACTCATTTTTAACCCCTTACAAGAGTGGAAAAGATAAGACTTTCATTGAGCCTTATGGGTTAAAATTTTTAACTACAGAGTTTATTAAGCTTCACCAACACATTTACAAAAGGATTAATGGAGTCATTGCTTCGGACATAGATTATCATTTACCACTAAAGAATCACCCAAAATATTTAGGCTTAATTCCAAACCCAGTTAATACAGATATATTAAAATTCAAAAAGCCGGTAATAAATGACCATATTGTAATTTTCCACGGTATTAACGCTCATAATTATTACAAAAAAGGTAATGATATTTTCGAAGAAGCATTAACTATAATAAAACAGAAGTATAGTAACAACATAAAAATTATAACAGCTAAAAGCTTACCATACAAAGAATATATTAAAGCCTATGATGAGGCACATATTTTGTTAGACCAAGTGTATGCTTATGACCAAGGGTATAATGCCTTAGAAGCCATGGCAAAAGGCAAAGTGGTTTTTACTGGTGCAGAAAAAGAGTGGCTAGAGTATTATAATTTACAACAAGATACGATTGCCATAAATGCTCTACCAAATGCAAAAGAGGTTGCAGAGAAGCTTGCATGGTTATTAGATAATCCTGAAAAAATTATTGAAATTTCGGTTAATGCCAGACAGTTTATAGAAGAAAAGCATAACTACATTGCTTCTGCGAAAAAATACCTACATATATGGAATGAAAATAAAAAATGATCCCTACACACTATTTTGTTGTTTTGAAGTCTTATTAAAGTAATTGATAACTACTATCAGTACAATAACAAAGTAAATAATATACCTTACTAAATGAGCTATCACTACACCTTCCGTACTAAAATAATCGATAAACAAAGTGGTAAGTACATAAAACAAAATAAGTGAGATAATCTCTGTTATCACAAAGCTCTTAACCATTCGTTTTGCTAAAAATTGATGTGCTAAAATAAGACTGCATAATCTAATAAAATCACCTAACAACTGCCACTTAAATAAGGGTTCCATGCCTTTAAAATCAGGATAAATAACATCAATGATGATATTTCTCAGGAGGTAAACCAAAATCATACCTAAACCAAAAATCGGTAAGATAGTTTTGTAAATCTTAAAAACCTCAATTTTAAAAGCTTCTTTGGTATAAATATTAGCAAATCGAGGAATGACATAAAGCGTAAATAAACCCGAAGCAAAAACCATGTAGTTTTTTGATATAAAACTCACAGCTGTCCAGTATCCTGCTTCGTTAACATTAATTTTATTTTCTACGAGACTTATAATACTCAACTCAATATAATTGAGCAAAAACGTAGAAACGAATGACATTAACGTAAAGGCTAGTAAGCTGTTTTTATAATCTAAACCAAACCGCAATTTCCTAAAATCAACAAAGCGCTTTATAACTTTTCCAAATACAACAGTGATAACTATCAGTTGAATAACTGGTGCTATGGCTATAGCCAAAATTGCCACTTCTAAATTAGCAAAGTAAAGTGCCAATAATAGAAGTAATGCAGCTAACACGTAGCTTATCAGTTCTATTTTAGCGTAGTTTTTATATTCAGACAACCCGTTAACAATACCATATAGAGCTCTATTTAAAGCTATAAAGGGCACTATAAAAGCGATAACTTTAAACACATAAGTAAAATCATCCGATTTAAACAAAAACTCAGAAAAATAGCCAGACCCAAAGAAAAGAATGGTTCCTGAGATTAGAGAACCCATAAGAACAAAAACTGTAGCTGTAGAAAAGAGTTTGTTTAATTCTGGCTCATTATCTTTATGTTCAGCAACATACTTTACGATACCATTAAAGATTCCTAGAGAAGAAATACTAGTCAGCATTCCCATGATATTTCTAACCTGACCTATTCTGGCAATACCAACTTCGCCAAAAGTTATTGCTAACAACCACTGTGTAAAACCTGAAACAACTAGCCTGAACGTAATAACAACAGCATTAAGCGATGTAATCTTAAGCACAATGTTATTTCTAATGAATCCAGGAATTCTCATGTGTGATGCCTTTTAAAAATCATCTATTCCCTCATCATTTATAACACCAAACAAGGAACTACCAAAAATAAGCAATATAATACCAAAATGCATTAGATAGCTTAGGCAGTGCCCCATTACAGCACCTTTTAATCCAAAAACATCAATAAGATATATGCTTGAAAAATACATAATGACGAATAAAAAGACCTCGATAATTATAAAATGCGTAAACATTTTTTTAGCTAAAAATTTGTAGGCTATTACCATAGACATCACTCGCATAAAGTCACCAAGAATTTGATAACCCATTAAATCTTCTATAGGCCTGAACTCTTCTGTAAATAATAAGTTAACTAACACGCTTCTGCTAAGATAAACGACACCTAATATTATCGCAAAAATTGGCAGCACGGTTTTATAAAAACTAAAAACTTCTTTTCTAAACTCACTTTGAGTTTTAAGTTCCGCAAATCGAGGTAAAATATAAAGTGCCATTAAAGAGTTAATAAACATAAGATAATAGTCCGAAACTCTGGTAACTGCAGTCCAATATCCTGCTTCTTTTATTCCTATTTCTGATATAATATAATTCCGGATTATTATATATACAATTGGTAGAGCTATAGATGATACCAAAGCCATAATCATGTTTGGACTCAATTTCCTTAGCACAGAAGTTTGGATATTGGTAATATTTATTATTGACATTAAGTTTTTTCTAAACGCTATGCCCACTATGGTTATAAGAAGATTAAGAGCTGGTGTAATTACAACGGCAATTAGTGCGCCATCAATATTTTCTTGTTTAATTAAAAGTAGCGTGACAAGTAGTCCTAAAACCTGACCTGTTATGTTTATAACCAATAAAATCCTATACTTAGAAAATCCGTTCATTATAGCAAACACATACATATTTAGAGCATAAAACGGAAGTACTATGGCCATAGTTTCTATGACATACACATAGTTATTATTGAAAAAAATAAGATTATTAATAAATTCAGCATCGTAATAACACAAAAAAGCCAATAACAGAGAAGAGAAAAAACCAAAATAAAACACTGTAGATAGTGTATTGGTTAACTTTATCAAATCATTTTTGTGTTTGCTTATAAGCTTAACAAAACCATTGTAAAGACCAGCAATAGATATAGATTGTATGGTACTTAAAAAGTTTCTTAGATTACCTATAAGTGCCATGCCTTCTGGCCCAATAAATAAAGCTATAAACTTAGATATTAGAATACCTGCAAGAATCTTAATGCTAATATTGGCGGTATTAAGACTTGCCGCTTTTACTAAAACTTCATTATTTATATAGTGAAAAAACTTTTTCAATTAATAAGTATTTATTACCTCTATCACTGTATTAACTTCTTCATTAGTTAGCACAGGACTTATTGGCAAACTTATAATTCTTTTATGAATTTGTTCGGTTATAGGAAGTTTTAAATGTGAAAATCTTTGTAATGCCTTTTGTTTATGAGGTGGAATTGGATAGTGAATGAGCCATCCAACATTGTTTTTATTTAAATGATCAATGAAATGTTTCCTGTCTTCTAACTCAACAACAAAGGTGTGAAATACATGATTATCAGAATCGTCATAAAAAGGTAGGACTATTTTAGAATTCCTAATCTTTTGGAGATAACATCTAGCTACCTCTCGTCTTTTTGCATTATCTGAATCTAAATATTTTAACTTAACACTTAAAAAAGCAGCTTGTAAATCATCTAATCGGCTATTGTAACCAATTATTTCATTTTCATATTTTACTTTGCTTCCATAATTCCTCAAAAGCAAAATGGCTTCATACAAGTCATTATCATTTGTTGTTACTGCACCTCCGTCTCCCAAAGCACCTAAATTTTTACTTGGATAAAAGCTAAATGCTGCGGCATGTCCTATATTCCCAGCTTTTTGCCGTTGGCTATTGGCTATTAGGTCTTGACTTTTAGAATTTAGTCCTTGCATTTTAGAATTTGTTTCTGCACCATGAGCCTGAGCAGCATCCTCAATCAACAATAAATTATGCTCATCAGCGATGGATTTTAGTCGTTCCATTTCTGCTAATTGCCCATAAAGATGTACCGCAAGGATAGCTTTAACATCTTTATTCAATTTCGTTTTAACCTCTTCAGCAGAAATATTATATGTTTTTGGATTAGGCTCTACGAAAACAGGCTCTAAATCAGCATGTAAAACAGACAGAATAGTAGCGATGTAAGTGTTGGCAGGCACAATGATTTTATCTCCTTTTTTTAGTCTTCCAATTTCTATATAGCCTTTTAAGATAAGTGTTAATGCATCCAAGCCATTCGCAGTTCCGAGGCAATAATCTGTACCGCAATAGTTGGCAAATTCAGTTTCAAAGGTCTTAACATTAGGTCCAAGAATGTAATACGAAGTTTCTAACGACTTAGTAAATGATGCTTCAAGCTCTTTTCTGAATCTATTATTAATTTTATGTAGGTCTAAAAAATTAATCATATGTAGAAATCCTCTAGGAGTTTATAGTTAACCGTATCAATCTTGTAAAACCCTTGCGTGACGGAACGCGCTCCAAAGCCTTCCTTCCAATACTGCAAGCCTTCATTAATATTCTGACCATCATTTTCATTAGAAATCCCAAAATTAAAATACCTTTTATCCGCAAAAACCTCTTCTAAAAGATAATGATGTAAAAAATCTAAGCTGCCCAAAGTGTTTTTATCTGCATTCCCAGAAATATACTGGCTGTGCGCTACATGCTTTGTTTCAAAAATGGTTGTACCAGCTACTATTTTATCTTTAAGATAAACGTTAAACTGCCTGATTTTATTTGGAAATCTAGATTTTAAAAGCTGTATTTCTTCTAGGCTATGAACTGGTTTTACATCATGTCTATCATCTAGATTTGGTATCAAAATTTCATTCCAAAAACTTTCAAAGTCGTCTGTTTCTATGACTGTAAGATTATTTTTTAAGCCTCTTTTATAACCGTTTTTTCTACTTCTATTATAACTTTTGAATTTTAGTTCTAAAGTAGAATGCATATCCATACGCTGTAATTGTGCTTTAAGTTTAAAACACAAATATGCTAGTGGATTATTAGTCTGGTTATCCAAGAAAACGAAAGGTAATTCTTTTATCAGGAGAGTTTTAATTCCATTTCCTGCCAAATACTCTAAAACTGTTTTTAAAATACTTACAGCATCTTGGCTCTTTAAGCTCAATTTGTAAACCAATCCACCATAGGTTAACCCTTGATGAGAATACGCAGAATCAACAACCTTGTTTGCTGGCAATAATGCGATTAGCTCATCATCTTTATAGATCATCAATGAAAAATCTTGAAACCTATCACTGTGATAGTCCATAAAATCTCTTAGGAATAGAAATGTTTGTTGGTTGCTTTTTGAAATGAAGCTATCCCAAGAACTTTTATCTGAAGAATTATATAACGCTACTTTATAAGCTGACATTAACCAAAAATAAGCTTAATTTTCTATTAGGTCATTTATGATAAGTGAAAATTTTTTTGATCCGACTACGTTTAAATGATCTGGATCAAAGAAGTCTTCAGATTTAAAATCTTCACTTTCTAAGAGATTGATGAAAGTACAACTCTTGTGCTTTGAGTCTAAATATCTACCAATCTCTAACATTTTAGCCAACTGTTTTTCTTCTAGATTATCTGAATAACTTTTATAGCTAGGTGGTGTTATAACAAAGGCTTTGACACCTCTTTTATTACACCAATTTAAAATTTTGTCGAAATTCTCTATGTTAGCCTTTAATAAATCCCATTTTTTTGCTGTGTGCTTTTTAGCTATTCTTACACCAACATCATCTAAATTTGGTTTTTGCTTTCTGTTGAGGTCATTTGCCCAACCAAAATCGTCACAATTAAGCACAGGAATGTCCTTAAAATAATAATCTTTTATAGTTTTTAATGCTTGCCTCGTCCCTGTTGAAATTACTTCGGAATTATGTTTCAATTTATATTCAAAGTTAACATCAGTATATAGTTTATAATTTTTCAGCCTCCAATCTTCTGGTGAATCTTTTAATTGTTCAAAAAGTGTATCATAAGACAGTCGAATTATTACGTTTTTTAGATTTTGCAACGAATCTTCATACGTTTTTAAAATTGCTAAATCCATATCCGGAGATTGTGAAACATTGCTATAATTAAATGCTTTTGAATCTAAATAAAGGGGATTAACACCATAAAACATATGAGAACTTCCTAAAATTAACGTTTCTATTTCTGCAGAATTTTTCTGCAAATAATTATCTTTGAGTTGAAAGGTGTTTGGAATTTTTCTAATGGCTATTTCTAAAGAAAACAGCAATAATACAAATGGAGAAAGAAATAATAATAGCCGTTTTAAGAATAAATTCATTTAATCTAAATGCAATGTTATCGCTCTAAAATTATGCAAATTGATTTGATACAAAAAACCTCAGTAAAATTTATACCTAAATAAGTGTCTACCTATAATGAATTTGATTAAAAATACTTAGTGAAAAAATAACAGAAAATGCGAAAAAAAATCTTATTGTTCTTTTATGGTTGTGTCTTCTTTTTTTGCATTTTCAACAAACCTTTATATTCCCCAGACACTTACAGTTATTTAAACGCTATGCCCTTTAGGCAAATGGGCTATGTTATTTTTTTTAAAGCTTTTACTGCGATTTTTGGGTCATATTGGGATATTGCTGTTGTTGTGTTTCATACTATATTTAGCCTTACTACAGTACATTTTTTCTTTTCAAAAGTTTCAAGCCTTTTTAAGCTGAATACATTTTTACAACTGTCATTACTGACAATCTTATTATTCCCATTTTTCCCTCCATTAAGTATTGCAAATAATTTAGTTTCTGAAGGTCTTGGTTATGGACTGTATCTTCTATTTATTTCTATTGGAATGGAAATTCTCTTCAATAATAAACGACAGTATTTTAAATATTACATTCTTGTTTATCTCTTACTGTTTTCAGTTAGAAGTCAATTTGTGTTTTCAACATTTATCTTCGCTGGCACTTACTTTATTATGTATAGAAAACAGATTTTAAGAAATAAGCACTTAACAAGTCTTATACTTATGTGTGTTGTTATGCTAATAGCTGGCCTTAGTGAGCGTACTTACCATAAATTAAAAGATGGTTTTTTTAAGCCAACACCTTTAGGTTATACAAGTGCATCAACTGCACCTATTTACTTATCTAAAAAGTCAGATTACAAACTCATTGAGGATAAAAACTATAAAGAAATTTTTATAAGAAGTTTAGACACTTTGACACATAAAGATTTATTAGTTAAACCAGAATTCTCAACAGAGGAAGCTTATATGTTTTTTCATAATAATCTACCCAAAATATGTAATCAAACAGTAAGACAGCAAGGGACTAACTATTATTTTAATAATCATAGACCAGATGGTTGGGATATTGATAAAATTGCAGCCTATTCGTTTTTTGAAACCGAAGCAGCTTGCAAAGAATTCACTAAAGTTTTGATTCAAAATAATTTTGAGCAGTGGTTAAAATTATATTATGCCAACATTACTTATGGATTTAAATCTCAATTATTACTTTGGTTTATTGTAATTGTTTTCTTTATAAGCCTTTCTAAATCTTGGCTTACAAGAAGTAGGGATTATACAATTATTTTCTTGTTGTCATCCCTTATATTGTCCAATGCTATGTTTATTGCTTTTGCTTCTCACTCTATACAACGCTATTTATTTTATAACTATGCTTTATTATTTTTGTTGTTTCTTAGCATCTATAATCTCTTAAGATTTGAAAAAAAATCCTGAATTATCTATTGTAATGCCATGCCTTAATGAGGCAGAAACCTTGGAGACTTGCATTAAAAAGGCTCAATACTTTTTTAATACCCACAATGTGGATGGTGAAATAGTTATTGCTGATAATGGTAGTACTGATAACTCGGTTGAAATAGCCAAGGCTAATAATGCTATTGTGATACATGCTAAAAAAAAAGGTTATGGCAGTGCATTAAAAACAGGTATTGAATCTGCAAATGGCACTTATATCATCATGGGAGATGCGGATGATAGTTATGATTTTAGTAATCTTCTACCTTACCTTAGCAAGCTGAGAGAGGGCTATGATTTGGTAATGGGAAATCGCTTTAAAGGTGGTATAGAAAAAGACGCTATGCCATTTTTACACAAATATTTGGGCAACCCTGTCTTGTCTTTTACAGGAAGATTATTTTTCAAAGTAAAAATTGGTGACTTTCACTGTGGCTTAAGAGGGTTTTCAAAAGCTGCTTACAATAAAATGAATCTCAAAACTTCTGGTATGGAGTTTGCCTCTGAAATGGTGGTAAAATCAAAGTTAAACAACCTATCAATCACAGAAGTACCGACTACTTTAAAAAAAGATGGACGCAGCAGAAAGCCACATTTAAAAACTTGGAGCGACGGTTGGAGACATTTGCGTTTTTTAATGCTTTATGCTCCTAATTGGTTATTTCTTTTTCCAGGTATATTTTTAGTGGTAATTGGCTTAACCCTGTCTACTTTGCTTGTTATTAACCCAATAAAATTCAACCACTCAACACTAGATGTACATACATTATTATATTCGTCTTCCTTTTTATTGCTAGGATTTCAGTTTGTCATTTTTTATGGATTAACCAAAATTTTTGCCGTTGAAAATGAATTGTTACCCAAGTCTAATCGCTATGATAAACTCTTTAAAATTATAAATCTCGAAAGAGGTTTGGTTATCGGTTTTGTATTACTTTTCTTTGGATTTTTCCTAAGCATAAAAGGTTTATCCATATGGCAAGATGCACATTATGGAATTCTAGATACATCTACGACCTTACGTGTCATTATCCCAGCAATTACATTTTTGCAACTAGGTATTCAAACTATATTATTTAGTTTATTTTTTAGTGTACTAGGATTGAAAAAATAAATGCTAACCTATTTTTTCGAATACAAATAAATTATTTAGACCTAATTGAAAAGGCTCATGTTTAAGAAGTCTAAATTGTTCTGAATTAAATAATTTAGGAGTGTCTTTGGCTCTGAATCCATAATGTTCATCTAAAGACATACCATCAATTAGTCTCAACTTAGATAAAACCCATAGAATTTTGTCTACGAAAGGAGATGGAACTGTAATTATAATTCGTCCATTTGGTTCTAAACAGTCATAAAGTTTACTACTTAATTTTATCTGCACTTCGCTTGGAATATGCTCCAAAACCGCTAACATAGTTATACTATTAAACTTGTTTTCTTTTGGCAGATCTTGAGGAAACTTACCAGATATTAATTTATAATTTGATGTAACAATTTCGTCTTTTAATAATGGATCTAAACCTATACTATAACCTATTGGCTTATCTAGCAGCATCTCAAAAAAAGAACTATCAAAAGCCCCAATATCTAAAATCTTGTCATTAGGTCTAATATATTTCTTTGCTTTTTTAATTCGCCAATCTCTTAAAAAACGATCTAAGAGCTTCATACATGATTTGTTGATTAATTCAAATTTATAAGAAAAAAAGAGAAACACCCTAAAGCGTTTCTCTTTTAAGTATTACCTAATTATATCACTATATTCTGAAACTACACTTCGATGCTTCGACTTCGCTCAGCACAGGCTAGCTTAGTGTGACTGTTCAGAATGACAAACCAAGATTTTTTTACAAACTCTTGTTTCGCTTACGATCTACTTCTTTTAATAGAATCTTACGAATTCTTATGTGGTTTGGTGTTACCTCAACGTATTCATCCTTCTGAATATATTCTAAAGCCTCTTCTAACGAAAACTTAATTGCTGGTACAATCTTAGCTTTATCATCTGCACCTGCAGAACGTACGTTACTTAACTTTTTGGTCTTAGTTACGTTAACCGTCATATCATCTTGACGAGAGTTTTCACCAATAACCTGCCCTTCGTAAATATCTTCTCCTGGATCGATAAAGAACTTACCTCTCTCTTGAAGTTTATCAATAGAATACGGAATTGCAGTACCATTTTCCATAGATACCAAAGAACCATTTTGACGCTCTGGAATTCCACCTTTTATAGGTTGATATTCTTTAAAACGGTGTGCCATAATAGCTTCTCCAGCAGTTGCTGTTAACAACTGGTTACGTAAACCAATAATACCACGAGAAGGCACTATAAATTCACATACCATACGATCACCTTTAGCTTCCATGCTTAGCATTTCACCTTTACGCATCGTTACCATTTCAATGGCTTTACCTGATACGTTTTCTGGTAAATCAATCGTCATTTCTTCAAAAGGCTCACATTTTTCACCATTAATTTCTTTAATGATAACTTGTGGTTGACCAATTTGTAGTTCATAACCTTCGCGACGCATAGTTTCTATCAATACTGATAAATGCAATACACCACGACCAAACACCATAAACTTATCGGCACTATCGGTTTCCTCTACTCTGAGCGCTAAATTCTTTTCAAGCTCTTTAGTAAGACGATCTTTAATGTGACGAGACGTTACAAATTTACCATCTTTACCAAAGAAAGGCGAATCGTTAATGGTAAACAACATACTCATTGTTGGCTCATCTATAGCGATGGTTTTTAACCCTTCAGGATTTTCAAAATCAGCAACTGTATCACCAATTTCGAAACCTTCTAAACCTACAATAGCACAAATATCACCTGCTTGTACTTCTTCAACTTTTAAACGTCCTAAGCCTTCAAATGTATGAAGTTCTTTAATCTTACTTTTCACTATAGAACTATCTCTTTTTACCAAAGAAATTGGTTGACCAGCCTTTAATGTTCCTCTGGTTAAACGACCAATAGCGATACGTCCTGTAAAACTCGAAAAGTCTAAAGACGTAATCAGCATCTGCGTTGTACCTTCTTCGATTTTTGGCTCAGGAATATGCTCAATTACCATATCTAACAATGGCTCAATATTCTCAGTTGGCTTTTGCCAATCTTCGCTCATCCAATTGTTCTTAGCAGAACCATAAACCGTTGGGAAATCTAACTGCCACTCTTCAGCACCAAGTTCAAACATTAAATCAAAAACTTTTTCGTGCACTTCTTCTGGTGTACAGTTTTCTTTGTCAACTTTGTTTACAACAACGCAAGGTTTTAGTCCTAAATCTACAGCTTTTTGTAACACAAAACGTGTTTGTGGCATTGGTCCTTCAAAAGCATCAACCAATAGCAAAACACCATCAGCCATATTTAACACACGTTCTACTTCACCTCCAAAATCGGCGTGACCAGGTGTATCTATAATATTTATTTTGGTGTCTTTGTAAACCACAGAAACATTTTTTGAGGTGATTGTTATACCTCTTTCACGTTCCAAATCATTGTTGTCGAGAATTAAATCTCCTGTGTTTTCGTTTTCACGAAACAACTGACAATGGTACATAATCTTGTCTACCAAGGTGGTTTTTCCGTGGTCAACGTGCGCAATAATTGCAATGTTTTTAATCTTCGTCATAACTGATGCTGATTTTAAGCGCGCAAAGGTACGTCTTATTCTTATCAATTCGTTAATTATATGTTATATTTTAAAAATGAGACAATTTGAGTTTGTATCTTGGCGTTACAGAAATTAATTAATAGTAAAAAGCCTCCCAAACAAACCGCTAATTGGGCTATTTACAGCTGCATATCGGCAGATAAGTCTGAACCCTAAAATTCAAAAACAGATGAACGCAATTAGCAAGTACGCCAAGTTTATACCTTATCTTTATTTTATAAGCATAGTTGCTTATTGGTTTACCGTTATCAATAAAAGTGAAGGTATTTCGGCATATCCGGTATTATTATTTGGCATTCCCTTTTTGTGGCAATTGATTAAACCCAACAGAAATCTTAATTTCTCACTAGGCATTGTATTTGTTTGCCTGTCATCATATGTAATTCTTGCCTATTTATTTAATCTTTTAAACATTATGAATTGGTCAGAAACTGCTAAGCAACTGTTATTTTATGGTGGTGCATTGGTTTTTGGCAACTTTATAATGTCGCTCTGGATTATAAGAAATAGTATAAAAAAGGTGTTTTAAAATGTTATCTTTGTGACTTAACATTAAAGTTTTAAGCCTTGATAACTATTCCACAATTAAAACACACAGATTCTGATAACTTCTTTTTGCTTTGTGGCCCTTGCGCTATTGAAGGTGAAGATATGGCATTACGTATTGCCGAAAAGGTAGTTTCAATTACAGACAAACTACAAATTCCGTATGTATTTAAAGGCAGTTTTAAAAAAGCTAACCGTAGTAGAATAGATAGTTTTACAGGCATTGGAGATGAAAAAGCTCTAAAGATTCTTAAAAAAGTCTCACAAACCTTCGACATACCTACAATTACGGATATCCATGAAGTCTCGGATGCTACAAAGGCAGCTGAATATGTTGATGTTTTACAAATTCCTGCCTTCCTAGTTCGTCAAACTGATTTAGTAGTAGCTGCTGCTGAAACCGGCAAAGTCGTTAACTTGAAAAAAGGACAGTTTATGAGTCCGGAGTCTATGAAACATGCTGTACAGAAAGTTAAAGATGCTGGCAACGATACTTCGACTACGCTCAGTAGCCAAGCTTGGATAACAGATAGAGGCACTATGTTTGGCTACCAAGATATGATTGTAGATTTTAGAGGTATTCCAACCATGCGAAAATTTGCTCCTACGGTTTTGGATGTTACTCACTCCCTACAACAGCCCAATCAAAGTATTGGCGTAACTGGTGGACGACCAGACATGATTGAAACCATAGCTAGAGCTGGTGTGGTAAATCATGTTGATGGCTTATTCATTGAAACTCATTTTGATCCTGCTAACGCCAAAAGTGATGGTGCCAACATGTTACATTTAGATAATCTTGAGGGCTTGTTAAACAATTTGGTGGCTATAAGACAATTGGTTTCTAGCTTTTAAGATTTTTTCTTTCCTAGAATAAGCTTGAAGGGATTGGTATTAATCTCTAATTGCTTTTCGAGTACATAAACTACTACCTCATCATTAATATCTTCAACCGATTTAAAACGTAATGAGCGAATAGATTTTCTATTAGCATCTATAAAATGTTCGGTATGCTTATCCATTTGATCAAAATGCCAAAAGGCTAAATCTACATAGTCTTTAGATTGATTAAGGAAGCACATAGGAATACCTTTACTATAGTAAAAAGGGATTCCCCATTTGTATAATAATTCTGCATTAGGAACCACTGCTTCTATGATGGCTTGAAGCTGTAACAAGATAGATTTATAAGGTTCTTCTTGCTTTAGGATATAAACTTCTGCTGGATTCAATACTAAAACAATTGAATTAAACCAATTACAATTAAACCAATACCAATTATAGCCTTAAACGGCATTAGTTTAGCCGACAA
Organism: Winogradskyella sp.; assembly: GCA_030149175.1. GTDB lineage: Bacteria > Bacteroidota > Bacteroidia > Flavobacteriales > Flavobacteriaceae > Winogradskyella. The sequence goes on along the minus strand of JASBSA010000101.1, from coordinate 6,440 downwards.
TTTTCTAAGACTAGTTTCCAAAGCTGGCACTTTGCCAAAAGCATGGGTTAACAATAGTATTCCACCCAAGATACTTGCGATGTTAAATAATAGTCCATCCCAAAACTCGAGAATCGCTAAGATGATTAATCCAAGCCCTATTACAGTTTGAAATGGTGCCAAAAAACCAGCGATTTTATTAAAAAAATTGCTTTCACCATCCCATTTATCTAGTGTCGCAAGTCCAAGAAGTATACCACCAGCAATATTGGCGATGGCTAAAAGTAATTCGAATAAATCCATATGGCTCTCAAAATTTGATTGATAAACATAAATTTAGTTAATATATCCTAAAATTGTTTTGCTGAATTAAAATAAATTATTTTACTTTGTATTTCAAAGTACTTTAATTTATGAGCAACGAAGATTATTTAAAAGACATTAGCGAGATAAAACATTTAATGAATAAATCCTCGCGCTTTATTTCACTGAGTGGCTTATCTGGTATACTAGCTGGTATTTATGCCTTAGTTGGTGCTTCGGTCGCATTTTGGTTGGTGAACACTTACAGTGACGGTGTGCTATTTATATTCCATGGTTGGGTATTTTGGACTTGTATGGCTGTATTAATACTAATTGCACTACTAAGTGCTTTAACTGGTGTTATTCTCACAGTAAGAAAAGCCAAAAAGAATGATGAAAAGATATGGGATAATTCTTCGCGTCGCTTGTTGTTAAATTTTTTAATTCCATTAATGGTTGGTGGTATTTACTGCCTTATTATTTTAGATCAAGGCCGATATGGTCAAACTGGAGGTTTAATGCTTATTTTTTACGGATTGGCCTTAGTAAGTGCGTCTAAATATAGTTTGGGAGATATCAGATATTTAGGATATATTCAGATTGTACTTGGATTAATTGCCAGCTATTATCCAGGCTATGGCTTTTGGCTTTGGGTCATTGGTTTTGGAATAATGCATATAATGTATGGCACATGGATGCATTTTAAGTATGACTCTAAATAATTGTAATATGATACAAAGTAAACGATTAGATATTTTTTTAGGTATCGCTACATTAATATTGCTCATCCCATTAATAGCAATGCAATTCACTTCTCAGGTTAATTGGAAATTGATAGACTTTATCATTGCTGGTATCCTACTATATGGTACAGCTATATTAATTAATTTAATAATAACCACATCAAAAAAACATAAGACTATACTAATAGTCACCATCTTAGTTTTACTTTTACTAATTTGGATGGAAATGGCTGTTGGCCTTTTTGGATCACCTTTTGCAGGTAGCTGAAAGCAATATGAGTATTATAACTAACATTAATAAACTTTTTGACCATAGAATACGATTGGGTATTATGTCTATTCTGATGGTAAACGAGTATGCTGATTTTAATACTTTAAAAGAATTACTTGGTGCTACTGATGGCAATCTGGCTAGCCATACCAAAGCGTTAGAAAGTGCAGATTATATTTTGGTCGAAAAACAATTTATTGGCCGTAAACCAAATACCAGATACAGTGCCACTAAACTCGGCAAAGCCGAATTTAAAAAACACATTGAAGCCCTTGAAAAATTGATTAACAAGACTTAAAATTATGGAGCTTTTTGTAGATAGAAATTCAATTGTAAGAGAGGTTTGGGGTAAAAGCGATACCATTTTACTGGTTTTTGCTGGTGCTTCTGCCGAATTTGCGCTTAACAAGTCTGTAGATTGGCTCTATTTTACTGGTAAATTACCTAAAGATCCATTAGGCCGTTTGTTTTCAACAGTTAATTATGCCAGAGCTATTGTCTTTTCAGAAAAAGACGCTGCCATAAAAGCTATTGATACTATTAACTCCATTCATAACTCGGTAGAACAAAGTCGTGGACAAAACATTCCAGAATGGGCTTATAAAGATGTACTCTTTATGCTAATAGATTATTCTATTCGTTCTTATAAGTTGCTACAAAGACCGCTTACAATTAGTGAGAAACAAGAAGTTTTGAATGTATTTAACAATGTTGGCCGTAGAATGGGACTAAAAGACTTACCACTTACCTACTCTGATTTTCAAATTGCACGACAAACACATTTAGGTCAAAATCTTAAGAATAGTAAATTAACCAAAGATCTTTATAAACAGTATAGAAAACATTTAGGCTTTTTTAGGTACCGTCTTTTATTGGAATCCCAAATTTTGTTATTACCAGATTCAGTAAGACAAATGCTTAGTTTGAGAAAAACATCATTGTTATTTGCGATGATCTCAATTTATAAGTTCTTTAGAAGCATTAAGCTAGATTGGATGATAAAGGAAGTGCTTTTGCCGTCGGCATATAAACAAGACATAAAACGCATGAACATCACATAAAAATTTTTTTAATCTTTTACTTTGAAACACAAAGTACTTTAATTACTTATTTTCATGGAACACTCAGAAAACAAAAAAACAAATCCAAAATCGAGCAAATTTGGTTATTGGTTAAAACATTCAATTACGGCTAGAATGATAATCGTTGGTATACTCGTCCTTGTACTTCTAATTCCACTTACTTACGTTAACCTTTTGATAGAAGAAAGGGGTTTTAGACAAAATAATGTTGTTAACGAGATCAACAGTAAATGGGGAGACGAAATTATTATTTATGGACCAATACTGAAAGTACCTTATAAAACCTATTCTGAAAAATCAACTTTCAACGAAAAAACCCAAACTTACCTTAAAGAAACACAAACACATATAAATTATGCGTATGTATTTCCTGAAACCTTAAATACTGAAGCTGATGTAAATTCAAAAAAACTTCATTTAGGCAATTTTGAATCAGCTGTTTTCACAACAAATATGGCTTTATCTGGACATTTCAATCCATTAGATTTAAGCATAAAGGCTATAGAAGAAAAAGATGTTGTTTGGGATAAAGCCACTATACTATACAAAACCACAAACCTTAAGGGCATAAAAAATGAAATGGGAATACGTTTAAATGGAAATAAATATGATTTAGAAACTAATTTTTCGGATAACGACAACAAACTCAATCTTGACGAATTAGAGAGTAATTTTATTAATGAGGAATTATTAAAGTCTAACTTTAATTTCAAAATTAATGTTACTTATGATGGTAGCGAGTCAATAAGAATCATACCTGTTGGCAAAACCACAACAATGCAAATGACGTCTAATTGGGCAGATCCAGGTTTTATTGGCAATTATTCACCTGACGACGAAACCAGAAGTATAACTCAAGATGGCTTTAAAGTAAACTGGAAAGTCTTATCTATTAACAGAGCGTTCTCTCAAACATATTTTAATAAAGTTCCAAACCTAAGGCAATTTGCTTTTGGCACTAAGTTCGTAGTATTAGTAGATGAATATCAAAAAAGCGAACGTTCGGCCAAATATGGATTCCTTGTTATTGGGCTTACTTTTTTGCTGTTTTTTCTCATTCAAACTATGAGCAAAATAAACATACATCCTTTTCAATATTTAATGATTGGATTGGCTTTGGTAATGTTTTATACATTATTGGTATCTATTTCAGAGCATAGCAACTTTTTAAAGGCCTATCTTATTGCTGGTATTTCTGTTGTAACACTTATTACTGTTTACTCAAAATCAATATTGAAAAACATAAAATTCCCAATGTTGATTGGGTTATCGTTAACTTCATTATACTCCTTCATCTATGTGATTATACAATTAGAAAATTATGCCTTATTAGTGGGTAGTATTGGTCTATTTGTAATACTCGCACTTGTTATGTTAGTGTCAAGAAAAATAGACTGGAACAATGGTTAATCAAGATATAAGTTCAAGAGTAATTCAAAGGATTAAAAACGTCTGTAAAGGAAGTGCATTACTAAGTTTTATAATAGGAACTATTCTGTTAGCTATATTTCTTATTACACAGAAGTTTGATAGTATAGTAACTATAGGTATTTATTTTGTAATAATAGCTTTCTGGTACAACCTCCTAATATTTATCATTACGTTATTAACTGCAATTTATTATTGGCAAAATCGGATTGAACTACTAGGACATTGTGGCCTTTTACTACTAAACTTGCCTATTGCTATTGGCTACTTTTTTATTGTCTTGAGTCTAATCGATTAAATAAAACATGAAACTACAGTTCAATAAAAATTACCTGGTCTTAGCACACACACTATTCTTGGTAGAGTTGGCTATTGCCTTTATCATAAAAACCGGATTTATCCGCTACACCTTTGGCGATTATCTCGTTGTTATTTTACTATATGCAATATTTAGAGGATGCACCAATATGAGTGTGAGGGCCTCTGCTTTGGTCGTCTTCTTTATTGCTTATGGTATAGAGTTGCTCCAACTCACATCATTCTTAGCCTACTTTAATTTACAAGATAGCACTGCTGCAAAGCTCATTTTTGGTAGCACTTTTCAATTTGGAGATTTAGTGGCTTATACGTTAGGAATTATCACAGTCTTATTAATAGAATATTACAATGGAAACCATAAAAACACTCATACAATCAAAGTTTAAAACGCTATCATTAGTCACAGTTGCACTGACTTTTAGCATCATTTCACTAATGGTAAGAATAAAACTGAATAAATCATTCTTCTACCTATTCTTAGTTTGGAATGTCTTTTTAGCTATTATTCCGTACGCCATAACCATGTACCTCATCACCAAACAAAACTTAAACAGACTAAAGCTAAGCTTTTGGATTTTGGTATGGTTAGCTTTTTTACCAAATGCTCCTTATATTGTTACAGACCTAATACACATTAGAGTTGGAAACAATCATTTGTTGTGGTTAGACGTTCTGGTGATTTTATCTTTTGCGCTCAGTGGCTTGCTCCTCTTCTACCTGTCGTTACTGGATATGCAACAATTGGTTAAATCTCAATTTAAAAAAATTCCAATTGAAACCATCTCACTAATCATCATCTTCCTTTGTGGTTTTGGTGTTTACCTTGGACGATTTTTAAGGTACAATTCTTGGGAAATTATCAGCAATCCAAAAGTGTTAATTTCTGATGTTTTTGAAATTATGTTTTCACCATTTCAAAATTCCGATGCTTGGCTATTTATCTTAGGGTTTGGTGGATTTTTGGTGGTTGGGTATTGGATGGTAAAGAACCTTACTCTTTCCCATCTACATAATCCTGAAGGTATTTAAAACGTTCAGTCAACTTACCATCAGCTGTTGTGATTTTTGCACGTTTCAAAATACCTCGTTCATCATTATTGAAGAATGCTGGTATAACATGTTCTACAAAAGTTTCACCAAAACCTTCACTGGCATCTTTTGGCAACTCGCAAGGTAAGTTATCTACTGCCATAACCGTTATAGCGCCTTTAGCATCAAAGGCTACTTCTTTTTCGGTCTGTGGATTATAACCATAAAAAGGATTAGCTATGGTTGAAGGTCTTATGGTAGACGCTACTGGTCCGTCGATATCACAGGAGACATCAGCTACCAAATTGATTCTAAACTCCGAGTGTTTAGCATCTTCTCGTGTAAACAAATACGGTGCATTATTACCATAAAAATGGCCCGCTATAAAATAATCGGTCTGCTTGGCATAAGGCATAAAATTACTCTCATAACCTGTAGGGTCTTTATAGAACTGTTGCTTATTACCTACTTTGCCATCTTTGCGTTTGGCATATTCCATAACATCAGCCATAACGTAAACTGGTTCAGTAAACTCAGCAGTTAAATACAAAGCATCACTAACTTGTTTTATCCCTAAATGATCTAAAATTTCTTTGGCACCATAAGCCACTTTACCTGTTCCGGTAAGTAGTATTTTAATGTTTGGAATGGTAATTTTATCAAGTTCAGCTTTTACTTCTTCTAAGTCAGCAAGCGTTTCTACTTTTGGTAGATTGAATAAACCATCTCGTAATCCTAAAGCTCTAAATCCGTTATACGCACCAACCAAACCTGCATATCGTCCAAAACCTATGAGACGTGCTCCACTTTGCTTTACAATGGTTTCGTGGTCGTACATTTCAATATTTTTCTCTAGCATTGCCTTTAGCAACTTACGGTTATAAGGTTGCTTCTTTATAGTATGAGAAAAATAGAAATACTTTTTATTCGAAATTAAATTCTCAACTGGTACTTCTTTTACTCCAATCATAACATCAGCATCAGACACGTCATCAGTGACTTCAAAACCTAATTTAGCATAAGCTTCATCAGGAAACACACGTATATCCGAAGACTCAACAACAAACTCTGCTTCTGGAAATTTTCCTCTGGCTTCTGCTAAGGTTTCTGGAGAGAATACAACACGTCTGTCTGGTGGATTTTTACGTTCTTTTATGATGGCGAATTTCATGTAAATACAATTTTGAAAACTGACAAAATGCCAATTTATAATCTGGAATAATTTTTGCACGAAAATAAATGGATTTAAGAGGTTGCACAACTTTTTTTGTAACTTCGCGCTCCTTT
>JASBSA010000083.1 GCA_030149175.1 Winogradskyella sp. | reverse complement strand
ATTCTTATCTTTTGCAGGAAGTGACTGTGGTATCGCTAACGTAAATATAGGTACTTCTGGTGCTGAAATTGGAGGTGCTTTTGGAGGTGAAAAAGAAACTGGTGGCGGACGCGAATCAGGATCTGATGCTTGGAAAGTGTATATGCGTAGACAAACCAACACCGTAAATTACTCAGACCAATTACCTTTAGCACAAGGTATCAAGTTCGATTTATAGTTAATAACATACTTTCAATTCTTAAAACCCGTTTCTAATTTAGAAACGGGTTTTTTATTTAACTTGAAAGAACTTTTTCGGAATGGAAATTGTTTACGTTAAACCAAAACTTCAATTCATAGTCTAACAGATATGACGCAGAAAGAACTTCAACATTTGTATTGGCGTGCTGGCTTTGGTTGGTATCCCAAAAAGCATATTGATTTTTCTAAAAATAGAAAGCAGATAGTTGATGCTCTTTTTGAAGAGTCTCGAAGTATAATACCAATAGAATTAGACTTTTCTTATCTCGAAGGTATTAATCCGATAGACATTAAAAAATTCCCATCCTTAGAGAAAGAAATTAAAGAAAAAAGCCAAAAACGAATTTTAGAGCTCAACTATGCTTGGGTAAAACGTCTTATTTTTCCAAAAGAATTATTGAGAGAGCGAATGACCTTGTTTTGGGCCAATCATTTTGTATGTAGAGATAGAAATCCGTTGCACGCTCAGCAATACAACAATACACTTCGGTACTATGCTTTGGGTGATTTTAGGGAATTTGTAAAAGCAATTTCCAAAGAGGCTGCAATGCTAAAATACCTCAATGGTAAACAAAACCGTAAGCGTAAACCCAATGAGAATTTTGCAAGAGAGTTAATGGAACTCTTTACTTTAGGTGAAGGGCATTATTCCGAAAAAGACATTAAAGAAAGTGCAAGAGCATTCACAGGATATAACCATAATTTTAAGGGTGAATTTATATTTAGAACACTGCAGCACGATTACGGATTTAAAACATTTTTGGGTAAAACTGCACGATTCGATGGTGATGATATAATAGACGAAATACTTTCTAATAAACAGTGCGCTCAGTTTATATGTCAAAAGGTATATCGCTATTTTGTGAATCCAAAACCTAATGAAGTACATATTGAAGCAATGGCTGATGTCTTTTTTAAAGATTACAACATTGAACATCTGATGCGCTTTGTTTTTATGTCCGATTGGTTTTATGCCGAAGAAAATATTGGTAGTAAAATTAAATCACCAGTTGAATTTTTAGTCGGCATTGCAAATACAGTCCCAGTAACATTTGAAAGAGAAAGGGATTTGTTGGTGATTCAAAGGGTATTGGGCCAAATGCTGCTAGACCCACCAAATGTGGCGGGTTGGAAAGGCGATAAGGCTTGGATAGATGCCAATACCATTATGGTGCGATTGAAGTTACCTTCCGTTTTACTGAATAATGCACTTATCTCATTAAAGGAATATGGCGATTTCAATGATAAATTCAGAAAGGAATATTTTAAACGAAGTAAAGATAAATTACCTTTTAAAACCCTTCCTAATTGGAATGCGTTTTTAAAAGATTTTAATGGTATTATGACTGAAAAGCTTTCAGAGATTATCATACAAGGAACTATAAATAAAGGCACCGAAGACTATTTGAAAACATTAAGTAAAGCCTCTAAACGTGATTTTTGCGTTCAATTAATGTCATTGCCAGAATATCAAATGTGTTAGTTATGGATAGACGAAGATTTTTAAAAGATTCAGCATTGGCAAGCAGTTTGTTGTTTGTGCCAAGTTTTCTCAAAGCGTTTGAGTCTGTTGATGCTGCACGTTTGGGTTATAAACGCTTGGTCGTCGTTCAGCTAGCAGGTGGTAATGATGGCTTAAATACCATAATTCCCTACAATAATGATGTCTACTATAATTCTAGACCACGTTTGGCAATTACCAAAGATATTATTCGTATAACAGACGACTTAGGCTTTCATCCTAGTCTATCACCAATACGAACATTATACGACAATGGTGAGCTTTCCATTTTAAATAATGTGGGTTATCCTAATCCTGTGCGTTCTCATTTTAGATCTATGGATATATGGCATACTGCGAGTGAATCAAACGAGTATTTGCAAAGTGGTTGGTTGGGCAGATATATGGATAAATATGGTAAAAAGCCTTACAACGCCATTGAAATGGATGAGCAGCTGAGCTTGGCAATGAAAGGGGAACAGTTTAATGGTATTGCCACTAACGATTACAAAGTTTTGCACAGAACGACTAAAGACCCGTTTTTTAAAAGTGTTCTCAATCATTATAATGATACACATTTAAGCGAGCACAATTTGGGTTATCTCTATCAAACAATGATAGAAGCAAAATCATCTGCAAAGTACATTTATGAAAATACCAAAGTAAAATCATCACAACAAGACTATCCGCAGAACAGATTTGCGAAACAGTTGAAAAACGTCGCACAGTTCATCAATTCAAATTTAGACACTAAGGTATTTTACACTTCTCTAGGTGGTTTTGATACGCATGCCAATCAACAAAACAAACAAGCAAGATTGTTAATGCAATATGCTGAAAGCATTTCGGCTTTTGTAAAAGATTTAAAACGAAACGACACTTTTAAGGACACGTTGATTTTAACGTTTTCAGAATTTGGAAGACGCGTTAAGCAGAATGCTGCTAATGGTACAGATCACGGAGCGGCAAACAACGTCTTTGTTATTGGTAAAAATTTAAAACAAGCAGGATTCTATAATAATTTAGCTAGCCTAGAGCACTTAGATGATAATGGTGATTTAAAGTACGAAATTGATTTTAGAACCATCTATGCTACCATTTTGAACAAGTGGTTAAACGCTGATGACAGATTAGTTTTAAGTCAGGATTTTGAAAAGCTTAACTTTATCTAGAACTGTACACTCAATAGCTTTTTTTATTAACTTTAAAATAAAAAGCTAAAATGATGAAGAACTTTATTTTATTTCTAACATTGCTTGCGTTGTTATCTTGTAATTCCGATGACCCTAATCCACAAAACTGCACTGAAGAATATGTCTATGGACTCAGCGTTACAGTAAGAGATGCTGTTAATAACTCAATTATTACCGAGGGTATAACAGTAACGGCTTCTGATGGCCCATATGAAGAGCAACTTATGAGAATAGAGAGTTCGGATAATTTTTTTGGAGCAGGTGAACGCGAGGGGACTTACATTATAGAAGTTACATCTAATGATTATCAAACGTTTACTTCAAATCCAATTGTGGTAGGTAAGACCGAAGATGATTGCCATGTAGTAACAGAGATTTTAGAGTTTCAATTGACACCTAATTAAAACAATAAACCTTGCCTCAGATATAGCTTTAAAAACTTACTGAAACAAGGTTATATAATTGATTAATAGCATATCAAAGTTGCATATAATTTTTTTGGTGTTATCAATTTTTTGATGAATGGTAAAAAAAAATGTATGATGTGCACATACTTTAAATCTTTGTTCGACGATACGCAAAAAATAAGGATTAAATAGTTTGAAAATCCGATAAAATCAATTGTATTTTACTTTTCTTAAAATTCTAATGGTTTCTTTATAAGACTTGTAAAGATCTAAACTGTAATTTTTTATATATGGTTTTGCGTACTCTAGTTTTGGTAACGCATCTTCAAATCCATTGAGATAGCAAATTAAATAACTCGCTGCTAAATTATTTAAATCTGGAATTTCATGATTGGCGATGGTTATCCCTTTTTCGAGCTTTTCAAGCAAAGTGTTATTGGTATTGTATATGTGATATAAGACCTTTTTGTCAAACTGAGGTGGTTCAAAAATGAGATTTGTTTCAATAGCGTAACTGGCATTATTATCAAAACGAATAATCTTTTCTTCAAGCTTGTAATATTTATACGATTTTTGAAGACCAAGCCTTACGTATTCAACAATTTTAAAAGAATCTTCATTATAAAAAATGGCAACTTCATCCAATGCAGAATAGAATAAACGTACCTGCTCGTTAATCATTTCAATATCTACTCTAGAGTAAAAAACTTCGTCCTTAACATGCTTTTTTTGTCCAGACCAGCAAAGCACAAAGTACTCTTTAAAAACTTTGTATTTTGGATTGAAATCCTCTCGCTTGTTCATAAAGTCAAAAACACCATTCAATGTCAGTTCAATGTTGTTTTGTGCATGGTTTTCTATTGCAGCAACAATCTTAGAGTTAACATCTTTAATTTCAATATCAAACACCTTGGGCATACTCATGCTACCATCTCTAAAAAAGACCGAACCACCATAATATTTCCAGATGTTCTTGCGTAGGGAGGTGATTTTATCAATAGATCTTATGGTAACCAGACCTACAACTTTGTCATCTGGCAAATGCGGAAACGGAATATTTTCGTACTGAACTATTGGCGGATTGGTAAGATAGGCATTGATGAGGTTCTGAATTTTACTATCATCAAAAAAATCAGTACCTACAATTTTGTTGTCTTCATCTTCTACGCCAATAACTATGTAAGAGTTGTTTTTAGGATTGCTGTTGGAAAGCGCGCAAATATGCTTTAAAAATTTTGCTTTTCCTTCTCTGTGGCTAATATCAACTTTTCGCTTTTTGTCATAAAAACTATTCTCATCGTTGTGAGCCAGTAGATTTTTTATGAGTAGGCGTTTGTTGATCATAACATTTCCTGAGAAAGCAGGAATCTCAATATTTTATAGTAGTTCTAATTCTTTTGTTAGATTTTCTCTAGCACGTTTTTCATGAGTAGCCTGATAAGCTTTCGTAAAATATAACGTTTCTCTTTCTAAAAAATGCTGAAGCACTTTTTTTCTTCCTGGTTTGTACATAAAATCAGGATAGATTTTATACTCTTTTCTAATTTGAATAGTATAATTTCTATAGGTATCCCAATCAGATCCAAGAATAGATAAATCAAAATCTAAAAGATAAGCATTATCCATATTTTTATCTAAAATAAGAAAATGCTTTTTTGTAGAAAGTATTAAGTTTTGAATGTTTTTAAGTCGATTTCCTTCAAAATTTAGTGATTTTAGACTTTTATTGGCAAAAAGTGCACTTTTTTCTTCGTTGTCTTTTTTTGTTGATTTATAAATAATGTCATGATACCAAATGGCAAAAAGTAAAGCGTCAAAATCTGCAATTTTATCTTCAAAGCTTTTTGCTTGGAGAAGCATATTTTGAACATGTGAAAGCGTGTGATAATACCTATTCTTTTCAGAATAATGTTTCGAAATCTCTAACCAAAGAGAATTTATTAAAAAATCATCTTTAGTGTATTTAGAGGCTAAACTAAACCATTGAGATTTGATACCTACTTTCATTAGTCTTTCTTGACAATAGTAGAATTCGCTTGTGCAGTACAAAACATTAGCACATCTGCTATATTAACGTGAGCTGGTCTGGATACAGCAAAGTAAATAACCTCTGCTACATCTTCGGGTTGTAGGGCTTTATAACCTTTGTAAACATTATCAGCTTGCTTTCCACCTTTGAATCGTACTTGCGAAAATTCGGTTTCTACTAAACCTGGATTTACTACAGAAACTTTTATTCCAAAAGGATTAAGATCTATACGCATACCTTCTGTTATTGCCAAGACTGCATGTTTGCTACCACAGTAGACATTACCATTTGGATACACTTCTTTTCCTGCTGATGAGCCAATGTTGATGATGTGTCCTGATTGACGTTCTGTCATTCCAGGAATTATGGCTTTGCTAACATAGAGCAAGCCTTTTACGTTAATATCCATCATGGCATCCCAATCATCTAAACTTCCATCTTGTATTGGGTCTAATCCGTGAGCGTTTCCAGCGTTGTTAATTAAGACATCAATATTTTGAAATTCTGGAGGTAACGAAGCAATAGCTTTAAGCGTTTTTTCTTTATCGCGTACATCAAAATTTAAGGTGTAGACTTCAGTTTGTTTAGATAAAGTTTTTTGAATACTGTCTAATCGTTGTTGCCTTCGTCCACATAAAATCAAGTTAATACCATGTTTAGCGAACTCATGTGCAGTGGCTCTACCAATGCCACTTGTAGCGCCTGTTATTAATGCTGTTTTCTTCATAATTAAGGAACTTTATGGCCTTGACTTGCTACTAATATTAGAAACCAGTCTTCAAGTTCTAGGTCAATTTTAGAGGCTTCAACGGCTTGCTTTAGTCTTGTTTTATTAGTTGTACCAACTACAGGATGAATACCAGCAGGATGTTTCATAATCCAAGCCAACAAAAGTTGGTCTTCAGTAGCGTTATATTTATCCATCAACTCGCCAAGCTGCTTATGGATTCGTCTGGTTTGTTCATTATCTTCTTTAAAAACAGAACCCAAAGGTGACCAAGCCATGGGCTTAATGCCAGAGGTTGTTATGTAATCTAATGTACCATCGTGCATGGCCGTATGTTGGGTGAGCGAAAACTCAATTTGGTTAACGTCAATATCCATTCGCAAGCCAATTAGTTCCATTTGACTTGGTGTAAAATTAGAAACCCCAAAATCTTTTATTTTTCCATCTTTCTTTAAAATTGTAATGGCTTCTGCTATGTCTTCGGCTACCATTAAAGGGCTAGGTCTATGCAATAGCAATAAGTCTAAGTACTCAGTTTCTAGATTTTTTAGCGATTCCTCAACCGACCAAATGATATACTCTTTACTGTAATTGTAATGCTTTACTTTATTGTTTCGGTTGTCGGATAGATGTTGAATACCGCATTTTGATATCAGCTGAATATCATCGCGCTTAATTCCAGAGTCAGTAAACGCTTTTCCAAAATCAGCTTCAGTGGTGTAACCACCATAAATATCAGCATGATCAAAAGTTGTAATGTTGTTAGAAAGGCAATGGTGCATTAAGTCTACCATGTCGCGTTTTGAGAGTTGTTTGCCCCAACTTCCCCAGGTCATAGTACCTGCAATTAATCGAGAATATTTCACTTTTTTTTCAGGTTATATAGATTTTTTTGCAATTGGTGTATAAAAATACTGAAATCCTTACGATTAAAGTATTCTTGGTATATAATTATTCCATTTCCCCAAATTATGAAACAGTTTCAGTTTTTTAAAGCTTTATTAATCTTAACGGCAGTTCTATCAGCTACGAGCTGTTCTAAAGATGATATTCAAGATAATAACCAATCAACACAGATTACCGTAAAACTTAAAAGTTCTAATCAACCTTCAAGTAAACTTTATTTAGATATTGAAGATGTTCAAATCAGAATAGTTGAAAACTCTAATAGCACTAGCTCATGGAAGAGTTTAAATACAATCAGTCAAGGGGTTTTTAATGTATCGGACCTTAAAGAGGATAACACTTTGTTGCTAGTTGATGATTTTGAAATTGAAGCTACATATGTTTATGAGATTAGATTGGTACTTGGCGATAATAATTTTATGAATATCAGTAATGTTTTGCACAGTTTAGATTTAGGAAATGCAAAGCCTTCTAACATAATCGAAACTCAACTAAACTCTAAGAGACGATATGATATGGTTATTGATATAGACTTAGAAAAGTCAGTTTCCTATAATCAAGAAGAAAATATTATGATTTTAAACCCTAAATTATATACCGCAATAAGACAAATTGAATATTAATTATAATAATCCTTAGTTAATGAAGATGTAAGAGCAATACTGTAGTGGTTTTGCTCTTTATTTTTTAACCAATTGTTAACAGCAAAGACCGAATAATTTTAACATTTTGCATCACTGAATAAATCACTAAAATAGTTTGCCCTTAAACTAATTAAATATGGAAGAAACGAGTAAAGTTGACATTAAGTCAATTAATGAAAAGATTGAAAAAGAAAGTGCATTTGTAGACTTACTAACCCTAGAAATGAATAAGGTTATTGTTGGTCAAAAACATATGGTAGAACGCTTGTTAATTGGTCTACTAGGTCAAGGACATATTCTTTTAGAAGGTGTACCTGGTTTAGCAAAAACATTAGCCATAAACACCTTATCTAAAGCTATTGATGCAAGTTTTAGTAGAATACAGTTTACGCCAGATTTATTACCAGCAGATGTAGTAGGTACTTTAATTTACAATATAAAAGAGAATGATTTCTCTATTAAAAAAGGGCCAATATTTGCAAATTTTGTCTTAGCAGATGAGATTAACAGAGCGCCTGCTAAAGTACAATCTGCCTTGTTAGAGGCTATGCAAGAAAAGCAGGTAACTATTGGTGATGAGACGTTTACTTTAGATAAACCATTTTTGGTAATGGCAACTCAAAACCCAGTTGAGCAAGAAGGAACATATCCGTTACCAGAAGCTCAGGTTGACCGTTTTATGTTGAAAACAGTAATTGATTATCCTAAGCTAGACGAAGAACAGCTTATCGTTAGAGCGAACCTTAAAGGTTCTTTTGATAAAGTAAACCCAGTAGTTTCCATCAAACAAATCTTAAGTGCCCAAGAAGCAGTTAGAGAAGTTTATATGGATGAGAAAATTGAAAAATATATTCTAGATATCATCTTCGCAACACGTTATCCTGAAAAGTACAGACTTGAGGATATAAAACCTTTAATCTCTTTTGGTGCCTCTCCTCGTGGTAGTATCAATTTGGCGACTGCAGCAAAATGTTATGCATTTATAAAGCGAAGAGGTTATGTGATTCCAGAAGATGTAAGAGCTGTAGTGCACGATGTGTTACGTCACAGAATAGGAATTACTTACGAAGCCGAAGCAGAAAATGTAACTTCAGAAGACATCATTAACAAGATTGTTAATGAGATAGAAGTGCCTTAAGATTTTAGATTTAAGAATGACGAATGACGATTTCTGAAATCGCAAATCAACAATCTTCAATCGAAAATTGAAAAAATGGACACAGAGGACAAAATATTTAAACCTTACCATACTATAAACATAATTTTACTATCTGTTTTTTTACTGGTAACGGTTTATCTAAAATATGATGGGAAATTTGAAGATAGAAAGATTTATCTCATAGCCGTAGTTTTGGGATGTTTGCTCATTTGGGAGTTGTTTAACTTAAAAAGATATTCTTATCTCATCAAAATAAGTAAAAAAAGACTTCATTATAAAGATGATAAAATTGTTATAGAATTGAAGGATATAATTAGTTTCACATATATTCCAACAATAGGCTACACATATTCAAAATTTATTTTGGATACAACTAAAGGGAAAATATCGCTAGATATGCCTAATTACAATAAGCCAAAATTGAAAAAAATAAGTGAGGCATTAACTAACAAGATTAAAAACTTAGAAGAATAATTGTGAGTACCACCAAAGAACTTCT
>JASBSA010000104.1 GCA_030149175.1 Winogradskyella sp. | reverse complement strand
AAATGATTTTAGAGCTGTAGAAGCTGGTGTGCACGCTTACGCTTCTAAAGGTGGAAGATATACAAGTTTAACCCATTGTTCTATTGAAGATAACATCTTTAAATTTTGGATTGAAATTCCATTAGCTTTGGGTACTGTTGGCGGTTTAACAAGCTTGCATCCATTAGTAAAGTTTGCGCTAGAAATGCTAGAAAACCCATCAGCAAAGGATTTAATGCAAATTGTAGCTGTGGCAGGATTAGCCCAAAACTTTGCTGCTGTGAAGTCCTTAACAACAACTGGTATTCAAGAAGGGCACATGAAAATGCACCTATTAAATATTTTAAATCAGTTTGAAGCAACTGCTGAAGAGAAAGAAAAAATAGTAGAATATTTTAAAACCAATGTGGTAACACATAGTGCTGTTGTTGATGCTATTGAAAATATAAGGAAAATTTAATCTAAACTGGCGACTGAGTGTAGTCGAAGTCACATTATAAGATATAATGCCTAAAGGATACATTTATATATTAGAATGCGCTGATGGTTCTTACCATACTGGCAGTACTATTGATATCGAAAAACGTATTGCAGAGCACAATGATGGTAAAGGTGCAAATCACACAAAAAAGCGTCTACCTGTAGTGCTAAAATATATTGAAGAGTTTCAAAGAATAGATGATGCTTTTTATAGAGAGAAACAAATTCAAGGTTGGAGTAGAGCAAAAAAAGAAGCTTTAATAAATAAACAACTCAGAGAATTAAAAAATCTGGCGGAATACAAGAATGATAGCCATTACAAATTGTGGCTTCGACTACGCTCAGCCACCGAAAAGCGACTACGCTCAGCCACCGAAAAGCAATCAATAAAAACATATCAAAGCAACGGAAAATTATTAATCACTGGTGAATACGTTGTGCTAGATGGTGCAAAATCATTAGCCATACCAACAAAATATGGTCAAAGTCTTAAAGTTGAAGAATACAACAGCAATTCCTTAACCTGGAAAAGCTATGATGAAAAGGGAAATGTTTGGTTTGAAAATAGTTTCACTTTAGAAAATGGTGAGATTCTTAAAACCATTGGGAATGATAATGATATTTCTTCTAGATTAGTACAGATTCTTGAAACCGCTCAGCAACTCAATCCAAACTTTTTAAAAACTCAAAAAGGATATAAGGCATCAACACATTTAGATTTTAACAGAGAATGGGGATTAGGTACATCTTCTACACTTATTAATAATATTGCGCAATGGGCAAACGTGGATGCATATAAGCTTTTAGAAAAAACATTTGGCGGTAGTGGTTATGATATTGCTTGTGCACAACACAACACTCCGATAACCTTTCAGTTACAAAACCAAAAAAATAATCCTTTGGCTGAATCTGTTCAGTTTAACCCTTCTTTTAAGGACAGTCTCTATTTTGTATACCTCAACGAAAAGCAGAATAGTAGAGAGGGTATAAAAAGATACAAAACCTTAAACAAGGTTACCACTTCTGTTATAAGTGAAATAAATGGCATCACAGAAGCCATCGTAAGATCTGTTTCATTATCTGCTTTCGAAGAACTCATAATAAAACATGAGCAAATTATAGGTGAACTCATTAACGAAACACCAATAAAGTATAGGCTATTTAATGATTACAATGGAACTATTAAAAGCCTAGGTGCTTGGGGAGGTGATTTTGTTTTGGCTACTTCTGAGACCAATCCGACGGACTACTTCAAATCCAAAGGATTTGATACTATCATTCCTTATAATGACATGGTCTTATAACAAAAAAGGCTTTACATTTCTGTAAAGCCTTATATTTTGTACTAAAATATTCTTTATTTAGAAAACTGTTTTAGCTCTGTTATCTTCTATATCAGCAGCTTTTTCTAATGCTTGATATACTTTTCCCTGAACAGCTCCACGTCTTGTTGCGTTTAGCCTATTCATAATAGACGTATAGTTATCTAGCTCAGTAGCCTCTGTTACCTTGGTAACTTCTATAACATAGACACCTTTTTCACCATCAATAGGCTTAGATGTTTTTCCTTGCTCTATACCAAACGCAGCACCAATTACTTTAGGCTCTACACCAGCACCAGCAAGTGTTGTATTCTTTAAGGTTAAAGCTGCTGCCGTCTTAGGGCTCTGACCTTGATTTTTTGCAATCTCGTCAACTGTTGTAGCTTTAATCTTCTCACGAATCATTTTTGCTTTCTTCTCCTTTTTTATTTCTGGTAAAGCTGTTACAGAGGCATCTTCTACACTCATTAGACCTTCTTCGTTCTTCTCTACTAGTTTAGCGACAATAAAACCAAAACCAGAAATTGGGAAGTTTTTGTAATCTCCTACATCTGTAGTTTCTTCAAATGCCCAACGTACAACTTGTCTCTGACTTCCTAAACCAGGAATATTCTCATCTAGTTCTTTAAATGTTATTGGTTTAACGGTTAAACCTCGTTCTTTAGCTAATTCGTTAAAGTCACTGTCTTTTGCAGCTATTTCAAACTTAGACATACTGTTAAATACGTCGTCTAATGTTTGTTGAGATGGCTCAATTTTTCTGGCTAAAGTGCCTATTTTATATGCATCATTATAACTCTTTTGTTCTAAGATTTCAATAATGTGGTAACCGAAAGACGTACCAACTACATCAATATCTCCTTTTTTATTATCAAAAGCGAATGCCTTAAACTCTGGTGCCATACCAGCGTTGTATGCAAATTCAATTTCACCATCATCTTCATTACTTACTTTGTCTGAAGACAACTCTAGCAAATCTAAGAATTTAGTGCCGCTCTTAATTTGCGCTAAAATACTATCTGCCGTTTCTTTGGCTTCAACTGGTGTTTTTGTAACAGACGCATCTGCTCTCTGACCACCAGCATAAGGAATTAAGATATGTCTTACTTTTACCGTATCTGGCATTTGTTGCTTAGCTAGCATTTTTGAAAGCTTGAAATATTCTCCCTCTTTGTATGGGCCGTAATATTCACCTACTTCTAACTTCATTAAGCTGTCCTTTGCTACTGCAGGAATTTGGGTTGCTCTTAAAAATGCATCATTAAATTTAATGTCAGAATTAGAGTTAATAAACTCAGCGACATCCTTTACAGTATCAAAACCTGGAATAGTATCTGTGTTGCCACTACTATCATTGTACTCTGCACTATCTTTCTTTAACTTTACAAGTGCTGTTTTAATAGCCTCTTCGTCTTCTTTTGAAGCTTCTTCTTTAAACTCTACATAAACCACTTCTCTGTTAGCGTCTGCTTTAAACTTTTCTTCACGCTCTTTCATGTAAGCCTTAATATCAGACTTTGTTACCTCTACTAAGCTATCTGCAATAGTTGTGTAAGGTATTTGCACAAAACGAATATCTACATTTTTAGCATCAGCTAAGTACTCGTCCTTTGCTTCTGCAATGGTTGTGCTAACACCAGCCTTAATCATGTTGTAATATGTTTGCTGAAGTGCGTTTGTCGCAATAGATTGTTCGTTATTTGTCCAAATATCATAATTAATATTAAATGATTGCCCTGCAGAAGTTAATGGTGCAGAATCTGGGCTTATGTCTTTTAGATTACTTATGAAAGCATTAAGACGGTTAACATCAAAATTTCCATTTTCATCTTGAAATTCTGGGTAAGACTGAAAACTATTTTTAAGCAAATCGCGCATTTCATCTTTTTCCACAGACAAACCAAGTGCCTCATATTCTTCGTCTAATATAATTTTGCGTAACTCTTGGTTGTAAATAGCATTTACTGCTTGAGTTGAAGAAATTCTACCACCAGCTCTATCTTGATAGTTCTTTACTTTTTGTTGAAAATCATTTCTATCGATATCAGTTCCGTTAACTGTTGCAACAACACCCTGAGAATTTGAAAACGCATTTGGATTATCAATTACACCCTGTATAACAAAAGCAAACAATGCTAATGCTATTACTAATATCAAGATTAGTGAACGCTGTCTAATTTTATTTAAAATTGCCATTTGTTAATTTTTTCGTATAAATAAGTCTGCGAAAATAGTATTTTCTAATAAATAATAAAAGGAGAAGTATAGTTTTTGTAAGCCATTGTAGTCTTTAATCTACATCTAGGATTTTAAGCCTAACAATATCTATTTTTGTTGAAGAGACTTCTTCAATGGTAAACTTAAAATTTTCGACTAAAATATCTTCGTTTTTCTCAGGAATACCTTCGGTTTCATTAACAATTAATCCTCCCAAGGTTTCATAGGTTTCACTCTCTGGAAGATCTAACTTATAGGCTTCATTTATATAATCTACCTCTAACCTTGCTGAAAATCTATAGGTGTTTTCATCTATTTGTTCTTCTGTCATTTCTAAGGTATCGTGCTCATCTTCAATTTCACCAAATAACTCTTCAACAATATCTTCTACAGACATAAGACCCGATGTGCCTCCATACTCATCAATAACAACTGCGATACTTTGACGCTTTTTTGTTAAGATATTGAGCACATCCTTGATTAATATGGTTTCTGGAACAAAGCTAACAGGAATAATAATAGACTTAATATCCTTTGGCTTTTTAAACAATTCAAACGCATGCACATAACCTAAAATATCATCTATATTATCCTTGTAAACAATGATTTTTGTTCGTCCTGTTTCTATAAAAAGTTGACTTAAATTATCAATAGATTCTGAGATATCTACAGCCGAAATTTCGGTACGTGGCACCATTACTTCCCTTGCCTTAACATCTGAAAATTCTAGTGCATTTTGAAAAATCTGAATCTCACTATCTACCTCCTCATGGTCTTCCACAGATTCCATTTGCTCACTTATGTAATTACCGAGTTCTACTTTTGTCATTGCCAATACAACATCCTCTCCCTTTGCTTTAAACACGTATTTTAAAACAGCGTCAGAAATCCAAAGTACAAAGTCAGAAATCCAGCTAAAAACCACATAAAAAATATACGTTGGTAACGCCAAAACCTTCATTAAGGTATTTGCATAAATTTGAAAAAACACTTTAGGAAGAAACTCAGCGGTAAGTAAAATAACAAACGTTGATATTATGGTTTGTGTTAGTAATTGTAAATCACTGAAAAGATAGTTTAAAACAGTACTATTTGAAGGCAACATGGACTGAAACCACCTTACCAATACATCACCCATTTTTAGTCCATAAATAACCAATGCTATATTATTACCAATAAGCATAGTAGCTATGTACTTTGATGGTTTGGCCGTTAACTTGGTTAGTATTCTTCCCAAAAAGTCTTCCTGCTTCTTCTCTAGCTCTATGTGTATTTTATTTGAAGATACATAAGCAATCTCCATACCAGAGAAAAAGGCTGAAAGTATTAGTGTAACTATGATTATGACTACATCTAGAGTCATATATTAGTCTTTGTTTCTATCTTGAAATTTTTTTGCAAAGCGCTTTCTAAAAAAGAACATAAATACTGCCAAAGCCACAAAAAATAGTGACATATAGGATCTATTCCTGTCTACTGACCAATTTGAGATAGCATCCCAAAGAAATAAAACAGCAAAGATGATATAAGCGTATTGAAATATTTTAAGAAGTTTCATGTATTAATTATCTAAGTAAAATTAAGGTACAAAGATAGTTAATTATCAAATTCAAAATCTCCACCCATTTCTAACATTTGAAATTTCTTAAAGTCCTTATCAGAATCAAAACCTATTCCGTGTTTAGGACCATCTATTTTGGTAAAAACCCATGGCTCATTGGTAAAAACCCATTCTAATTTTTCGTTGTAGTATAATTGATCCGTTACAAGCTTTTCATTTTGGTGCGTTGTAATGGTAACGTTTCCTCTTAAGTCTATAATATCTGTTTCGGTGTAAAAAATAGCATAGCGCGAGGTTATTGTTGTCATTTTACCATCTTTATCATATACCTTTAAAACAATGCCATCTGGGAACTCTGAGAATGCAAAATCTCGATTTGAATAATCGAGCATTTTTGGACTAAGAAGATTTGCTTTCAATCTTACGGAATCTTCTATAAACTCAGTATATTTTAAGTCTATGTTTTCGGCCTCACCTATAGGCTGGTTTTGAAGTACTCCAACCTTTTGAACCTCATCAAAATCATTTTCACAAGAAAAAAACAAAGTCACAGCAAATACTGTGACTAAGCTTTTAATAGTATGTGAAAAATATATTTTCATTATATGTTCGGCACTGTTATAGAACGCCCTATCCAACAACCAACTCTTATAGTCTGTCCAGCATTACCTTCAGTAAAGATATCTGATTTAGATGGTGCACTAGCTCTATAGCTAGCTGCAGTTTTAGCTGCTGCAGATTTTAAACGACCATCTACTCTCCCCGCTTTTTCTGCCTCTAAAGCTGCTAACCAAAATACTGCTCTCTTGTTAAAGTTAGAGTCTCCACAATTGTTAGCACTCTTAGCATACATTGCTGCAATAGATAAGTAAGGCGAACCATCTGACGGGTTTAATTTCATAGACTCCATATAATACTGTCTTGCCTGGCTGTAACTCCCTTTAGACTTTAATTCATTAGCTAATTTCTTGTACAGTCTTGCCTTCTTTAACGGATCTGCTTCTAATTCTAAAGTCTGATCAAAATATTTTTGCTCACCCGTTAATAGATACAAATAGTATGATGTATCCGCACTTGGCTCAAGACTGTTCTTTTGCTGTACCAATTTTAAGAATAATGGATCCTCTTTACAGCCCTTAGCATACATACGGTTCATCGCTCTCTGTAACCAAATACCATCATTTTTATTGTTTTCGTAATTCTTTTCGTATAAAGGAATTAACACTTCGCAGTTAGCTCTATCACCAAGCTTTTTGTCCATACTTCCTAGAATCTGGTTTTCGAAAGCTTCTATGTTAGACTCGTAGCTAGACTTATATCTAGCCTCCTTTTTTGTTAATGTACCCGCTTCTTCCTTTGCTGCATAGGTATTCAATTTTGTAGTATATCCAGCAATTAAATTTTCGATTAACTCATTAACATCATCGTATTTATCAAACATCTCTTGTGCTGGTTTTTTACCTGCATCGAATAAATCTACTGCTAAAGAAAAGTATGTGTAAAGTCCTTTTGCACTTGTAAAGTTCTTAGCATCTTTTACATAAGCACTATCAAACATATTATACAACTGTTCGTCTGTCTTATTAAGCTCTTCTCTGTACTTGTATGCTAAGTTTGCTTTATCAACTAAGACTTCACCTTCATCATATTTAGATGGAAAATTCTCTCTACTTTGATCATAAAGCAACATTAGATCATTGATGTGAGCTACTTGATCGGCACCTGTTGAGTTTTCAATTTTATGAGTTAAAATTTTCTCACCATGTACATAGATTGCTCTGTTGAATTTTGGACACTTATTGCGAACAATTTTCCATGGCTCGTAAGCATCATCATACTTTTTTGTCTTTACATAACTATCAAAAATCGATAGATTATTCATACACTCCTCATCTTGCTGAGCAAAACTAAAATTGAAGCTCATAAAAAGAGCCGCTAGCAGTATAGTAATTCTCGTCTTCATTTTATTTTTATTGTTAGTTGTACTTCTTTTGTCTAAACCATCTAGAGTTTAAAGATAAACTTACATTAAAGTTTATAAAATTCTCTTGGATTAAATTATTGTTAGTTGTTCCTCGTTTTCCAATTTCAAGACCTAGGTTCAAATTTGAGAAAGGATC
>JASBSA010000056.1 GCA_030149175.1 Winogradskyella sp. | reverse complement strand
GTTCTTTTATGATGGCGAATTTCATGTAAATACAATTTTGAAAACTGACAAAATGCCAATTTATAATCTGGAATAATTTTTGCACGAAAATAAATGGATTTAAGAGGTTGCACAACTTTTTTTGTAACTTCGCGCTCCTTTTACCTTTAAAATTTTGGGGTCGACTGGTTTTGACAGCGAGATTAATTAAACGGTAAGCACGTCGTGTAATGGTTTTGAAACACGTAAAAGGCTAGACCAAATTTTAAACGGCGAGAATAACTACGCTTTAGCTGCGTAATCTGAATTATAGTAAGATTTCTGCTTATTCCTACAAGGTAGGAAGGCTAAATGTCTCCGAAAAGCCTTGGTTAGTGGCGTTTCTATTAGAGGCATCGTAAAAATTAACCAAGATTGGGTAGTGCTTTGATGCCCTTTCGAGATTAAAAAGCTAAGTGCAAAGTAGGTTGTCTTTAGCCAGCTTTGCATCGAAAAAACAAGAAAAGACTAAACGTGTAGAAAGCCCTTTGGTTACTTGTTTGGACGAGAGTTCGATTCTCTCCGACTCCACTTACGCCCTACGAAGCTTTAAGGAAACGAAAAGCGAAGTAGGGCTTTTTATTCTATCTTTATTTAGATGAAAAAAAATTTCCTAATAGCATTACTGTTCTCCTTTATTGGTTGCTATAATGACGAAAGATTAAAAATTAATGAATTAAACTTTTCGGATTTAAATCAAAAAAGTATACTGAAAAATAAAATTAAAAAGACTTTTCTGATATCTGGATTCGATTCAGGTCTTTATAAAGAGAATGATACAATTAGTATTGTAGAATATAACAGAATTGGAAAAACAGAGAAAGTATGGCGAAAGTCATTTATGTATAGTATAAATGAAGAATACAGATATGACTCATTGAATCTTGAAACTCAAAAAATATATTTTACAGATTTTAAAGCTATGTTTAGTTTTCGTTATGAATTCAATAAAGATAGCTTAGTTTTATACAAGTATTATACTAAACTATCTTTTGGCTTTTCTAAGGAAGATTTCACTATTCCAGTTGGTATTTTTAAGTTTAATGACAATGGAAATATTGTAGAGTCTTTTGAATATCAAAATAATGATTATGGAAAAGGAAAAAGATTACTCACAAAATATTATTACGATACTTCAAACACCTTGGTATCAAAAGAAATTTTGTACAAACCAAGTAATATAGATGACGTAGCCTTAGATTCTAAAGAAGTAACCTACTACCACTACTCTAATAAAAAACTAGATTCTACCACCTCTACATTTAGTTGGACTGATAGAGACAAACAAAAGCAAAGTTATACAATTAGGTATATCTATGACGATAATGAATTAATTTCTAAAAGTATTGCAATGGATAGCTTAGTAACATACTATAAGCATATTAAATATGATTGATACTTGGTATAAAATAATGGCTAAACATCCCAAGATATCTAGCCACTACAATAATTTTATTAAATCTAAAAAGTAACCTACTCCCAAAAAGCCTCAATCTCTTCTAAAAATTTTTCCTTAATTTTTTGAAAAATCTAATAGCTTATAAAAAACCAAAAAAGTAATATTTAAAGGTATCTCTAAATCTATAAGCAAACTTAACATCTACTGAAGTTTTGATAATTTAAACATTTATCTATTTCTAATTTACAGTAAGAATAATCTATTTACTTCGACTATCTTTACTAACAAAGTTGAAATAATATAACGAAAGAAATATAAAAAATGCTTACTTGGAAAGACATTATAAATTTTGCGGTTAATGGCAACCCTACTCCAGACCAACGTGTTGAAAAGTCGGATAGCGAATGGAAAGACCTATTAACTCCAGAACAATACAGAATTACCAGACAAAAAGGCACTGAACGGCCTCACAGTGGTGCTCTTTGTACTACCTATGATGCTGGCAAATACAATTGTGTGTGTTGCAATACTCCGTTATTCGATTCTACCATTAAGTTCAGTTCTGGCACTGGTTGGCCCAGCTTTACTCAGCCTATTAAAGAAAATGCCATCAAATATGAAAAAGATTCTTCTTTTGGAATGGTTAGAGTTGAAGTAATGTGTAATACCTGCGATGCCCATTTAGGCCATGTGTTTCCAGATGGACCAGAACCTAGTGGTCTGCGTTACTGCATCAACTCGGAGTCTATGGTTTTAGAAAAAGAAAGTGTAAATGAGTAAAAATATTGAAATTGCCACTGTTGGTGGAGGTTGTTTTTGGTGTACCGAAGCTGTCTTTGAAGAAGTTAAAGGTGTTGAAAATGTGGTTTCAGGTTATTCCGGAGGAAAAGTTCCTGGCAGACCAACATATAGAGAAATTTGCTCTGGATTAACTGGACATGCCGAAGTGGTGCAAATTACCTTTGATGCCAACGTGATTTCGTATCAAGATATCTTAATCATTTTTATGACAACTCACGATCCTACAACGCTAAATCGACAAGGTGCGGATCGAGGTACACAATACCGTTCCGTGATTTTTTATCATAATGAAGACCAAAAGAATATCGCAGAACTCGTTTTAAATGAGTTGTCTACCTATTATGACAATCCTATTGTAACAGAATTGAGTGCTGCTGAAACCTTTTATGAAGCCGAACAAGAGCATCAGGATTTTTATAAAAACAATCCAGATTATGGATATTGCACCTTTGTTATAGATCCTAAATTGTCTAAATTACGTCAATTACATTCAGATAAATTAAAAGATGCTTAGACTTTACATTATTGGAATAGCCATACTTATTATTGCCATTTTGGCAAATGGCATAGTTATAAAATTAGGAATAAAGTCGTGGTACGGATTTATTGAACTGATGTCTAAACAAGGACTTTCAGCATTTAATTCTATAAGTATTACAGATGCGTTATGGTTATTTATAGGTTATCCAATAGTTTTAGGTTTGGGCTATTGGCTTGGTGATAAACTTCATTCATTTATTTCTTGATATAAACCGTTTTTACGTTTACAAACTCCATAATCCCTTCTTTAGAAAGCTCTCTTCCATAACCCGAAGCTTTAGTTCCTCCGAATGGCAATCTTGGGTCAGACTTAACCAACTCATTGATAAAGAACGCTCCGTCAGCAATTTGTTCTATACGTCGTTTAGCTTTATCTACGTCTGCCGTAAACAACATGCTTCCTAAGCCAAAATTTGTGTCTGCAGCTAATTCATAAGCTTCTTCTTCATTTTTAACTTTTATGATTGCCGCAACTGGTCCAAACACTTCTTCCCTAAATAACGGCATATCCTTTGTCACGTCTTCTATAATAGTCGGATGGTAAAAGGCTTTGTCTCTCTGATTACCAAATAGAACAGTTGCTCCATTATCCAATGATCTTTTGACTTGCTTTTCTACCTCTTCAGCCAAGCTGACTGAAGCCATAGATGCCACTTCTGTTTTACTATTCGTGGGATTTCCAACCACATAAGATTCTATCTTAGCTTTAAATTTCGATAAAAATTCATGGTAGATATCCTCAACAACAATAAATCGTTTAGCCGCTATACAACTTTGACCAGCATTTTGCATACGTGCCCAAGCCATGGTATCCATATATTTTTCTAAGTCTGCATCTTTTAAAACAATACAAGCATTATTTCCTCCAAGTTCTAAGACTGCCTTCTTTAGGTTTTTGCCTGCGATTTCGGCTATCGTCCTGCCAGCCGCTTCGCTACCGGTTAGACTAACAGCTTTAACAATATCGTTGCCAATAATATTCTCTACTTGTTTGTGGGATACTAAAAGGGTTTGAAAACACCCTTTTGGAAATCCTGCATCCAAAAAAAGCTTTTCTATTTCTATGGCACATTGTGTGGTACTTGACGCATGTTTCAGTAAAGCTGTATTACCAGCCATCAATGTTGGTGCAGCAAATCGCATCACCTGCCAGAAGGGATAATTCCATGGCATAATCGCTAAAATAACACCCAGTGGATCATAACTTATAAAGCTTTCATCAGTATTGGTATCTATCAGCTGATCCGCAAGAAAATCCTCTGCATTTTTGGCATAAAAGTCACAAACCCAAGCACATTTTTCTATCTCAGCTATACCTTGGGTTATGGGTTTTCCCATTTCATCAGTCATTAATTTGGCATAAGTGTCCTTTCGCTCTATTAAAAGATCTGCAACTTTAGAAAGCAGTTTCGTACGATCTTTAATTTGAAGCGATTTCCAACTTCTAAATTGCTCATCGGCTAACTCGAGTCTTTGATTTAATTCTTTATCCGAAATGAGGTGATAGGTCTTTAATTCTTTTTGAGTGTATGGGTTGTTAGTCGTTATCATATTTGTGTTTTTATATAAAATAAAGGATTTTTAGGTTCTCAATGCATGAAAACCGACTTTTAGTATAACTTTAGTATTTTAAACCAAAATCGTAAATTTCATGGAAAAGACAGTGACTGAAGCTATTGCTTACAGAAGATCTACACGAGTATATAAAGATACACCTATTGATAGCGAAAAAGTAAAACAATGCCTTGTTAATGCATCCTTAGCACCTACGAGTAGTAATCTTCAACTTTGGGAATTTTATCATGTCACTGATAATGATACTTTAAAGAAGTTAGCTAATGCCTGTTTTAATCAAAGCGCAGCCAAAACCGCAAAACAATTAGTGGTTGTAGTGACTCGAAAAGACCTTTGGAAGCAAAGAGCCAAAGCTAATATTGCTTTTTTAGAAAAGGTCTACGACAAAGACAACCTATCAGAACGTGAATTAAAGCGTAAAAAAATGGCAACCAACTACTACAAAAAATTAATCCCAACGGTTTACGCTGATTTTTTAGGTATTTTAGGCTACCTCAAATACATTACGTTTCAGATTGTTGGTCTTTTTAAACCTATTTACAGACAAGTTAGACAGAGCGATATGAGAGTTGTGGCACATAAAAGTGCTGGTCTTGCTGCACAAAATTTTATGACAAGTATGGCTGCCATAGGCTATGATACTTGCCCAATGGAAGGTAGCGACACTTTGAGGGTGAAAAAAATTCTGAATTTACCAAAAGGTGCCGAAATTAATATGGTAATTGGTTGTGGTATTAGAGGCGACAAAGGCATCTACGGTCCTCGTTTTAGAGTTCCGTTTGAAGATGTCTATTTTGAAGTATAATTACTTCTTAAAGTTTTCTAGACCAGTTTTTAACCAATCGTAATAGGCGTCTGCATCTGGTTCGTAAGCCTTTGTAGTATTTAGTAACTCAAAATCATGATTTAACAACACATAATAAGGCTGGGAGTTATTTTTAAAATTGATTGTTTGTAGTGTTTGCCATTTATCACCAACCGTTTCTATTTCTTTTACAGTACCATTACTTCTGAGGTATTGAAATTGATTGTTTTCTTCCAGTGGTTTTTTATCATCAACATATAGTGAGATAATTACATAGTCTTCCATCAAAATATCAAATACTTGTGAAGTACTCCAAACCTGTTCTTCCATTTTACGACAATTCACACAAGCCCAACCCGTAAAGTCTAATAAAATCGGCTTGTCTTCTGCTTTTGCTAAAGCCAAACCTTCTTCCAAATCTTTTTTACAATTGAGGTCTAAAGGACAATCAGACGTCTTTTCATATAAGCTGTAAAACATTGGTGGTGGAAATCCACTTAGCATTTTTAAATTGGCCCATTTTGTATTAGTTAGGCCGGGAATTAAATAGATGATAAATGCGATTACCAAAATTGCGGTAGTTATCCTGCCCTTACCAAGTTTCTGTAATGGTCCATCATGAGGAAACTTAATTTTTCCGAATAGATACAAGGCTAAGCCAATGGCTATTAGAATCCAAAGACCTATAAATATTTCGCGCTTTAAAAGTCCCCAATGCTCTACTAAATCGGCATTGGATAAGAACTTTAACGCTAAAGCTAATTCCACAAAACCTAATACAACCTTAACGGTATTGAGCCATCCTCCAGACTTAGGAAGCGAATTTAACCATTTTGGAAACATTGCAAAGAGTGTAAAAGGTAATGCCAAGGCTAAACCAAAGCCACTCATACCCATAGTCAGCTGGGTTGCGCCACCATCTGCTGTTAAAGAACTTCCCAGAAGTGTACCCAAAATTGGTCCAGTACAAGAGAAAGATACTATAGCCAGCGTCAATGCCATAAAAAAGATACCTATAAAACCGCCTATCTTATTGGCCCTACTATCCATTGCTGCACTCCAGGATTGCGGTAAGGTTAATTCGTAATAACCAAAGAATGAAAATGCAAAAGCTATAAATATGATAAAGAAAATTATGTTGAGGGTAACATTGGTAGAAATGTTATTTAGAATACCAGGATCTAACGTATCCAACAAATGGAAAGGAATACTCAATAGGGCATATATTAAAAAAATAAATAATCCATATAAAATAGAATTAAACAAGCCTTTCTTGGGATCACTGGCGCCTTTTGTAAAAAATGAAACCGTAAGTGGAATCATAGGAAACACACATGGAGTTAACAACGCAATCAAACCGCCTAAAAACCCAAGAAAGAAAATCGATAGATTACTCTTTTCTTCAATAACTTCTTCTGTGTATTTATCCCAACCGGTAACATTTAGGTCTAATCCTTCTGATAGTTGTTTACTTCTTTCATCTAGGACAATTTCATCTTTAACTATTTCAGACCCATCTAGAGAAAAATTAAAATGAAAGTCACTTGGTATACATTTAGAATCGTCACAGGTTTGGTAGTCTACTGTAACATCAATCTGTTTTAAATCTTTGTTTATAAGTGTTATGCTTTGTTTAAAGATGGCTTGATCTTTAAATTTTTTAACATCTTCCTGAAATATCTTATCAAAAATAACAGGAACGTCTGGCTCAGCAGTTTTACCATTCAATTGGTAATTACCTTCCATATTCTGAAACTCAAAATAGGTCGTTGGCGCAAAACTTTCTTCAGATTGTTGCTCTTGTGAATAGATGTACCAACCTTTATCTATGTTGGCTTTAAAAATGAGAGTAAATTCAGAGTCTGAAACTTTCTCAACCGAAGTCTCCCATTTCACTGGTTCTAATACCTGAGAAAATAAACTAAGTGAAAAAAACAAGGATAATAGGCTAAATAGAAGGGCTTTTCTTGCTGTCATAAATAAAGCATTAATACGCAAATATGCTTTTTTGCGATTTATTATTTCTTAAGAGTCGTCTAATTTATAAAAACCTAAATAAATATTTATAAGGAATAAAAAAAAACCGAACAGACGTTCGGTTTTAGACTTTATGACTTTACTTCAATTTTTAGTTTATCAGAATGTTTCCATTTAGAAATACCTCCGTCTAAATCATAGACTTTTTCGAAGCCTGCTTCTTTAAGTTTTTTAGCGCACTTAGCACTTCTTGAGCCTCCTCTGCAATATAAAATTACAGGTTTTGCTTTATCTAATTTAGAAATATCTTCTTCAAAAGTAGGTGAATTGTAATCTATATTCTGAGAATTTGCAATATGCGACTTATCATATTCTCTCTGTGTGCGCACATCTACTACTTGTGCGTCTTCCAACTGAAGAATGCTTTCCATTTCTTCGGGAGTTACTAGTTTTACACCAGTATTTTCTATTTTACTGTCTATACAACTAGTCCCTAAACTTATTGCCATTAACAAAAAGCCAATTGTAAATAATCTTTTCATGTATAAACAGCGTTTTGAGTTAATTTTATTCTTTAAAGGCTACATCACCTTGCCACTCGCTAAAACCTCCAACTAAATTATAAGTGTTTTTAAAACCTAATCGATTCATTATGGCGCATGCCTGAGCACTTCTTCCACCGGCTTTACAGTACACATAGTAATTTTTAGTTTTATCTAATTGATCAACTTCATAAATAAAACCTTGTCCTTTAAATATATCTATATGCAAAGCATTAGGGATAATGCCCTCATTGACTTCTTCTTGCGTTCTAACATCTAAAACAACAGAGTTATTGTCCTCTTCCAATTGTTTTACCCAATCTTTTTGTAATAAATCCACTTTAAAATAGCAATTATAGAAAAAGCAAAATTAACATTTCCTTATGATATAGACGTAAAAAAATCCGAAGTGTTACAACTTCGGATTAATTTTAACATTTTTCCTTTTTGGAGTACTCTTTAAATACTAAACTTTTATGGTACAACCAATTGCACGTGTTACTTTAACTTCAACATCCTTTCCTTTTAATAACGCATCTACTGCATTTTCCACATATTTAGTCTTCACTTCACTTGCGTCTTTATAATTATCATCAATAGCGCCAATATACTTAACTATATTGCCTTTTTTTGTTTTTTCTAAAACATAAACGTGTGGTGTTTTTGTGGCTCCGTATTGAGGATAAATTTTCTGACCTTCATCCATCAAGTACGGAAATGTAAATCCTTTTGCTTTAGCACGTGCCTTCATAGCTTCCATGTTATCACCGGGTTTCACATCTGTGTTATTTGGCATAATTGCAATTACAGGATAACCTTTATCAGCATACTTTTTGTTTAATGCCTCTACCCTATCCTCATAAGCTACGGCATAAGGACAAGTATTGCAAGTAAAAATAACTATAAAGCCCTTAGCGTCTTTATAATCTGACAAAGACACCATACTACCATCAATATTTTCTAGACTAAAATCGGTAGCAACATCGCCTATTTTATAACCACCTTCATCAGTGGTTGCTGTAAAAGCAGATAACACTACTGTTAATACCGTTACTGCAAATAATTTTAAAGTATTCATAAGCACATTAATTTAAAAATTGTTTTAACTCTGTTTCTAACTCTTCTTTGGTAAACGAACGTTCATAAAATTGACGTTTATCCTTATTATAAATAATTGTAGCTGGTATAGCGCCAGACCAGTCTTTATTAATTGCAGGAATCCATCTATTTTGGTCTACGTCATCAAAAGCTACGACTTCCGATTGTAATCCACGCTTTTTAATAAATGGCTTTAACTTGGTCTCATAATTTTTTGGGAAATCTAAACTCACTAACAGTACCTCTACATTTTTATCCTTGTACTCTTCATTGATCGCTTCAAAGTATGGTAATTCCTTAACACAAGGAGCACACCAAGTTGCCCAAAAGTTAACTACGTGTATTTTATCGTCTTGCCTATTGATTAAAGGTTCTAAACCATCATAGTCATATATCTTTAGATCAAAATCCGAAATGTTCTGCGCCTCTTCATCAACACTAAGTGCTGCATCAGGCGCACTTGCTTCATTGTTTTTTTCATTGCTATTCTTACAAGAACAAATCACCAATAGACATAAAACTAGTATTCGCTTCATGACATAAATTTATTAATAGAAATAGACACAGTTGAATAATTAACAAAAAATTAATTCTGTTATAAAATAAATATTATACATTTGTATATACAATTGTTGTATATGAAAGATATAAGTGAAATAATAAAAACCAAATCAAGTTTGCCTTTAGCAAAGCGAACCGTTTTAAATGTTTCGCTTGCCAGTATTAATTTTAAAGAAGGTTTGTTATCAGTATTAAAACCATATGATATTTCTATAGAGCAATTCAACGTTCTAAGAATTTTGCGAGGAAAAAACGGTGAGCCTTCTAACTTAAAAGATATCCAAGATAGAATGATAAGTAAGATGAGTAACACCACTCGCCTAGTGGATAAACTTATTCTTAAAAATTTGGTAGAACGCTTTATTTGCGAAAATAACCGAAGAAAGGTTGATATCTACATAACAGATGAAGGTTTGAGATTACTCAAAATAGTTGATCCGCTTATAGAAGAACAAGAAAATGAATTAACAAAAAATTTAAGTCAGGATGAACTGGAAACATTAAACCTATTACTCACTAAAATGAGAGGTTAAATTTTTTGCAACAATTGATGTATATACAATATAAGTACAAACAATTAAAACACTATTTACATGAACAATCCTATTGAAAACTTAAAATGGCGCTACGCCACAAAAAAATTTGATAGTTCTAAAAAAATATCAAATGAAGATTTTGAAACACTTAAAAAAGCTATGCAACTAACAGCATCTTCTTACGGTTTACAGCCATACAAAATCTTAAACATTGAAGATAAAGACACACGAACAAAATTACGTGCAGCATCTTGGAATCAGCCACAAATCGAAGATGCATCACACATGATTGTGCTTGCTCATATGACAGACTTTGGTGAGGAGTTGGTCGATGATTATTTTGAGAATGTCATAGCGACTAGAAATCTTAAAAAAGAAGATGTTTCAGATTATGCAAATACAATAAAATCTACAATTGGTCAATTTAGTCAAGAACAGAAGGCTGTATGGACAGCCAAACAGGCTTATATTGTAGTGGGTAATTTATTATCTGCAGCTGCTCAATTGCGAATAGATGCATGCCCAATGGAAGGCTTTCAAAATGAGGAATACAACAAAATCTTAGATCTCAATTCTAAAAACCTTAATGCGGCTGTTGTTGTAACTCTAGGCTATAGATCTGAAGAGGATGCTACACAGCACCATAAAAAAGTACGAAAATCAGAACAACAATTATTCATAAATTTTTAAAAATCAAATCAAACTATTATCATGAAAAACAGTAATTCAAAAATCGCTATGCTATTTATCTTAGCATTATCATTTATGTCATTTACAGTCTTAAAAGACAAAAAAGTAGATGTATCAACAAGTACAGTAACATGGAAAGGTTACAAAGTAGGTGGTGAACACGAAGGTACGATTAAACTAAAAGAAGGTTCTCTCACTTTTAACGGAGAGACTTTAGAAGGTGGTTCATTTACTATCGATATGACTTCCATTAATACAACAGATTTATCTGGAGATTACAAAGACAAATTAGATGGTCATTTAAAATCTGACGATTTCTTTGGTGTTGAAGAATACCCAACAGCGACTTTAAAAATCACTTCTGTGAGTGGTAAAAATGGGAAATACAATATTAAAGGAGACATTACCATAAAAGGTATAACAGAATCTATTTCGTTTCCAATGACAGTTACTGAAAATTCCGCTACTGCTAATTTAAAAATAGACAGAACAAAGCACAAAATCACATATAAATCACCTTCGTTATTAGAAACTTTAAAAGATAAAGCGATCTATGACGAATTTGATATTAATGTAGAATTAAAGTTTTAATTCCTTAAGAATTAATAACAAACATAATGTTAAAGATTCTTGTCATCGAGGTTTAACTCTAGGCAAGAATCTTTTTTTATGATATAGTTTGAAATAAAAATTTTCATTTCTATATTTGACACATAGATGAAAACAATAACAAATCATACTTGGTGGTGGAATTTTGCAAACTTATGTTCGTGAAAGAAACCTTGTATGTACTATTATAGAAAAAGGCTTGTCATTCACGACAAGCCTTTTTTAATTTTAAATCATAAATGAAAACATTCAGTTTATACACACATTACAAAAAAATACTCGCAGATACCATTACTCCTGTGAGCATTTATCTTAAGATACGAGATAAATTCCCTAATAGCATTTTGCTAGAGAGTAGTGACTATCATGCCAATGACAATAGTTTTTCTTATATCTGTTGCAACCAAATTGCTTCCATTAAAGTTAAGGATGGTTTAATTTCCCAAACCTATCCAGATGGAAGCTCTAAAAACAACTTTGCGAATAATATTAGTGTCGTAGAAGAAATTCACAAGTTTACGCAACGATTTAAGGTAGATTCTAATGAAGACTTCAAATTTATAAATAATGGCATCTTTGGCTATACCGCTTACGATGCTGTAAAGTATTTTGAAGACATTGAGATTTCTAAAAAAGACAATTCTATTGATATACCTGACATTTATTATGCGGTATATCAAAACATCATTGCCATTAACCATTTTAAAAACGAAGCTTACATTTTTGCACATTGTTTTGATACTGATAAT
>JASBSA010000014.1 GCA_030149175.1 Winogradskyella sp. | reverse complement strand
TTTGACCAAGCAGTAAAAGGAAAATCAAAAATTAACATGGAACTACTTAGAGTTTCAGATATAATGACAATTTAAAAACAAGAGAAAAATGTCAAACTTAAAATTAGGAATTAACGGATTCGGAAGAATAGGAAGAATAGTGTTTAGAGCAACGGTAAAACGTCCAGATGTAGATGTTGTCGCAATAAACGATTTATTAGATGTAGAGCATCTAGCATATTTATTGAAATATGATTCAGTACATGGTCATTTTGATGGTACTGTAGAGGTGAAGGATGGTCACTTAGTAGTAGATGGTAAAACCGTTAGGGTAACTGCAGAAAGAGACCCAAAGAACTTAAAATGGGATGAGGTAGGAGCAGATGTTGTTGCTGAGTGTACAGGTATTTTTACAACCTTAGAAACAGCGCAGTATCACATTGATGCTGGTGCCAAAAAAGTGGTAATTTCTGCACCTAGTAAAGATGCACCAATGTTTGTAATGGGTGTGAATGACAATGAATTAAACGCAAATCACAAGATAGTTTCAAATGCATCTTGTACAACTAACTGTCTAGCGCCATTAGCTAAAGTTGTTGATGATAATTTTGGTATAGAGGAAGCATTAATGACAACAGTTCACGCTACTACAGCCACACAATTGACTGTAGATGGGCCTTCAAAAAAGGATTACAGAGGTGGTCGTAGTGCATTGTTAAATATTATTCCTGCCTCAACTGGTGCAGCCAAAGCTGTTGGTAAAGTAATTCCAAAATTAGACGGAAAATTAACAGGTATGGCGTTTAGAGTGCCAACTGCTGATGTTTCTGTTGTAGATTTAACCGTAAAAACCCAAAAAGAAACATCTTTAGAGGAAATAAAGGCAGCATTCAAAAAAGCTTCTGAAGGAGCTATGAAGGGAGTGTTAGGCTATACAGACGAATTAGTGGTTTCTCAAGATTTTGTTAGCGATGAGCGTACAAGTATTTTTGATGCAGAAGCTGCAATAGAATTAAACTCAACATTTTTTAAATTAGTATCTTGGTACGATAACGAGTTTGGTTACTCAAATAAGTTAGTAGATTTAGCTCAAAAGGTAAATAGCCTTTAATTTTATAACATAAATTCTAGATTCCGTAGGATTATGTTTTTACATAGGCTACGGAATTTTTGTATATAACAATCATCATGATTTTAATAACAGATGGAGGTTCTACTAAATGCGATTGGATTGCTATTGATAAAAGCGGTAAGCAAGCGGTAGATAAAATAAGAACCAAAGGTTTAAATCCTGCAATCGTTGCAGAAAAGAAATTAAAAAAGACAATTAAAAGAAGTGAAGAACTCATGGCAATTGCTAATGAAGTCACCCACGTATACTTTTACGGAGCCGGTTGTGGTACTGAAAAACCTAGGCTTTTACTAAAGGAAATACTTGAGTTATATTTTCCTAATGCTTTAGTAGAAGTTAAGGAAGATACCTATGCAGCTGTAAGAGCTTGTATAAACTCCAATGACGAAGCAGCTGTAGTATGTATTTTGGGCACAGGCTCTAACTGTAGTTATTATGATGGCAAAAACTTACATCAACGTGTTTCTAGTCTTGGTTTCATTTTAATGGATGATGCTAGTGGTAATTATTTCGGAAAACAATTAATAAGAGATTATTACTTCAATAAGATGCCAGATACCATTAGGGTAGCATTTGCGCACAAGCATAATCTCGATGCTGATTTCATAAAATATAATTTGTACAAACAAACAAATCCTAGTGCTTACCTGGCAGATCACGCTGAATTTATGTTTATCAATAAAGATTCAGAGTATATCAAGAATTTAATTGTTAAGGGTATCCGATTATTTGCTGAGAATATGATTCTTCAGTATAAAGAAGAGTTGAGCAAAGGTATACCTGTTCATTTTGCTGGCTCAATAGCATTCTTCGGGAAAGATGAGATAAAACAGGTGGCCGAAGAACTTGGGTTTAAAGTTGGTAACTTTGTAAGGAGACCAATTGAAGGTTTGGTGGATTATCATGTTAAGAATATTTAAATGGAAATAGCGATAATTGCCCACGATGGAAAAAAAGCCGAAATGGTTCAATTCTTAAATGAGCATAGGGAGATATTACATCAAAAGAAAATAAATTTAATTTCAACAGGCACAACTGGTGAGAAGGTTAAAAAAGCAGGTTTTGAAGTCAATGCACTTTTATCTGGGCCTCTAGGTGGTGATGCACAAATAGCAGCTAGAGTTGCAGAAGGTGTGTGTAATATGGTGTTGTTTTTTAGAGACCCTTTAGATAAGCATCCTCACGAACCAGATATTTTAATGTTGATGCGCCTTTGTGACGTTCATAATGTACCCTTAGCTACAAACCCTGCAACTGCAGAATTGTTAATTAGGGCAGTTTAGGCACAGCTGTTTATTTTATGTTAATAAATCTCATATAGGCTATTGTAAAACTTATTAATTGGTTATATCTTTGTGCAACAATTATAAATGAAACGCAATTATGTTCGAATTTGATCAGTATTTAGGATTTTTAGCATTTTTAACCATATTAACAATAGGGTTTTGGTTAATGATTTTCCTATTAACTTTTGTAATCCCTTATTGGGTATTTGGTTCAGCAATTGAGCGTTTTAAAGAAATTAAAGAAGAAAAGAAAGCTGCAAGAGAGCGTATGACTCACTAATCAGTTAAAATACAGAAATAAAAAAGAGCGCGATTTGCGCTCTTTTTTTATGGATTAAATTTTTTAGATATTAAACCTGTAATACACCTAAGTTAAAAGGTTTTTCAATAGGAGCGTGGTTGGCAGCTTCAATACCCATACTTATCCACGTTCTTGTATCTAAAGGGTCTATGATAGCATCTGTCC
Organism: Winogradskyella sp.; assembly: GCA_030149175.1. Lineage (GTDB taxonomy): Bacteria > Bacteroidota > Bacteroidia > Flavobacteriales > Flavobacteriaceae > Winogradskyella. The sequence continues at coordinate 13,540 of JASBSA010000014.1, read as the reverse complement.
ATAATCTTGCGGCAGCGTAATAAGGAGATACTTGGTTATCGTATCTCGATTTTATTTTGTTAAACAGTTCTTCTTCTTTTTCCTTAGTAATAGTTTCACCTTTCTTTTTTAAAGATGCGGTTTCGATTTGTAAAAGCACTTTAGCAGCAGATTTACCACTCATTACTGCTAACTCAGCACTTGGCCAAGCAACAATAAGTCTTGGGTCGTAAGCCTTTCCACACATCGCATAATTTCCTGCTCCATAACTATTACCAATAACAATTGTAAATTTTGGTACAACGGAATTACTAACTGCATTCACCATTTTGGCACCATCCTTTATGATTCCACCATGCTCAGATTTACTGCCAACCATAAAACCTGTAACATCTTGCAAAAAGACTAAAGGAATTTTCTTCTGATTGCAATTGGCTATGAATCGTGTTGCCTTGTCAGCTGAGTCGTTATAAATAACACCACCAAATTGCATTTCGCTTGGTTTCGTTTTTGCTCCTTTGGTTTTTACAATTTGTCTTTGGTTGGCAACAATACCAACAGCCCAACCATCAATGCGCGCATAACCTGTAATAATAGTTTGACCGTAACCCTTCTTATATTCTTCAAAATCTGAATTATCAACCAATCGTTTTATGATGTCATTCATATCATATTGGTCAGCTCTACTCTCAGGTAATATTCCATAGATATCCTCTGGATTTTCTTTCGGTTTAGTAGGCTTTGCTCTATTAAAACCAGCCTTGTCAAAATCTCCGATCTTATCTACAATAGCCTTTATGGTGTCTAAAGCATCTTTATCATCTTTAGCTTTGTAATCTGTAACTCCAGATATTTCACAATGTGTGGTAGCGCCACCTAATGTTTCATTGTCAATAGTTTCTCCTATCGCAGCCTTAACTAAGTAGCTTCCTGCTAAAAATATACTTCCTGTTTTATCTACAATAAGAGCTTCGTCACTCATTATAGGTAGATAAGCTCCACCTGCTACGCAACTTCCCATAACGGCAGCTATTTGGGTAATTCCCATACTACTCATTACGGCATTATTTCTAAAGATTCGACCAAAATGTTCTTTATCAGGGAAGATTTCATCTTGCATCGGTAAAAACACACCTGCACTATCTACTAAATATATAATGGGTAGTCTATTTTCTATGGCAATTTCCTGTGCTCTTAGGTTTTTTTTGCCTGTGATAGGAAACCAGGCTCCTGCCTTAACTGTAGCGTCATTTGCCACTACAATAAATTGTTTTCCTTTTACGTAACCAATTTTTACAACCACGCCGCCAGATGGGCAGCCACCATATTCAGGATACATATCTTCACCTGCAAAAGCACCAATTTCTATAGATTTAGATTTTGGATCTAACAAATAATCTATGCGTTCTCTGGCGGTCATTTTTCCCTTACCATGATGTTTATCAATACTTTTTTCACCACCACCAAGTTTCACTTTTGCTAAACGTTTTTTTAAGTCTGAAAGTAGAAGTTTGTTGTGATCCTCGTTTTTATTGAATTTTATATCCATTTATAAAAATATGTAGTTGTACTTATTTTAGGTATTCTTAATTTTTTATGTCACGAATTTACAAAACAATAATGTTTTATATTAAAATTTAAGTTTTCTTAAAGAAAGGTTAATTATATTTCCTTGGTAATATTTTCCTTGGAAAATAAAATAATTATCTCTAAATTTGTACTGTCAAAACAGAAAAAAATGAAAAAAATAGTAGCCTTTGCAGGAAGCAACAGTAGTGCTTCAATAAACAAACAATTGTCTGAGTATGCATCTTCACTATTAGAAAATGTATATGTTAACTTAATTGATTTAAATGATTTTAAAGCGCCGATGTTTGGTGTAGATTTAGAAAGCGAATTGGATGAAGCGCCAGAAAGTGCACACAGATTACTAAATCTTATTAAAGAGTCTGATGGTATAGTTCTTTCTCTGGCAGAGCATAATGGTGCGTATACAACGGTTTTTAAGAACCTTTTCGATTGGATGACAAGAATAGAGGGTAATTTTCTTTTTAAGAAACCAATGTTGTTAATGGCAACATCGCCTGGTGCAAGAGGAGGGCAAACGGTTTTGTCTATTGCTGAAGCTAGATTCCCATGGCATGATGGAAACATAGTTGCCACATTTTCTCTGCCTTCATTTAATGAAAATTTCGAGAATGGTAAAATTACCAACAAAGAATTAAATAATGAACTTTTAGAGCAGGTAGAAAAGCTACAAAAAGCACTGTAAAATGGGTGATATAGCAAAAGATGTTAATTCAAAATTTAAGGATAATAAAACAAAAGCCTTAATAAATATTTTGTACACCGCAAATTGGATCACTGCAAAGCAGAATACATTTTTTGCAGGATTTGGAATCTCTCCTCAGCAATACAATATTCTTAGAATCCTACGAGGAGCAGATAAACCGTTGCCTATGCAAATTGTAAAGGATAGAATGATAGAACGTGCCCCAAATGCTACAAGACTTACCGATAAGTTATGTGCAAAAGAGTTAATAGAGCGTATAGCTTCAAAAAACGATAGACGTGTAGTAAATATTCAAATCACAAGAAAGGGGTTAGAATTATTAGAAGAAATTTCAGGTGATTTTAATGAAGATTGGCTGGGAGCTATCACAGAAGATGAAGCAGCGCAATTAAGTGATTTACTAGATAAATTAAGATAATTAAATTAAGAAAGGAAAAGAAAAATGAAAACAATAATTCACAAAGCAGAAGACAGAGGATTTGCAAATCACGGATGGTTACAAGCAAATCATTCCTTTAGTTTTGCAGGTTGGTACAATCCAGAAAAAGTTCATTTTGGTGCCTTGAGAGTATTGAACGATGATATTATTGCACCAAAAATGGGGTTTGGAACACATCCACATGATAATATGGAAATTATAACCATTCCGTTAAAAGGTGTGTTGAAACATCGCGATAATATGGGTGATGATTGGATACCAGTTGTTCCAGGTGAAGTACAAGTGATGTCTGCAGGTACAGGTGTGCAGCACTCAGAGATAAATGGGTCTGTTGATGAATATTTAAGTTTATTTCAAATATGGATTATTCCAGAAGAACGAAGTGTAAAACCTCGTTACGATCAAAAAACATTTAGTGAAGAAGATAGAAAAGGAAAGCTTCAAACTTTAGTAACATCTTTTAATGATGAAGACGAGAACAGTTTAAAAATCCATCAAGATGCTAAACTATCTCGTATCGATTTAAAAGAGGGAGAGTCTTTTACTTATGCTTTAAAAGGTAAAGATCATGGAGTTTATCTTATGACTATTAGTGGTGGAGTTTCAATTTCAGATTTTAATTTAAATTCAAGAGATGCCATAGGTATTTCAGAAACTTCTGATTTTGAAATAAATGCAACCGAAGATTCCGAATTATTATTTATTGAAGTGCCAATGATTACTTTATAATAGTACTTTAGTTTATTGATAAGGCACCACAATTTGTGGTGCTTTTTTATTTTAAAATAACGATATTTGCTTTCAACTAACTATCTAAAAATTAAGAATACGATTATGGCGATGAATAAAAACACGGTTTTGGCATGGGCCACGACCATTATGATTATTGTTGGACTTGGATTAATAGCACTTGGAGCGTTTCGTTATGATGAGGTTGCAGGCTGGGGTTTTGCTTCAGTAGGAATAGGCTTTTTTGCAATTGCTTGGGTGTTTAATGCATTAAAAGGAAGAGTATAATTATGAGCGACGATAAACAAATAATATTCTCAATGTCTGGTGTAACAAAGACTTTTCAATCTGCTAACACACCAGTTTTAAAAAATATCTACCTAAGTTTTTTCTATGGTGCCAAGATTGGTATTTTAGGTCTTAACGGTTCTGGTAAGTCAACATTGCTAAAGATTATTGCAGGTGTTGATAAAAATTACCAAGGCGATGTTGTTTTTAAGCCTGGTTATACGGTTGGTTATCTTGAACAAGAACCTCAGCTAGATGATGAAAAAACAGTAATGGAAGTTGTTAAAGAAGGTGCATCAGAAATCGTTGCAATTCTTGATGAATATAATAGTATTAACGACCAATTTGGCTTAGAAGAGGTTTATAGCAATCCAGATAAAATGGAAAAACTTATGAACCGTCAGGCAGAATTACAAGACCAAATTGATGCTACAAACGCATGGGAACTAGATACCAAATTAGAAATAGCAATGGATGCTTTGCGTACACCAGAAGGTGACAAAAAAGTTGCCGTGTTATCTGGAGGTGAGCGACGTAGAGTAGCATTGTGTCGTTTACTATTGCAAGAGCCAGATGTATTACTCTTAGATGAGCCGACCAACCATTTAGATGCTGAATCTGTACATTGGTTAGAACATCATCTAGCACAATATAAAGGAACTGTAATTGCTGTAACACACGATAGGTATTTCCTAGATAATGTCGCTGGTTGGATTTTAGAACTCGATAGAGGTGAAGGTATTCCATGGAAAGGAAATTACTCATCTTGGTTAGATCAAAAGTCTAAGCGTTTAGCACAAGAAAGTAAATCGGCTTCTAAACGTCAAAAAACGTTAGAACGAGAGTTGGAATGGGTAAGACAAGGAGCAAAAGGGCGCCAAACTAAGCAAAAAGCACGTTTGAAGAATTACGATAAGTTAATGAGTCAAGATCAAAAACAACTTGATGAAAAGCTAGAAATTTATATACCAAATGGACCACGCTTGGGTACAAATGTAATAGAAGCTGTTGGTGTGAGTAAAGCTTACGGAGATAAGTTACTGTATGAGGATTTAAACTTTAATTTACCTCAAGCAGGCATAGTTGGTGTTATAGGGCCAAACGGTGCTGGTAAAACAACAATTTTTAGAATGATAATGGGCGAAGAGTCTCCGGACAAGGGTGAATTTAAAGTTGGTGAAACGGCTAAGATTGCATATGTTGATCAAAAGCACGCTAATATAGATCCAGAAAAAACAATATGGCAGAATTTTAGCGATGAGCAAGAGTTGATTATGATGGGTAACCGTCAAGTAAACTCTAGAGCATATTTAAGTCGATTTAATTTCTCTGGAAGTGAACAAAATAAAAAAGTAAAATTACTTTCTGGTGGTGAACGTAACCGTTTACATTTGGCAATGACCTTAAAAGAAGAAGGTAATGTTTTACTTTTAGATGAGCCAACTAATGATCTTGATGTTAATACATTACGTGCTCTTGAAGAAGGTCTAGAAAATTTTGCAGGCTGTGCAGTGGTAATCAGTCACGATAGATGGTTTTTAGATAGAATATGTACTCACATTCTGGCATTTGAAGGGGATTCTCAAGTCTATTTCTTTGAAGGTGGATTTAGCGATTACGAAGAGAATAAGAAAAAGCGTCTTGGTGGCGACTTAATGCCAAAACGAATTAAGTACAAGAAACTGGTAAGGTAGAAGATTAAATTAAAAATAAGAAGCCTGCAAATGCAGGCTTTTTTTATTCATAAAGATGATTACCACTTAATTCATAATCAATCTCCTTTTCTGTATGCTGTGAAAGCTCTTTAAAGTTTGAATCAAATTTTTTTAACTCTGCGTTAATTGAAGATTCATGCTCGTATATGTAAAGCGAAGATTTTGCATATATAATAGCAATAACAAGTATCGTGAGGAATACAAAGAAAAATATTAACCACATAATTTACTTCTAGTTGTCACCATAAAGATGTCCGCCTGTAAAATCTTTATAAGATTCATCATCTACATCTTTAAATGCATTAGTTTCCATTAATTTCTTGTTCTCTGCTTTTAACTTATACATCTTAATGATAGCTATAATAATAAAAACAAGAAATATAGATGCCACAGCGATAAGGATTATCGTAAGCTGTGTCGTGGTTACTAATAAAGCTTTAGAAATCAGTTTGTTAAGCATGGCTTAATATGATTTAGATTTGGGTTCTACGGTGCTAATATAGAAAAAAAAGCTTTTCCAAATCCCTAATTTTAAATAATTTAGAGTTTTGTTATGAACAAATACATCGTTAAAACAACATAAAAACTCGATAAACTACGGTATTTTCAGCTAAAGTCCAGCTTTTATCAAGTTGTTAACAACTTAAAAATTTAACACTTATGTTTTGCTAATACCAATCTAAAAGCTTCACTTCAATAGAATTATTTTCTTTAGTCACAATTTCTTTAAATAAACTCACATCGCTTAACCCATCAGTTCCTCTATAGTGATAGGGATATACAACTTTTGGTTTAAAGTCTAAAACGGCACTAGCGGCACTTTCAACTGGCATGGTGTATGGTAGGTTCATGCAAACAAATGCTTTGTCTATGTTTTTTAGATTTCTCATTTCTGGAATATCCTCTGTGTCACCAGAAATATAAACGCGTTCGTTATTAATGGTTAACACGTAACCATTACCTCTTCCTTTTGTATGAAATTTTAGCGCTTCCTCCCTTAAGTTGTACATAGGTACTGCTTTAATCTTTATACCATTGTGTTCTAGAGTTTCATCATTATTTAGTGTAATAATGTTATTGCTTATGGTGCTAGTTAATTTGTCAGTCACCACTTTAGGCCCAACGATTTTTACATTAGTTAAGCTTAAAGCTTCCAATGTAGTTGTGCTTAAATGATCTCCATGAATGTCTGTAATAAGCACAAGTGTTGGTGATTTTTGACCTTCAAAAGCTTCAGAACCACCTGTTGGATCTACATAAATAACTTCAGTATTTGACTCTAGCACAAGCGTTCCATGAGTTATGGGAATTACTTTAACCTTTTCTTCAATCGCATTCGTTGTATTGTTATTGGTTGCTACCTCAGTCTGTTTCTTTTCGTTTTTACAACTTAGTAAAGAAATTAATACTGCCGTAAATAGTGTAATCTTTAAAAGTTTCATAGGTGTTGATTTTCTTTAAAGATATTCAACAAATAGCAGTAACTAAAATTTGTAACATTTTTATAACATTTACTACCTATTATTTGATAGTAAAGTTTTTGTAGTCTTAAAAAATTACCGAAATTGCTTATCCTAAAAATTGTTCAACTAAATAACACCACACAACATGTCTGATGATTTTGATTTATTAGAAACCAACTCACAAGAAAAACCTGAAAAAGTAGATGTAAATTGGGGAAAGGCCATAGACCAAATGAAGTCTAAGCTGGCACAAGAGGATGATCCAGAAAGTCGTCAGAAAATCTTGAATGCAACGCTTGATAATGTTGTGGATATGGCTGAGAAGGATAGAACAACCCTTCTTGATGCCATTAAGGATTTAACAGATTACCAAGATGAGGTAGGTATTATGTTCGAAGGGTTTTCGGCATTAAATGCTGCTGAGCAAAAAATCATAGACGATGCCGTAAAACGTTTAGAGCGCGCTAAGGTTGAGCTCGAGGATGCTAAAGCAAAACCAGATACATGGTGGAATAATCTTTGGGGACGTAAATCGAAAATTAAAAAAGCTGAAGATGAATTAGCTGCGGCTCAAAAACAACGTGATGGTGCAGATAATAAGGCTAAGGCGATGTTTCAGCAGCGTATTGAAACTGCCGATGTGCAGACCTTATTAAATGAATTGTCTTTTAAAAGTCAAGCAGCCATCAAACGTTTAAAAGACAGAGAGCTTGAAATCAAAGAAGTTGAAGAGAGCTTAAAATCTGCCATAGTAGAAGCAAGTAACAACCACACCAAAGCACTTCAAAAGAAAGAGGAAGTTGAAGCCAAACTCGAAGAACAATATGCCTTATTAAAACAGGCAAGACAAGCTTTAGAAGAAGTGGCGGATAAACAATCTTCTGAATACTCAGAAGCTCTTGAAAAAGTGACAGGCTTAGAGCAAAAGGTGGAAGAATTGGAAGGTCTAAAAAATGCTTACACCACATTAGCAGCGTCAAAAGACAGCTTTGTCCACAAACATAATTTAACGATTAAGGTATTAACGTCTTTGCGTAGTAACCTTCAAACGCATCGTGCTAAATTAAAATCAGACACAGACGAGCGTTTAAAGTATTACGATGGTTACGTAGTAGCATTAAAAGCGCGTACAGACCAAGAGTTCGCAGCGATTTTAGAGCACTTAGGTGTCAAAACCGATGAGCATATCGGCGAAACTTTAGCAGCCATGCATACCGCTAGTGCCAAAGCACGTCAAGAAATGATGGATAATATTCCAGTTCACGAAAAAGTAATGCAAGGTATTTACGGTAGTTATGCCGAAGCACTTAAGGATATTAGGTCTAAAGACGCTGAAATTCAGAAAAACTTTGCAGACCGTTACGGTATAGATATGAAGGAGATTTTTGATGAATACTATAGCGCAGATCCCAATGCACCTTCAGGAGATGGTGAACCATCAGGTGAGCCAAAACCAGAAGCTAATGAAGATGATTTACTTGGATAAATCTAGTCATCAGTAACAGTATTCAGTCACAGTTGTTAGTTAACTGAATACTGTTGCTGTAAACTGAAAACTAAACCATGATTGTAACTCCCTTAGATTCCGCAGTATTAGATTCTAAAGAGCAGTACGTGTTCTATCACAAAATGATAGACTTTACGCTCAAGGAATTGATTACCGCAGTTCAGGCCAAGCAAATACTTAATCAACAGGAAATATTGCTGTTTAAGCAATACACCGATTTGTTGTTGTATTCTATTGAGGCCATGCGTGTTAAATACATGTATGATGATGAGGAAAACATGAAGGTGGATCTTACAGATTCTAGTTTTCCAAATTATTTAGAATTTAGATATCTGTTTAATGATCTGGAATTACGAGAAGAGTTCTTAACCAAGCTTACAGATGTTGATGTTTTAAAAGATGAGTTTCTAGATACGTTAATGCGAAAGAAAGAACCAATTTCAAAACGAAAATTGTTTCAAGCAGCATCAATTGTATATTACACATCAGCTAAGAAGGAATATATTTTTAATCGTTTTGTACAAGGCAAGATTATAGCTGCGCCACAAGGTTCACCTGCAGAGCATTTGGTTAGTTGGAGCTTTTATGATGTTACACATAACAGACCATTTGTATGTTACATGTATTTTAATTACGATGGTAGAGATGTTCAAGGGTATAAAGACGAAATTTATTCGGTTTTAAAGAACACATCCGATCGCGAAATGAATTTGGGTACCATGGCTTACGCTATAGACAAGCGATTGCCTAAAGTGTTGCCAAAACTGATTAAGCGAATTGATTTAGGACCAATCCACAACGTATTTGCAAAAGATGAAAACGACATAACACATGCTATCTTAGATGGTATTGCTAGGAAAACAATTCCTTTAGAATCTTATGTAGTGTCGTTTAAGGTAGATGAGCTAGTATCAAAAAGTGAATTTAAAGAAGGTAGCTTTTTTAGCAAACAAACGTTTCAGAAATGGGCAAGTCCATTTAGGCAGCGTTATGTTTTTGCACCGCATAGAATCATACAATTATTATACAATAAAACACCAGAAATTATGAATAAGTTGGCAATTCCGCCAGTTCAGGTTTCTGATTTAAAAATAGATAAAAAGTAACGTCATAACGAAGTAACAGAGTGACGTGGTTATCTTTTTCAATTAAAAAGATTGCTTCACTTTGTTCATAATGACGAAAAAATATAAAAATGCAACACAACTCAACATTTCCTATAAAACAAAATGAACTCAACATGCTTCGAGATGAAGCAACCTCTTACCTAAAATCTATTCAATGGGAGCAAAGTCAGCGAGCTAAGAATAGAGACAACAACGGTAAGGACGAGTCCATTCTGTTGTATCTATCGCGTGCTAACAATGGCAGTAATGTTTCTGTAACCTCAGTCTCAAAAACCATTTTAAGCTTAAAAAAGAAATTGTTACCAGAGTCGGTTGCAATTCCGTTATTTCTTAATCAAACATTATATGCTGTACAAGAAGGTATTACACTTGGTATTTGGGTAAAGGATAGTTATTATGATGCTTCAGGTTTATCAACTCTAAGTGAAAATAAATCGGCTTTAGATAACTCAGGGAAACGTGAGTACGAAAGTAAAATGCTTACAGCAACAGCCTTTATGTTGTTTGCTACTGCTTATAAAATATTACACGATTTAAAACCACATGCGTCGGACGATTTATCCGTAATGAAGCAGAAGTTTGCAGGAATCCCAGAAGTGTCGTTTTTATCACCTTTAAAAGGAATTTCATGTCAATTATTTTATTATGATAAGTACTTAGGACATCCAGACATTATCAAAACCGACAAAGACGTTATCGATTTTACAGTCGTTTATTTTGAAGCACTTATAGATGAAATTCAACTAAGAAAAAGTACTTTAGAATATACAGATACTATTGAAGACCGTTCGTTTAAGTTAGAAAATTCGGACTTCACCATTGATGGTTGGAACAATGTGTTTGCTGGCTCTGCTGTAAGTGTTGAATTCAATAAAATTCAGTTTGAACAAATTGTTGGAAACAAAGATGCCAAACATTTTTCGAGACGATTAACTGAACGTTTATTAAGCTATGATTTTGAAGCTAAGAAGAATCCATTTCAAGAATTGGGTGGTTTTATGCCAGTATTTATGGGGTATGGAATCCCAGGAACAGGAAAAAGTATGCTCATTGCAGCTATTGCTACTCGTCTAAAAGAACATAGTGAAAACTTAAATATTCCATTCTTGTTTCATCCGATGCCAGATACTTTGATTTCAACCTTTCAAGGTGGTTCAGCTGAGAAAATGGTAGAGTGGATGAAACCCTTGCAAGATCCTACACGTCTTATTTTTGCACCAATTGACGATGCTGAGAATAATCTGCAAGAGCGTACCACACAAGGTGTTTCGGCTGGAGTGAAAGAAGTGATTGGTGTATTTTTAAGATATACCGAAGGCGCTTATGCGGTTAACTATGGTAACAGTTCTATAGGTTTATTTACCAACTTACCAGAAATGCTGGATAAGGCTGTGATTTCGCGTGTGCAAGGACGATTTAAAATAGATGGAGCACGAAACGAAAAAGACTTCGTGGATCAGGATTATCTATGGTGGAAAAAGTTGGAAGATACCATGCCAGATTTTATAAACATGAGTAATCCTGGCGATTATAAGTATCTCGATGCTCAGAAAGTAGCAAAGAATCTAGGTGAAATCTTAGAGACAATAGACAAGCCAACCGAAGATCGTGTGTTGGATACATTTGAGAAAGTATCAAGCAAATACAGTGACAATGAGCATATGTTTTATGCGCATTTATATACTGAAATTCAGAAGATATTTCCATTCTTTTCATCTCGTGATGTGCGAAATATTCAAAAAGCCGTTTCGTTACGTTTAACGGATTTTGACTTAGAAGACGATTGGTTCAATAATCCAGAAGTGTATTTCAAAAAAGATTATGATACCAAATTCGGTATGCTTCAAGAGTTGATGCGAGCCAACATGAAAGGCTTAGATTTTAGTGACATTAGGCGACAAGAAGTAGTACGCTATTTAGATAATGTAGCAACGATTGCAGATACCGACTTTAAACGAAAAGTTGATGCCAGAATTAATCAATTAAATATTGAAACGGAAGCGAGAGAACGTTTTGGGAAGATTGATTAATTATGACCAAACGCATCAAAAATATCAACCGAACCATTCTTTCAGATAAGTACTTTACCTTATCACAGGTGAAATTTAATTATCAATTAAAAGATGGACATTGGGTTAATAATACTTGGGAAGTTTTAGAGCGTGGTAATGCAGTAGCAGCCTTGTTGTATAATTTAGAAAAGCAGACCGTTATTTTGGTAAGGCAATTTCGTTTACCGGCTTATATGAATGGAGTAGAAGATGGTTTTTTATTAGAAGTACCTGCAGGAATGTTAGAAGATGATGATACTTCAGCAGCAGAAGCCATGAAAAGAGAACTGCTAGAAGAAACAGGTTATAAAATTCCTGAACTGAAAAAGGTTTATAGTGCTTTTGCCACACCAGGAGGTAGCACAGAACGATTTTCATGTTTTGTAGGAGAATATACAAATGAAATGAAAATCAATGAAGGTGGTGGTTTAGAAACTGAAAATGAAGACATAGAAATTTTAGAAATACCATTTACAAAAGCCATTGAGATGATGGCTAATGGAGGTATTATTGATGCAAAAACAATTATGTTACTGCAACATGTACAATTAAATAATCTATTATAAAGAATTATAAAAGTCCTTTCTTCTAGAAAGGATTTAGGATAGGCTTTTATGAACAAACTAAAACAAGCAAATTTATACAGAAGCGAACTCATACCAGTAAGTGGAAAACTGGTAGAGCGCTATAATAAATGTTTAAAAACACTTGGCTTTAAGGAAACCAAGCTAACATCCTTTTCTATAGATGGTATGGGTTGGAGTCCTGAGATTGCAGAAGAGAAGAAAAATGTGCATTATCTCAATCATGGTGAAGCAAATCCGCAAGGCATTATTATTTCCCCTTTACAAAAAGGAAAGCCTGTTTATTTACCATTTCATTCTTTTGATAGAGACATGATGCAGCACATTTTTAGAACTCATGGTAGTAAAATCAATGATATTACCAGAGATTCTGCTATTTGCATTGATTTTGATCAGGATATCGATGTGTTTTATGAGCCTTTAGATATTTTAAAATACGATGATGTAAGTATAAGTTTTAGACTCATTGATAATCTTGAAGAGAAACAAAAGGAACAGCTTCAACTTATTGACAAATTTAGAACAGATAACAATTTTATAGACGAAAAGATACATGAGGAGTTGCTAGATTCGGCAAAGACCTATGGAGATTTACGAAATAGAGACCTTAATCTTCATTCGTTGCATTATACTACAGGTTCTTTTTACACTCGTGCTTTTGGTGGTGTGTACTTGTTAAGAGATTTTATTCAAACCATTGTGGTTTTTGAAAGTAAAGATTCCTACAAGGAAGCTATAAAAGATACAATTCACGATGTATTGATTTATCACATAGACCAACCTGAACTAGTTGAAAAGCTAAAAAGCCACATCATTATTGAGTGCGATTTAGAATATATGGTAACAACCCCAAATTATGATCGTATAAAGAAGTTTGAATTGTATCACAAATTAGAGCAACCAGAACATCCTATTAAAGAGATTTTAGATAGCAAGGCGCTGTTTAAAAGTTATCTCAATAAAATCAATATTGAGGCCAGAAAGCAGGTAATGGGAGTGGAGCTGTATTTAGAAAAACTAGAACGTAGTAATGCCTATAAGATAGAGGATATGGTAGATCAGTCTATGTATTTTGCATTACATCAACCGCATTCATCATTATCTTCAGAGCATCGCGATTTAATTCATAAGCTATTAATTAATATCGCTCCAAAGGATGTACTGTTCTTGTATTGGTACGATAAAGAGCAGTTTTACAAGAATTATGAAACTTGGGATGCGTCCTTTCAGGATTGGGTGATTGAGACCATTAGTAACAATATTTAAGTTTTTTAGACTAATTTTATAGGAACCTTAAAAAGAATATCATGGGATTAGGAATGGACATAATCATTTTCGTTTCGGCAATACTATTTGGCATCTTTC